>JACRIL010000073.1 GCA_016235825.1 Planctomycetota bacterium
CAAGAAATACCTGATCCGGGCAGCCGCCATCATCACCGAGACGCAGAACCGCAATCGGCGCGCACGGCAGTCCCACGTGAAAGCCAAACTCAGGCGGTTACGCAGACTTGTCGTCAAGATGTATAAGCTGCGATGCTGCATCATGCCAGAGGAAGTTTCGTTGTAGTGTTAGCGGCGACATGGTTTGCAGGCAGGCTGCGGCACACGTCGGATGTCCGCATCGCAAAACGGCGGACATTGTTCCTCATGATATATCGCGGCATTTTCCAATAACCCGCGATTGACAAGTTCGCCGGCATCTAATATAGTATTGGCATTCCAGGCCTTGGCCATTACGGCCGGGGCTTTTCAACATTAGCCTGTCGGACAACTCATCGGCCGAAAAGCGGTGTTGATTGAATCACCCGTCATCGGTAAAGGACGGGCCGGTGTAGGCCCGCCAATCCGCATTGCGGACCGGTAACGGACGGGTGATCCCGGTCGTAAGTGTGGCCGGGACTCAGAAAAGGCGGCGCGGGTGCGCCGACCGCATGAGATAAGACAACCGGGCCGGTCTGCTCAACGCCTGCGGCGGTTTTTAAGCCCGCGGGTTCAAGGCCGGCGGCGGGCGGGATATTTCCCGCCGGCCCGCGGCGACGTTCCGTAAAGGATGATCCGCCGGAATTGCGCTATTGACGCGCATTTGGACGAGCGGACAGACTGTTATTTTATTTTGATCTGAAAAGGCAGATGGCAAAAGAGCTGGACAAAGTCAGGAACATAGGCGTGATGGCTCACATAGACGCCGGCAAGACGACCGTGAGCGAGCGGATACTCTATTTCGCCGGCCGGACGTACAAGATGGGCGAGGTCCACTACGGCACGGCCGTCATGGACTATCTGCCGGAGGAGCAGGAACGCGGCATAACCATCACGTCGGCGGCGACGCGGCTGGAATGGAACGGCTATACCGTAAACCTTATCGACACGCCGGGACACGTTGATTTCACCATCGAAGTCGAGCGGTCGCTGCGGGTGCTGGACGGCGCGATTGCGGTTTTCTGCGGGGTAGGCGGGGTCGAGGCCCAGACCGAGACGGTCTGGCGACAGGCCGACAGGTACCGCGTGCCCAGGCTGTGCTTCATTAACAAGCTCGACCGCGTGGGGGCCGATTTCCAGATGGTCGTCGATGAAATAAGCTCACGGCTGCACGCCGGAGTCATGCTTGTGCAGTTTCCGATGGGCCAGGCCGAGAAGTTCGTCGGGCAGATAGACCTTGTCAGGATGAAGGCCTATTTCTACGACAACGCCGACGTGGGCACGACGCTGCGGATCGCGGACATTCCGGCTGAATACAACGACGAGGCACAGATCGGCAGGCACGATCTGATCGAGAAGGCGGCGGAATTCGACGACGCCCTGATGGAGAAATATCTTCACGACAGGCCGGTCGAGCCGGCCGAACTTATCGCGGCGCTCCGCAAGGCGACGCTGACGGTGCGGGCTTTCCCGCTGCTGTGCGGCTCGGCCCTGAGGCATATCGGCATTCATCCGCTGCTGGACGCGGTTATAGACTATCTGCCCAGCCCCGCCGACATTCCGCCCGTCCAGGGGCATCTCGATCTGCGCGGCGACAAGATCGTCACCCGGCGCAGCGACCCGCAAGAGCCGTTCTCGGCCCTGGTGTTCAAGATCATCTCCGACCAGCACGGCGACCTGAATTTCATCCGGCTGTACAGCGGGCGGCTGGAGTCCGGCACGCGAGTGCTCAACAGCACGCAGGACAGGAAGGAAAACATCTCGCGTCTGTGGGAGATGCACGCAAAGCAGCGTCTGCCCTGCCAGGAAGCCCAGGCCGGCGACATAGTGGCCGTCATAGGCCTCAAACACAGCATAACCGGCGACACCCTGTGCGACACGCGACATCCGATCATCCTGGAGCGCCTGGATTTTCCCGAGCCTGTCATCAGCATGTCGATCGAGCCGCAGACCAACGCCGACAAGCAGAAACTTGGCGAGGCCCTTGCCACGCTGCGTCGCGAGGACCCGAGCTTCTCGTTCAGTTACGACAGCGAGACCGGCCAGACCGTGATATCGGGCATGGGCGAACTGCACCTGGAGATACTCAAGAACAAACTGACCCGCGACATGGGGCTTGCCGTCCGCGTGGGCCGGCCCAAGGTTGCGTACAAGGAGACGATCCGGTCGGCCGCCCAGGCCGAGGGCAGGTTCATCAAGCAGACCGGAGGCCACGGCCAGTACGGCGTCGCCGTGCTTCGTGTCGAACCGTTTCAGCCGGCCGACGACGCGCAGAGTCCCATCGACTTTGAAGACGACACCAAGGGCGGCTCCGTGCCCAAAGAATACATTCGGGCCGTCGAGGAAGGCGTCCGCAGCGCCGCGACGGCCGGGCCTCTGGCCGGTTATCCGATGCTTAACATCCGGGCCATCCTGATCGACGGCAAGCATCATCCCGTCGACAGTTCGGAACTTGCGTTCCAGCAGGCCGGAGCACTGGCGTTTACGGAGGCGGTCCGCAAGGCCTCGCCGGTATTCCTCGAACCGATGATGCGGCTTTCGGTTACGACGCCCGAAGAGTACCTCGGGGCCGTTACGGGCGACCTCAACAGCCGGCGGGTCCAGATAACCCATATGGAGCAGCGGAGCAAGTACAGAATAGTGGAAGCCCTGGCCCCCCTGGCCGAGATGTTCGGGTATACGACGCAGTTGCGGTCGCTGACCCAGGGCCGGGCCACAAGCACCATGGAACCGCATTCTTATGCCACGGCGCCGGCCAGCGCTACCGAGATGATCCTTAAATACGCGTGAGACCGATAAATAAAAAAATTAAAATTATGCCAAAAACCATACATCGGCAATTGACAACAAGCAGCAAATGAGTATTTTTAGACGACTCTGCATTTTCCCTGACCAGATATAGGGAACGGGAGACCTGTTTACATGGCGCAAGACAAGATACGAATACGAATGGAAGCGTACGACCACCGGGCACTGGATGCCTCGGCGAAGGAGATCGTAGACCACGCCGAGCGGACGGGCGCCCGTGTTCGCGGGCCTATTCCGCTGCCCACCCGCATCGAGCGATATACGGTTCTTCGCAGCCCGCACGTGGACAAGAAGTCCCGCGAGCAGTTCGAGATGCGGACCCACAAGCGGATCATAGACATATACGAGCCGACCGTTCGAACGATCGAGGCGTTGAATCGCCTGGTCGTTCCGGCCGGCGTGTTCATAAAGATCAAGGCTTAGGTGCGGTTATGCTTCCGGCGATACTCGGCAAAAAAGTTGGCATGACTCAGGTGTACGACCAGGCGGGCAAGGTCCAGCCTGTTACGGTTGTCCAGGCCGGGCCGTGCACCGTTCTGGAGATCAGACAGGCCGACAAGGCCGGCTACTGTGCGGTCCAGATGGGCTTCGACGACGTAAGGCCCCAGCGGGCACGCAAGCCGCAGGTCGGCCAGGCCCTCAAGGCCAAAAGCAGGCCCAAGCATTTTATCCGGGAATTCCGGGCCGACTCGACAGACGGGTTTGAGATCGGCTCGCAGGTTACGGTGGATGCGTTCGATGGGATCGAGTTTGTGGACGTGGTGGGGACGACGAAGGGCAAGGGGTTCGCGGGGGTCATGAAGAGGCATCACTTCGCGGGCCTGCCGGCCAGCCACGGAACCGAACGAAAGCATCGCTCTCCGGGTTCCCAGAGCGCCCATGCCACCAACCGCGGCTGGGGCGGCGACATCAAAAAAGGCAAGCGGATGTCCGGCCATATGGGCAACACCCGCTGCACCAGCCGGAATCACAGGCTGGTCGGAATAGACAAGGAAAACGGCCTGCTGCTGATAAAGGGCTCGGTGCCCGGACCCAGCGGCGGATACGTGATGGTACACAAGAGCAAGACGGCCAGGGTCAAGACCCCGGCTGGAAAATAGTTCCAGGACTTACACCAGGCGGAATCGACATGCTGGAAGTGCCCGTGTTCAACGTGGAAGGCAGGAAGATCGACGCCCTGAAGATCGATGAAAAGGTCTTCGGCGGCGAGGTGAACGTCTCATTGCTCAAACAGGCGGTCGTAACCTACCGGGCCAACAAGCGCCAGGGGACCGCCGCCACAAAGAGCAGGGGCATGGTCGAGGGCTCCACCCGCAAGCTCTACAAGCAGAAGCACACGGGCAACGCCCGCCGCGGGCAGGTCCGCACGAACATCATGAAGGGCGGCGGCGTGGCGTTCGCCAAGACCACCCGCGACTTCCGCAAAGGCTTCCCGAAAAACATGCGAAAGGCCGCGCTCGATTCGGCGATCCTTGCCAAGATGCTCGGGCAGAATATCATGGTAGTTGACGGGCTGAAGGTCGATGCCCCCAAGACCGCCCGGATGTCCGAAATAATGGGCAATCTCAACGTCAACCGGTCATGCCTGCTGACCATCGCCGATCTGGACCGCAACGTCTATCTCAGCGCCCGCAACATTCCGAACCTGACGGTTCGGGTGGCGAAAGACCTTAACGCTTACGACGTGGCCGTAAAACAGAAGATGGTCGTTACTTCCGACGCCATGAAGGCGATGCTGGCTTGCAGGGAGGTTAGGCCGTGAAGAGAAACGTCTATTCCACGATCGTCCGGCCCCTGGTTACGGAAAAAGGGACGCGCCAGTCCGAGTCGCTCAACGCATATGCGTTCGAGGTCTCTGTCGGTTCGACCAAGCCGCAGATCAGGAAGGCGGTCGAGGAAATATACAACGTGAAGGTAGTCGAGGTCCGCACGGCCAACCGCAAGGGCAAGGTTCGCCGCACGGGCATGCGATGGGGCAAGACCAGCCAGTGGAAAAAGGCGGTCGTGGTCCTCGATCCTGAACACAGGATCGATCTGTTCTGATAAGGCTATGAGGCAGTCATGATAAAGTGGTATAAAAAGACATCCGCGGGCAGGCGCAACAGCTCGGTGAACATCCGCGAGGATGTTACTGGCGAAGCGCCCGAAAAGTCGCTGCTGGTCCCGAAAAAGAAGACCGGCGGGCGGAATCACACGGGGATGATAACCTGCCGTCATCACGGCGGGGGCAACAAGCGGATGTACCGGCTGATCGACTTCAAGCGGAACATCGACGGCATGGCGGCCGAGGTCGCGACCATCGAATACGACCCCAACCGCTCGTGCAACATAGCCCTGGTAAAGTACGAAAACGGCGAAAAACGGTACATCCTCGCCCCCAACGGCCTGAAGGTCGGGCAGAAGGTTTATTCCGGACCGGCGGCTGAGCCCAGGCTTGGCAACTGCCTGCCTCTGGGCAAAATTCCGGTCGGGCTGGAAATCCACAATCTGGAGATGTTCCCCGGCAGCGGCGGCAGAATGGTCCGCACGGCCGGCGGCGCGGCAAGGCTGGTGGCCCGCGAGGGCGACCGCGCGACGGTGATCCTGCCTTCCGGCGAGATGCGGCTGGTGCACATCAACTGCCGCGCGACGATCGGGCAGCTTGGCAACATCGAGCACATGTCGGTCCGCTGGGGCAAGGCCGGCCGGAACAGGCACCGCGGCATCCGCCCGACGGTCCGCGGCTCGGCCATGAACCCTGTCGCCCACCCGATGGGCGGAGGCGAGGGCAGGCGGGCCGGCGGACGCCACCCGGTCAGCCCGACGGGCGTCCTGGCAAAGGGCGGCAAGACCCGCAGACGCCGCAAGAACTCCAACAAAATGATCCTGCGGCGAAGACGCAACGTCCGCATAGGCCAACTGGTGCTATAACAGGCGGAGACGAAGAGAGAATATGACAAGAAGCGCAAAAAAAGGCCCGTTCGTGAACGAAAAGCTCTTCAAGAAAGTGCAGAAGGCGAAGGAATCGGGCAACCGCGAGCCGATCAAGACTTGGGCCAGGTCCTGCACCGTCATCCCGGAATTCATAGGCCAGACGTTCATGGTCCACAACGGCAAGACGTTTCACAAGATATTCATTACCGAAGACATGGTCGGGCACAAGCTGGGCGAGTTCAGCCCGACCCGGATATTCCGCGGACACGGCGGAATCAAGAAGGAAGAGGAAACCGCCGCCGCCGAATAAAGGCGGTTTCCGGAGCATTTTAAATGGCATGGAATGCAAAACACAGGTTCGCGCGTATAAGCCCGACGAAGGTCCGGCTGATAATCGACCTGATAAGGGGCAAGGAAGTCCAGGACGCGCTGAACATACTGAAATTCACGCCCAACCGGGCGGCGGTGATGGTCGGCAAGGTGCTGACCAGCGCCGTGGCGAACGCCAACGAAGCCGAGGCCGACGTGGAGTCGCTGGTGGTTGCCGACGCCCGCGTCGATTCCGGTCCGGTGATGAAGCGCTTCCAGCAGAAGGACCGAGGCAGGGCGCACCCGATCCTCAAGAGGACCAGCCACATCTCGGTGGCCGTCGAAGAGGAAGGCAAAGGCAAGGGCACGGACGGCGGAAACCCGGACCAGGAAGGCAAGAGGTAAGGCATGGGGCAGAAAGTATCACCCATAGGATTCCGGACCGGCGTAACGATCCCCTGGAAGAGCCGGTGGTTCGCACCCAAGGGCAGCTACGGGGAGTTCCTGGTCGAGGATGAGAAGATCCGCAAGTTCATAGACAAGCGTCTGAACCGCCGGCCTCCCTTTGCCGCCGTAAGCTGCGTTGAGATCGAGCGGACGCGTGAAGAAGTGAAGGTCATTCTGCGGACGGCCAGGCCGGGTTTGGTGATTGGGCCCAAGGGCGCGGAAGTCGACAAGCTCAAGGCCGAAATCGAGGAACTGACCAATCGCCGGGTGAACGTCAACATCATCGAGATCAAGAATCCCGACCTGGACGCCCAGTTGCTGGCCGAGTCGATAGCGGAACAGTTAAAGCGCCGCGCCAGCTTCCGCCGCACGATGAAGCAGCGGTCCGAGCAGACCATGCAGGCCGGCGCCAGAGGCGTAAAGATCAGCATTTCGGGCCGGCTCGGCGGGGCGGAGATCGCCCGCCGCGAGACCGAGATAATGGGCAGCATTCCGCTTCACACGCTGGAGGCCGACGTGGATTACGGCTTCGCCCCGTGCTTCACGACCTACGGGACGATCGGCGTGAAGGTTTGGATATACCGCGGGATGTTCGGCGAGGCCCCGACGGAAGAGGACAACGCCGCACGCGTGGCGATGACTCGCGCCCGCCGCCGCCGCGAGCGGACGGATACGGGCAGGCGGGGCGGACCGGACAGGCGCGATCGCAGGCGCGAGGCGCCGGCCCATGCCGCACCGCAGGCCGAGGCGCCCCAGCAGGATCAGCAGGTTTCGGATCAGCCGCCGCAACAGGGCTGATTCGGGAATTCGGACGATTTTACGGGTTTAGAGGTCTTATAAGAAGGTGTTCCGATGTCTTTGATGCCAAAAAGAGTGCTTCACCGCAAGCAGCAGCGCGGCAGGATGAAAGGTCTTGCCAGCAGGGGCAATACCGTCTCGTTCGGCGAGTACGGCCTGCAGAGTCAGGACACGGCGTGGGTAACGGCCAGGCAACTGGAGGCCTGCCGGGTCGCCGCAACGCACTACCTGCACCGCGAAGGCAGGATTTACATCCGCGTCTTCCCGGACAAGCCCATCACGAAAAAGCCGATGGAAACACGAATGGGCACCGGCAAGGGCGAGGTGGAAGAGTGGGTTGCAGTGGTCAAGCCGGGAATGATTCTCTTCGAGGTCGCCGGCGTGGACGAGAACACGGCCAAGGGCGCGTTCAGCCGGATGGCCGCCAAACTGCCCGTCAGCTGCCGGATGGTTCACCGCCGCCTCGCGGCCAGGAAAGGCGCCTGAGCGATGAAGATCACGCAGATACGGGAACTTTCGGGCGAAGAGCTTTCGACAGAACTGGAAAGGCTCAGGAAAAGAGTTTTCGAGCTTCGCAGCCAGGCTGTAACCGAAAAGCTCGAGGACCCGACGTTGATAACCAAGTCCAGGCGCGACATAGCCCGGATACTGACCGTCATGAACGAGCGCCGCGGGCAGGGCGAGTCGGCCCCGGCCAAGGCGCAAAAGTAGCGGAATGAGACACGATGACCGTTGAGCAGACCAAAACCGAAAACGTCAAGAAGGTGGCCAGCCTGATCGGCCTTGTAACATCCGTCAAGGGCGACAAGACGATCCACATCCGAGTGGACCGCCTGGTCAAGCACCCCAAGTACGGCAAGTATGTCCGCCGGACGTCCAAACTGGCGGTGCACGACCCGGCCAATTCGGCCAAGTTGGGCGACATGGTCGAGATAGTCGCCTGCCGCCGGTTGAGCAGGACCAAGTCGTGGCGGATGACAAAGATAGTCATACCCGCCGCCGTCGCCCAGTTGCAGCACGACGACCAGGCCCCGGGCATGGCGCCCAGGCCAGTTGAGGAAAACAAGCCGTGATACAGCAGGAAACCAGACTGGATGTTGCCGACAACACCGGCGCCCGCGAGGTCGGGTGCATAAAGGTTCTGGGCGGATCGACCCGCCGCGGCGGATTCTATCGCAGGACCGCCTCGCTGGGCGACGTGATAATCTGTTCGATCAAGAAGGCCTCGCCCGGCGGCGACGTAAAGCAGGGCGAGATCGTCCGCTGCGTGGTGGTCCGCACCGCCTACCCGGTCCGCCGGGACGACGGCAGCTACGTCCGCTTCGACCGCAGCGCCGTGGTGATAATAGACGAGGAAGGCAACCCCAGGGGCACGCGAATCTTCGGGGCCGTCGCCAGGGAACTGCGGGAAAAGAACTTCATGAAGATAGTTTCGCTTGCGTCAGAGGTGGTTTAGAGATTATGGCAATGCGAGTCAAAAAAGGCGATCTGGTCGTTGTCCTGACGGGCGACGACAAGGGCAAGACGGGGCAGGTCCTGAGGGTCCTGCCCGACAGGAACAAGGTGCTGGTTCAGGGCGTCAACCGGGTCTTCCGGCATATGAGGCCGTCGCGGCGCCATCCGCAGGGCGGGCGAATCCAGAAGGAGATGCCGATTCACATCTCCAACGTCCAGCCGGTTGACCCCAGGACAAACCGCCCGACGAGGGTATCGTTCAAGGTCGATTCCGGCGGCGGCAAGCAGCGCGTGGCCCGAAAGACGGGCGAGTCGCTCGGAATCATCAGCAAAGGCAAAACTACAGAGTAGGTTAGGATACGATGGTCGCTCGGCTTTTGGAAAAATACAGGAAAGACGTGATTCCGGCGCTCAAGGGGCGATTCGGATACAAGAACCCGATGGCCGTGCCCAGGCTCAGGAAGATAGTCATCTCGATGGGCATGGGCGGGGCGCATCAGGACCAGCCCCGGCTTGAGGCCGCCCACAAGCAGTTGACCCGCATCGCGGGCCAGCAGCCCGTTACAACCCTGGCCAAGAAGGCCATCAGCAACTTCAAGCTCCGCGAGGGGATGAAGGTAGGCCTGATGGTAACACTTCGCGGCCAGAAGATGTGGGAGTTCTTCGACAGGCTTCTGACGCTGGCGATCCCCCGCGTCAAGGACTTCCGCGGGCTTAGCCCCTCGTCGTTCGACGGGCGGGGCAATTACAACATGGGCCTGGCCGAACAGACGGTGTTCCCCGAGGTCGAGATGGCCAGCGTAACGTTCACGCAGGGGATGAACATCGCCATAGCCACGACGGCCAGGAGCGACGAAGAGGCCCGCGAATTGCTGAGCCTGCTGGGCATGCCGTTCAGGAAAGACAAATAAAGGTTTAACATGGCCACCAAGGCACAGGTACACAAAGCCAAGCTGCCCCCGAAGTTCTCGACCCGCGTGATCCGGCGATGCCAGTTGTGCGGCCGGCCCAGGGCGGTCTACCGCAAGTTCAAGGTTTGCCGCATCTGCCTGCGGAACCTGGCCCACGAGGGGAAGATTCCCGGGCTCAAGAAGGCAAGCTGGTAGGAAGGAAGCACAGAAAATGAGTCTGTCCGATCCCGTAGCCGACATGCTGACCAGAATACGCAACGCCCTGACCGCCGGTCAGGAGGCGATGAACGTGCCGGCATCCAGGATATGCACGGGCGTCTGCGGCGTGCTGAAGGAAGAAGGCTATATCAAGGACTTCAAGCCGGTCGAGGACGACAAACAGGGCCAGATACGGATTTACCTGAAGTACGGCCCCAGCGGCGAGAAGATTATTACCGAGTTGACACGGGTCAGCAGGCCCGGCAGAAGGGTTTATAGTTCGGTTGACAGCCTGCCCCGGCCTCTGGAAGGCATGGGCATATCGATCGTCTCGACCTCCAGGGGCATCCTGAGCGACCGGCAGTGCCGGGAGCAGAAGGTCGGCGGCGAAGTCATCTGCACAGTTAGCTGATAAAACCAGAGAATGGTTGAAAAATGTCCCGCATAGGCAAAGTACCGGTTCCGATTCCGTCCGGCGTGAAGGTCGCCGTGAGCGGCCAGATCGTCAACGTCGAAGGCAAGGTCGGCAAGCTGAGCTTCAATTGCCGCCAGGAGTTGACCGTCAAGGTCGAGGGCGACAAGGTTGTCGTAACCCGCAAGGACGACAGCCGGCTGGCCAAGAGCCTTCACGGCCTGACCCGCACGCTTATAGCCAACATGATCGAAGGGTGCCTGAAGGGTTATTCCAGGAGCCTGGAGGTCTACGGCGTCGGCTACGGGGTGCAGGCGGCCGGAAAAAAATTCACGTTGAACGTCGGTTTCAGCCATCCGGTGGTGTTCGATATCCCCGCCAGCCTGACCGTCGAGGTTCAGACTCCTCAGGCCCGAGGCGAGAACGAGCCGGCGAAATTCACTGTCAAGGGGCCCGACAAGCAGGCCGTCGGCGAATTCGCCGCCAGGCTGCACAAGGTTCGCAAGCCCGAGCCTTATAAGGGCAAGGGCGTCAGATATGTCGGCGAATACGTCCGCAGGAAGGTCGGCAAGGCGTTTGCCGGGACAGCCGGGGCCGGCGCCTGAGAAGGCCGGCGTTTGAGAGGCGCAGATAACCATGAAAGCGATTGTCAGAAAAAACGCGATGCGGCTGAAGCGCAAGCTTCGGGTTCGCAAACGGGTCAGCGGCACGCCGGAACGTCCGAGACTTACGGTCTTCCGCAGCCACTGCAACATATACGCCCAGATCATAGACGACACGTGCGGCAGAACGCTTGTCGCCGCATCGACCATGGAAGGTCCGGTCAAGAGCAGCCTGACCAAGGGCGGCAAGGCGGCCGCGGCGGTCGTCGGCACGGCCTTGGCGCAGAAGGCCGTTACCGCCGGAATAAAGAAGGTCGTCTTCGACCGCAACGGATATCCGTATCACGGCCGGATCAGGGAATTGGCCGAGGCCGCCCGAAAAGGCGGGCTTGAGTTTTAAAAAACGCTAAGGAGCGTACAAAGTGGCATCGGAACAGGAAACAGTCGCCCAGGAATTCGGCAGCGGAGAAAAGTCCTTTGAGGACAGCGTCGTGCAGGTGTATCGCTGCGCGAAGGTCGTCAAGGGCGGCAGGCGATTCTCGTTCGGCGCGCTTGTGGTCATAGGCGACCGCAACGGGCGCGTCGGCATCGGCTACGGCAAGGCCAATGAGGTCCCGCAGGCCGTGGATAAAGGCATATCCGAGGCCAGGAAAAACATCGTGTCGGTAAAACTCAAGAACAAGACCATCCCGCACCGAGTCTGGGGCCAGTGCGGCTCGTCGAAAATCATCCTTGTCCCGGCCTCCGACGGCACAGGCGTGATAGCCGGCAAGAAGATTCGCCCGCTGCTGGAACTGGCGGGCATAAGCAACGTTTTGACCAAGGCCTACGGATCGACCAGCGCCAAAAACCTCGTCAAGGCCGGCCTGGCCGCCCTGCTAAAGCTGCGGACGGCCGAGGATATCACCACTCTGCGAGGAGTAAATCTGTCATGAAACTGGACGAGATACTGCAAAAGGCCGGCAAGTACAGGCCTCGCAAGCGTCTGGGCCGGGGCATCGGTTCGGGCCAGGGCAAGACGGCCGGCCGCGGCACCAAGGGCGCCGGCTCGCGCAGCGGCTGGAAACAGCGGATAGGCCACGAAGGCGGCCAGACGCCGTTTTACGCCAGATTCCCCAAACGCGGGTTTTCCAATTTCCGGTTCACAAAAGAGTATCAGATCGTCAACGTGTCGGACCTGGAAGAAAAGTTTTCCGACGGCGCGGTGATCGACGCCAAGGCGCTGCACGAGGCAAAACTGATACGCGACGCCGGCTCGCCGGTGAAGATACTGGGCGACGGCGCGCTGAGCAAGAAGCTGACCGTCAAGGCAGATCGGTTCACGATATCGGCCGCGAAAAAAATTGCCGATGCCGGCGGGAAGGTCGAGGGACAGATAACCGTTCCGCCTCCTCCCAAGCCGACCAAAGAAGAACTGGAAGCGGCCAGGGCGGCCAAGAAGAAGCCTCAGGGCGGCGGCAAGGAAAAGTCCGACAAGGCCCCCAAGGGCGAAAAAGGCGAAAAGCCCGCGAAGGCCGAAAAGGGCGATAAAGGCGCAAAGGCCGAAAAGCCGGACGGCGGCGAAAAGCCAGGCAAGCAGCCCAAGACTGAAAACGAACCCAAGCCCGGGGCGGAAGGTTCCGAAAAGCCGAAGAAAGAGCATAAGGCCCAAAAGGACGATGACGCGGCGAAAAAATAAGCCGCAAGGTTCGCGAGATAACGGATGGCATTCAAAATATTCAGGCTGATTATAGGGTTGATCCTCGGCGCATATGCGGCGTACTTGGCCGCGATGAGCCTTGTCAGCCTGTTTTCCGACCAATCAGCCGACAGAAATGTGATCCTGCCGATTCTCCAACTGGCAGGGGCGGTTCTGCTGCTGGGCGCATATTACTACGCGCTCTGGGCAGATTCGAACATTCACCGGGTGATCGAGAACATAATGTCGATCCCCGAATTGCTGAAGAAGATAGCCTTCACGCTGGGCCTGCTGTGCATTTACCGGATCGGTTTCCACATTCCGCTGCCCGGCGTGAATGGCGAGGCTCTGGCACAACAGATGGGCGGACAGGACGAGAGTTCGCCGTTCGGCCAGGCGATCCAGTATTTCGGCATGTTCACCGGCGGGGCGCTGGACAACTCAACCCTGTTCGGGCTGGGCATTATGCCTTACATCTCGGCGTCGATCATCCTGCAACTGCTGACGACCGTCGTGCCGTCGCTCCAGAAGCTCCAGAAAGAGGGCCAGGCCGGCCGCAAAAAAATACAGGAATACACCCGCTACCTGACGATCGCCTTGTGCCTGGTTCAGGCGGCCGTGTGGATGAAGGTGATGATGGCCATGGGCGCTGACAGCGATTTGCCGATCATCTATCGCAGCCACGCCGGGGCGTTCAGCGTGTTTTTCATGGGCGTTATGGGCCTGACGGCCGGCACATGCTTCCTGATGTGGCTGGGCGAACAGATAGACGAGTATGGCATCGGCAACGGGATAAGCCTGCTGATAATGGCCGGCATCCTCGCCCGCCTGCCTTTTGCGATCGGAAACCTGTGTGAAATGGCCAGCTTCGACGTTACCAGCGGCGGCGGAAAGGGCAAGATCGGACCGGTCGAAATCCTGTTCCTTATCGCGTCGTTCATCTTCGTGGTCGCCGGGGCGATCCTGATAACCCAGGGCCAAAGGCGGATACCGATCCAGCAGGCCAAGCAGACCCGCGGCAGAAGAGTCTACGGCGGGCAGAGGCACTACATGCCGCTGCGGGTCAATCACGGCGGCGTCATGCCGATCATCTTCGCATCGTCGCTGATGATCTTCCCCAGCCTGCTTTTCGGCTGGCTGAGCGGTGCATTCCCCCAGAGCGCCACGTTGTCATGGTTCCGCAGCGCCTTCAGCAGCGGCTCGTTCACCTACGAGATATTCTACGTGGGTATGATATTCTTCTTCGCCTACTTCTGGACATCGGTGATATTCCGGCCCAAAGAGATGGCCGAACAGCTCCGCGACATGGGACATTTCATACCCGGCCTGAGGCCAGGCAAGCGGACCGCCGACTACCTCGAACGGGTGATGGAGCGGATCACGTATTGCGGCGCCGCTTTTCTGTCGATCATCGCGGTGATCCCGACGGTGGTACATTCGTCGATGGGGATTCCGTTCCAGGTGTCGGCGTTCCTGGGCGGCACGGGCCTGCTGATCGTCGTTTCGGTCTGCCTGGACCTGGTGCAGAGGATAGAGTCGAATCTGGTCATGCGGAATTATGGCGGTTTCCTGGGCGGAAGCACGCGAATCAAGGGAGCCTACTCATAATGAGAATCGTACTGATGGGACCTCCCGGCGCTGGCAAAGGCACGCAGGCCAAGCGGCTGCTCGACAAGTTCGGCATGGCGCATCTTTCCAGCGGCGACATTTTCCGGGCTGAAAAATCTTCCGGCTCGGCCCTCGGCGCGAAGCTGGCCGGATTCATGAACACCGGCAAACTGGTGCCCGACGACATCGTCGTGGAGATCATGGCCATGGCCATAACGTCCAGCAATGCCGCCGCCGGCCTGATGCTCGACGGCTTCCCGCGGACGGTACCGCAGGCGCAGGCCCTTGACGCCCAGCTCGCCAGGGCCGGCAAGCCGCTCGACGCCGTGGTGGTGATAACAGCCGACAAGGAAAAAACCGTAGATCGCATCACCGGCCGGCGAAGCTGCCCCAAGTGCGGCAAGGCCTTTCATGTGAAACACATTCCGTCAGCCAAGGGCGACAACTGCGACGACGACGGCTGCGACGGCAAACTTTTTCAGCGCGACGACGACAAGGAAAGCGTCGTACGCAAGAGGCTGGACGCGTACTTCGCCCAGACCGAGCCGGTCATCGGCTATTATCGCGAAGGCGGCAAGGTCAGGGTCGTCGAGGTGGACGGCATGCCCGCGCCGGATGAGGTTACAAAGTCGATGTTCAAGGCGCTGGAAAAGCTGATGGAAGGCAAGGGAAGATGAAGGCCGCGGTCATGGATCTGACGCTCAAGACCCCGGAGCAGATCGAACGCATGAGGCGGGCGGGCAGAATCGTCCGGCTGGCGCTGGAGGCCCTGCGCGAGATGATAGCGCCTGGCGTAACGACCGGCGCGCTGGACGCCCGGGCCGAGCGGATCTGCCTGGAAAGCGGCGCCAGGTGCCTGTTCAAGAATTATTCGGTTCCCCGCGAACCGTTTGCTTTTCCGGCCAGCATCTGCGCGTCGGTGAACGAGGAAGTGGTGCACGGAATACCGTCCGGGCGGGCGATCCGCGACGGCGACATAGTGAGCGTAGATTTTGGCGTAAAGCTCGACGGCTGGTGCGGCGACGCGGCCGAGACTTACCTCGTCGGCAACGTGCCGCAGCAGACCCGCAGGCTGGTAGAGGTTACCCGCAACGCCCTGGCGATGGCGGTGGGGATGATCCGCCCCGGCGGCCGCTGGAGCGACGTGGCGCGGGCCGTCCAGGGATACGTCGAGTCCGAGGGTTTCTCGGTCGTCCGCGATTTCGTCGGACACGGCATCGGCATGGACATGCACGAGCCGCCGCAGGTGCCGAATTTCGTCTCGCGCGAACTGGAATTGAACGATATTGAACTGGTCCCCGGACTGGTTCTGGCGATAGAACCCATGGTTAACATGGGCGGCTACAAGGTCGAAAGGCTCAAGAGCGGCTGGACGGTCGTCACCCGCGACCGCAAGCCTTCGGCCCATTTTGAGCACACGGTGGCTGTTACGGACAGCGGCGTAACCGTCCTGACCGAATAGCCCGCCCGTTGAAAAAGTGGCACGGGCATCTTGCCCGTGAGTATCACGGCCGTCCCGGCCGTGTAATTTGCTGTGTTCGGGACATATCAGGGGCAAGATGCCCCTGATACTCATGGGCGAGACGCCCATGCCGCGTAAAATAGGCTTTTTCAACCGGTTGACAGGCCGGCAATGAGGCAGGCATTATGAAAGTCAGAAGTTCGGTAAAGAGAATATGCGAGAACTGCAAGATCATCCGCCGCAAAGGCGTGGTGCGGGTGATCTGCACGAACCCCAAGCACAAGCAGCGCCAGGGCTGAGGCCCGGCGCGGGAGAATAGCGATGCCGCGTATATCAGGCGTAGACATACCAAATGAAAAACCGGTGCGGATCTCGCTGAAGTACATCTTCGGGATCGGCACGACGACTGCGCTGGAAATCTGCCAGAAGGTCGGCGTCGACCCGCAGATCAAAGCTAACAAACTGACCGAAGACCAGCTCTCGAAGATCGCGGCCGTCCTGGAGAGCGACTACGTCGTCGAGGGTCAGCTCCGCAGGCAGATACAGCAGAACATCAACCGGCTCAAGGAGATCGGCACTTACCGCGGGTATCGGCATCGCCGCGGGCTGCCGGTCCGCGGGCAGAGAACCAAGACCAACGCCCGCACCCGCAAGGGGCCGCGAAAAACCGTCGCGGGCAAGAAGTCGGTAAAGGAGATGCGTTAACCGATGGCACAGGCGAAGAAAGTCAAGAAGGCAAAACGCAGCGTGGCCAGGGGCGTCGCACACGTCCGGGCGACGTTCAACAACACGCTCATAACGATAACGGACATGAACGGCGACACGCTGAGCCGCGCGTCGGCCGGCACGATCGGCTTCAAGGGCTCGCGAAAGAGCACTCCGTTCGCGGCGCAGCGGGCGGCCGAGTCGGCGGCAAACCAGGCCAAGAAAATGGGCCTGATGGAAGTCGAGGTCCGCGTCAAGGGCCCCGGCAGCGGGCGGGAAAGCGCGATAACGGCCCTGGAAGCCGCGGGCCTGAAGATTATCTCGATTGAGGACGTAACCCCGATCCCGCACAACGGCTGCAGGCCGCCAAAGAGAAGAAGAGTCTAACGGCGTTTACAATACAGGAGTAACCGGAAAATGGGAAGATACACAGGTCCGTCATGCAGGCTCTGCCGCCGCGAGGGCATCAAGCTGATGCTCAAGGGCGCCAGGTGTAAGACGGCCAAATGCCCGATCGAAAGGCAGTGGCGCAACTTTCCGCCAGGCATGCACAACTGGCGGCGCGGAAGAGGCAGCGAATACAGCGTACGGCTGCGGGAAAAGCAGAAGGTCAAGCGCTACTACGGCGTGTTCGAGAAGCAGTTCATGCGATATTTCCGCATGGCAGAACGCGGCAAGGGCAACACCGGCACCACGCTGCTTAGCCTCATGGAACGCCGGCTGGACAACGTGATTCACAAGCTGGGCTGGGCCCAGTCGCGGTCCGCGGCGAGGGTGACGATCTCCCAGGGCCACATATATGTCAACGCAAGACGGGTTACCGTCGCCAGCTATCTGGTGAAGGTGGCAGACAGGATCACCGTCAAGGACAATGAGCGGTCAAAAAAGCTTATCCGGGCCAGGCTGGAAGAGCTTGGCGAACCTCAGCTTCAGAACTGGCTGAGAATGGACATGGTCAAACTGGAAGCCGATGTGGTTGCCCTGCCGGCCCGTGAGGACGTTCAGATCCCGGTCGAGGAAAACCTGATTGTCGAGTTCTGCAGCCAGTGACGAAATAACCAATTTGAGTGAACCCTTTGCGGTCCCTCAACGGGACGGAGGCAGTGGAAATGCGAATAAGATGGCGTGGCTTGGAATTGCCGACCAGAGTCGTGAGCGATCAGGCGGTCTCGACGCCGACATATGGCCGGTTCATGATCGAACCGTTTGAACGCGGCTTCGGCATGACTGTCGGCAACTCGCTGAGGCGGATACTGCTGAGCAGCCTTGAGGGTGCGGCCGTAACGAGCATCAAGATCAAGGGCGCCCAGCACGAGTTCACCTCGCTGCCCGGCGTGCTCGAGGACGCGACCGACATCGTCCTGAACGTCAAGAGCATGGTGGTCAAGTCGCACACGGACGAGCCCAGGACGATCCGGCTGCACAGCGAGGTCAAGGGGCCGGTTACCGGCGGAATGATCGAGACCGATCCGTCCATCGAGATAATCAACCCCGACATGGTGATCGCGACCCTGACCGACAGCGTCGTCTTCGACATGGAGATGGTCGTCGGAGTCGGCAGGGGCTTCGTCCCGGCCGAGGAGCTTTGCGACCCCGATATCGACCAGGAACTCGGCAGGATTTACGTCGACGCATCCTTCTCGCCGGTTACGCGAGTGCGATACAGGATCGAGGACACCCGCGTGGGCCAAAAGACCAACTACGACAGGCTGGTCCTGGAAATATGGACCAACGGCACGATCACGCCGGAGATGGCGATGGTCGAGGCGGCCAAGATACTTCGCAAACACCTCAACCCGTTCGTGCAGTATTTCGAGCTGGGCGAGCAGATCGTGGACAGCGGCAAGGCGGAGGCCCAGCATGAGGTTGACGCCGAGCTTCAGAAGAAACTGGCCATGAGCGTCCACGAACTGGAACTGTCGGTCCGGGCCAACAACTGCCTGGAATCGGCCAAGATCGAAACGGTCGGCCAGCTCGTCGGCATGGCCGAGCCCGACCTGCTGAAGATTCGCAGCTTCGGCAAGACCTCGCTGCGGGAGGTCAAACGCAAACTCCAGGACATAGGCCTGAGCCTCGGCATGGCCGTGCAGTGGGCGCAGACCTGATGACGCCCGCGGGATCGCCGGACGGCGGATTTTTTGAAAGTCTGAAAGACGGAAGGTTTTAACATGCGTCACAAAGTGGCAGGAAGACAACTGAGCCGGAACACCGCCCATCGCAAGGCGCTGCGCCGCAACATGGCGGCCTCGCTGTTCCAGCACGGGGCGATACGCACCACGGTGCCCAAGGCCAAGGAACTCAAGCCGTTCGTCGAGCGGATCATCACGATCGCCCGCACGGGCACGCTGCACGCCCGCAGAAGGGTCATCTCGCTCATGGGCGACAGGCTGATGGCCGACAGCAAGGAAGAAATCCTGGACAAGACCGTGATTCAAAAACTGTTTGACGATATTGCCCCGCGATATGCCGAACGGCCGGGCGGATACACGCGGATTATCCGGCTCTCGGACCACAGGATAGGCGACGCGGCCCCGACGTGCCTGCTTCAGCTTGTCGAGGAAAAGTCCGCCGAGGAGCAGCAGCCGGCCAGCAGGTCGCGGCGCAGACGCCTGGCCGCAAAACGCAAGCAGCAGGCCCAGGCCGCACAGGAACAGCAGGCCGCCGCCGCGCAGAACGCCAAACAGCCTGAAACTCCGGCCCAGTCGCAGGAAACCGAACCCGAAGGGGAAAAGAAGGAATAATCGGATTGCGGCTCTATTTTTCTGCCGGGGCGGAGGCGGGTTGGCTGGTCGATCCGTCGGGCACAGTCGGGGCGGCGGAGATGGCGGGGGCCGAGGCGGCGTATAAAATCACATTGCGCATCATGTCCAAGGCCGATTCGGGTTCGTATCCGTCGCAGTTATACGACGAGTAGCCCACCAGCCCGCCGTTGAGGTCCTCCTGGCTGAAGATCACCTTCGGGCGGTCGCCGGCCAGAACCGCCATCAGACGGGGTTCTTTTATCCCGCCGACCCGGGCGCGAGTAACGCGGCGGTACTTGACCTTCTCGATCGTCATGTCCTTCATCTGGTAGACCGGGCTGCTCAGCGGCAGGGGCAGAAGCAAATCGGCCCCCCAGAGTTCGCAGATCAGGTTCCTGGCCGAGTCGTTGAACCCCTTCGTGCCCGCGGCATCCAGGAATAAAATCCCGCCGGCGTCCACCCATTTTTTCAGTGCGTCCCTGTCGGCCTGCTCCAGCTTGAACCCGCCCGTGCCGGTCATCACCGCCAGCTTCACGTCGGCCGTCAGGTCGCGGGGCAGAATGCCAGTATTCGGAACCGCCGGCGCCGGTCCGCCGGCCG
>JACRIL010000074.1 GCA_016235825.1 Planctomycetota bacterium
ACAGGTCATACTGGACCGGATAGCGATCCTCAGCTACGACGTCGGCACGCTGACCTCGTACAGCCGCAGCGACGAGATACCCAAGAACGTCAAGGACGCCCTGACCAAGGCCATCGATCTGAAGGTTGAGATGGAACGGCTGGCGGCAAAGATAAACGAGATGGAGCGGCAGGTCCAGGTCATCACGAACGGCGAGGAGCGGATCCGCAAGAACATCGATACGTTCGGCAAGGACAGCCCGCAGGGCCAGGAGCAGATGAAGAAGCTGGCCGAGTCGGAAAAGAAGATCGACGATCTGAACGCCGGCATCGCCGAGCACCGCCTGCAGCTTGACAAGAAACGCAAGGAGCTGGAAGACTACGTCAGGGATTTGAAGATAGACTGACGAAGACCGGCTCGATATCATTGTTTGTCGCAGGACCCGCCATATATAAGGTATGGCGGGTCGTTTTTTATCCATAGACATTTCAGACAGAAATCGAGCGGAGATATATGAAAAAGCGTGAATCGCGGGCGGCGTCGTGCGGCGAAAATAAAGTCGTCAAGATCGCGTATATCGGCGGAGGCAGTTGCGCCTGGGCAAGGGGGCTGATGACCGATCTGGCCAAGTGTCCACATATCACGGGCGAGCTTGCCCTTTACGACATCGACTATGCCGGTGCGGCGATAAACGCCCGGTTGGCCAGACAGATTTTCTCGCACCCCGAGGCGGTTACGGCCTTCCGCGTCTATCCGGTCCGCAAACTCGCAGACGCGCTGAAGGGCGCCGACTTCGTTGTGATTTCCATCGAGCCGGGGCCGACGCAGATGAGATACGCCGACCTGGAGATTCCGAAAAAATACGGCATACTGCAACCGGTGGGCGACACGGTTGGCCCGGGCGGCCTGATGCGGGCGCTGCGGACGATACCGACCTACGTCGGGTTCGCCGACGCGATCATGAAGCACTGCCCCGACGCCTGGGTCATCAATTACACCAACCCGATGACGCTGTGCGTCGCGACACTCTATGCGGCCCAGCCGAAGATCAAGGCATTCGGCTGCTGCCACGAGGTCTTCGGGACGCAGTCGCGGCTGGCCGGGCTGGTTGAAAAGTGGTTCAAGGTCCCTCGGCCGGCACGGCAGGAGATCGTGCTGGATATCGCGGGCGTAAACCACTTCACGCATTCCACCGCCGCGGCGTGGAACGGGCAGGACCTTTTCCCCCGCCTGAAAAAAATGATCGCCGAAAAAGGGTTCTTCGCGGACCGCACGGCCAGGTCGCGCGCCCGGATCAGAAAAGGCAATGTCTTCGGCAGCGAGGGGCTTGTTGCGATGGATCTGCTGGCCCGCTTCGGCTCGTTGGGATCGGCCGGCGACAGGCACCTGGTGGAATTCGTCCCGTGGTACCTGACGAGCGAAAAGGACCTGCACCGCTGGGGCGTGGTGCTTACGCCGTTTTCAAAGAGGATCGAGATTTATCGCGGAAAGATGCGCAACCGCGCCAAGCCGCTGCCGCCGGGATCGCTGCACGGAACCGGCGAAGAGGGCGTAAAGCAGATGGTCGCGCTGCTGGGCATGGAACCGCTTGACACCAACGTGAACCTGCCTAACTGCGGCCAGATCGCCGACCTGCCGGCCGGTGCGGTTGTGGAAACCTACAGCCAGTTCCGCCGCGATAGCGCAAAGCCGATCACCGCCAGGCCCCTGCCACAGGCAGTCAACTCGCTGGTCCGCAAAATCGTCGACGTCCAGCAGCTCACGCTCACCGGCGCGCTGGCAAAGGACAAGCATCTCACCTTCCAGGCGCTGCTCCTCGACCCGCTGGTCAACATCCCCACCGACCGGGCATGGAAGATGTTCAACGAAATGCTCGACTACACCAAGCCCATGCTGCCGGGATGGAAAATATGATTGACCGCGTGGTTGAGTATGGTTAATATATGCAATGAGTAGTATCAACCAAAGGAGACGAAAATGGCTGGAAAGATGCCTATCAGTTTTAAATATTATTTGTGTGATTCAAATGATGAACCCATTGTAAGTTTCATTGCCAGCAAGGGCAAAATGGATAACAGATATTTGTATCTGTATGAATCGCAGTTTCCCCTTGAGAAAATTGAATCTGTTTTCATTTATCGGAGCAGGATAGTGTTTTCCATCCGGATTTCGGAAGATTATGTCAAAAAAATAAAGATAAGCATAGTTGGAGGCAGCGGTCCGGCAGAAATAAAAGCCTTTTACGAAAATATCGCTTTGAAAAAAGCAGCAGTTCCTTCTGTCGAAGAAAATAGTCTGACTGACATGGCGCAGGGAATATCGCCGGAAAATACTGATATTGCCGATGTCTCGATGCAGTTCGATTTATCAAGTCCCGTCATCACCGATGAAATCAAAAAGGAGTATTTTGCTCGTTTGAAAAAGAATCCCAGGAAATGCCCGCACTGCGGAGGAATGAATCTTGCCGTTTTGAAAGGCAACGCCGAGGATATATCGGGCGTAATGCGAATGGTAAAATGCATGGATTGCACATGTACCTGGCGGCCGGCGATTGACTCGCTGGGGGCGTTTGTCATAGGATTAATATTGATTATCGCGGGACTGGCTTGCCTGGTTTTCCAGATTATTCTATGGGACGCGCCTTTTGAAGATTTTCCGATTCGCATTTTTCATTCCGGTATGATAGTCGGATTTTTAGTATTAATTGGCGGCGGAATAAGAACGCTTATGGTCTCATCCGGCAAGCAGGCCCAGGCGGCGATAATCGCGGTGGGAACTTCCCCGCAAAACAAAGCCAAATAGTTGTTGCGCAGATCGCCAAATCGTCATTTTATAAAAAGAGGCACAGATGGCCGACAAAACAACCGTCAGATTCAAATATTATTTGTGCGATGCCGATGGCAGACCTGCGGTCACGTTCATTGCCAGCAAAGGCCACATGGATGACAAGTATCTGTATTTGAGCAACACCAGATATCCGCTGGAAAAGATCGATACCGTTTCCATATCCAACAATCGGATTGTTTTTGCAATTCAACTTTCCGCGGGCAATGCAAATGCCATAAAAATATCCGTCGTTGGCGGCTGCGAGCCCGAAGACATAGCGGAACATTTTCATAACGTCATATTGTCGGACAGGCTGGCCAAAGCGGTTGCCGGTTCCACCCTCGACCAGGACACTGCTGATGAAGCACTCGCACTGGCGGCGAAGGAAAAGGAATATGTCGCCCGACTCACGAAGCGGCCGGACAAATGCCCAAACTGCAGCGGCAGAAAGTTGGAACATACTTCAGAACCGATCAAAGGGACATTGCTCAAGAAACACATTTACCGGTGCCTGGATTGCGCGTGTTCGTGGATCGGCGGGTTTAACAGGACAGGCCTGATAATATTGGGAATATGTTTTATGATCGCGGGGATATTCCTTTTTATCGTCGGTTTGTCAACTGTTATGGGCGATCAGGGAACCAGGATTTCCATAAGAGTGTTCCTTTTCTGCGCGATGGTATTTCCATTGTTGTTCATGAGCGGCGCTTACGTTCTTTACAACGCAATAAAAACGCGCACTCTGCCCAGATTGTTGTCCTTCGGTGAAAATCGGGGTTCGCCTTTTGCGCAGGCGATAAAATCCGCCGCAAATAATATTGGAGCGAATGCTGTCGATGCGTCGGCCGACGACGTTGACGAGGACGAATATGAGGACGATTCGGAATATGCCGAAACGGACGACGACACCCCTGCCGCGCCGCCGTTGACCGAGGCACTGAAAAAGGAATACCTGACCAGCCTTCGCGGAAATCCGAAAAAATGTCCCCACTGCGGCGGCACAAACCTGACAATGCAGCAGGGCTATTCCGAAGAAATATCGTCAGACGCAAAATTGATGAAATGCGAAGATTGCGGCTATACATGGCGGCCGGCTGTCGATTCGCCCTTCTTTTGGTGGCTTGGCGTGGTGCTGATTATCCTGGGAATTTGCGGCGTGATCTTGCAGGTTGTCGGATGGTCTTCCGAGTCAGGGGCGCGCCTTCCGCCATTCATATTCGTGGGAGGCTTCATAACCATCTATATCGGCATCAAGACGATCGTGTTTTCATTCGGTCTGAAAGGGAAAACGGCGATAATCGCAGCAGGAATCACATCAAAGGACAAGGCTTCGTCGTAAAATCAAATGAGGTTCGGAAAACCCGACCGGTGGCATGTTCGGCTTTTGCGCCAAGAGGTAATTCCGGCTTCGGCTGGTGGCATGTTCGGTTTTTGCGCCAAGAGGTTTAGATCGGGTGCCATGGCCGTATCTGTTTGCGGCCATGTGCTTTTTTCCAATCTGTATATATGTTTTGGCCATTGGAACAGAATGTCAGAGATTTGGGAGCAACGCTAAAAAAACACATGCTCGCAAACAGATGCGAGCATGGCACCAATTCCGGCCATTTTTTGCCTTTCCCAGTCATGCCACAAGCCTGTGTCTTATTGCGCCCTTTCAGGGCTTTGCAAATCCATCACGCTGATTTTCCCAGGGCGTTGCCCTGGGCTGTCATATTTTGCCCTTTCAGGGCGGACCGATCAGATCGGTCTTTCATCATACTGTCGAATCATCATTTTCCAATGTCGATAAAGCACTCAGCCCCAACGGGGCGCAATATGACAGCCTGGGGCAACGCCCCAGGAATTCGATCCACCATAACATTCAAACCCTGAAGGGGCGCAATAAAATATCTCTGGTTAATCCGATCAAACTTCCACGTGCAACAAGTTGTACGCCTTACTTTTGCCCTTTTCCGAATTCATCGCGGACGACTTCGAGGTCGGGCAGAGCGGCGATGAACTGGCGACCGTAGGATTTGGTTACGATGCGGTGGTCGAGGACGACGACGAAGCCGGTGTCGGTCTTTGTGCGGATCAGGCGGCCGAAGCCCTGTTTGAACATGATAAGGGCCTCGGGCAGTTGATAATCGGCGAAGGGGTTTCCGCCGGCGTTGCGGATGGCCTCCATGCGGGCCTCGATGATCGGCGAGTCGGGCACGGCGAAGGGAAGTTTGGCTATTGTAACGTTCGTCAGGGCCTCGCCGGCAACGTCCACGCCCTGCCAGAAGCTCAACGTGCCAAGCAGGACGCAGCGCTTACGCTGGCGGAACCGCTGGAGCATCATGCTTCGCGGCAGTTTGCGGCCCTGGACGAGCAGTTCATAGTCCTCGCGGTCGCAGAACTCCTCCAGCCGTTCGGCCATCGCGTTGAGCATCGAATAGCTGGTCAGCAGGACGAAGCACCGCCCCTGCGATTTGTGGACGTAATGCTGAATGGCTCCGGCGGCGTTGGGCACGAAGACCTCGATGCTGTTCGGGTCGCCCAGGCGGGTTTCGACGTAGAGTTTCGCCTGGCTGCGGTAATCGAACGGGCTTTGCAGCAGCAGGTCCTGCCCGTCCTCCAGGCCCAGGCGGGTGCGGATGTAGTCGAACCCATGTTCCCCGCCGCGGGCAGTAGCAAGCGTGGCGCTGGTGAGAATGGTCGAGCGGACCTCGTTGAAGATCAGGTCGCGGATCAGCGGGGCGACGTTGATCGGCGCGCTTGCCAGGCTGACGGATTGCTGCGACCGCCCGGCCCGGCCCTGCTGGACGCTGATCCAATAGGCGTGGTCCTCGTCGTTCTGCGAGACAAGGCGATCTATCTCCTGCGCCAATTCGGCCGCCCGCATTTCAAAGCCCGCCAGTTCAAAGCCCTGCTCGCCTTCGCTGTTCCGTTTGAGTTCCTTGAGCCTTGCCGCCACCGTTCGCAGAGCCGGCGAGAGGATGTTCGGCAGCGCGCCCGCCCGGCGGACACGCCCGTTGCGGGCCACCGCCGCGTCGCCATTTTCGCCGTTACGCATCAGTCGGCTTTGGTCCAGCAGCGAGGCCAGTCCGTTGAAAAAATCATCCGCCGCGACGGCAGTCCGGTTGACCTCGTCGATGGCCGGCTGGTCCTCGATCACCGCCAGCAGGCCGCGATTGTTCCGCTCGTCGTAGAGTTCGCGGAGCAGGAATCGCGTCGCCGACGAGCTGGCTTCAAGCCCGAAATGGTCGCCCGCAACGCCCTCGACCGTGTGGGCCTCGTCGAGCACCAGCAGGTCGTATTTCCCCAGCAGCCCCTCGGCGTGCGTCCGCAGGGCAAGGTCCGCAAACAGCAGCGCGTGGTTGACGACCAGGATATCGGCCGACTGCATTCGCCGCCGCGCGGCCTGCAAAAAACATCCGTCGCGACTGCTGCACTGCGCGCCGCGGCACAGGCCCGACTCGCTGCACACCCGCTGCCAGAGGGCGTCGTCCAGTTCGACGTCGATGTCCTGCCGCGAGCCGGTGTCAGTCTGCATTGCCCAGCCGGCCAGGGCCTCAAGCTGCTTCTCCTGCCGGTCGGTGGTGAAGAGTTTATGCCTGGCCTTTATCGCCAGGTTCAGCCGGCGAAGACAGAGGTAATTCGCCCTGCCCTTGCCGAGCACTGCGTTGAACTTTACGGGCAGAACCTCGGCCAGAAACGGCAGGTCCTTCTGGATAAGCTGCTCCTGGAGCGCGATGGTGAAGGTCGAGATGACGACGCGGCTGCGCTGCCGGCCGGCGTGGAGAATCGCCGGAACCAGATACGCGAAGCTCTTGCCGACGCCCGTGCCGGCCTCGACGATCAGATGGTGCGGCGCGGAGAACGCCTCGTCGACCGCCTGGGCCATGGCGAGTTGCTCGTCGCGCCGCTCGAAGGCGGGCATCCGGCCGCTTATCAATCCGCCGGGCGCGAGAATGTCGTGGACGTTGGGGGTCATCAGATCGGCAGTGAAGCGGGCATTGTGGCGGCCTTTGCGGCCAACGACGACGCCTGCGACATGAGAGTCATGAACTGGCGGATAAACAGAAACGTCAGGCCGGCGGTGCTTATCGAGATGATTACCGCCAAAATCGAGATGAGGCTCCTGCCTGTTACCACGCTGGATCGCACCGAGCCGGCGATGCGGTCCTTGGCCAGCGTGAGCAGGGCGAGCATCACGGCCATCACGGTCGGCCAGATGCTGATGGAATGTATCCCGCTGTAGACGAACATGTCGCGGTGCACGCCCTCGGGCTTGCCTTTGGGCGTCAGGTGATAGACAACCTTGTTTTTGCCGGCGTCGTATTCGACGGTGCCCAGGACGGCCTCGCCGCCGATGATGCTGTACGAGACGGTGTAGGCCAGGAAGTTGGCCATGCCGACCAATATGATCCAGATGCAGACCTTGGTCCGCGCGTCCATCGACGAGACGGATTCTTCCGGCGGCAGGGAGGTCATTGGTCTTTGGCTCCTATAACGCCCTCGACGGGGCTGGAGGCGGTGGCGTAGAGTTTTCTTGGGATTCTTCCGGCGCGGCGGGCGAGGTATCCGGCCTCGACGGCCAGCCGCATCGCCTTTGCCATCGCCACGCAGTCTTTCGCGCCGGCGACGCCGGTGTTAAGCAGCACGCCGTCGGCCCCGAGTTCCATCGCGATGGTTACGTCGCTGGCCGTGCCGACCCCGGCGTCGACGATCACCGGGTAGGCGGCGTCGCCTTCCTTGAGCTGCTCGAGGATGATCCGGATGTTCCACGGGTTTAGCACGCCCTGTCCGCTGCCGATGGGGCTGCCGGCGGGCATGACCGATGCCGCCCCGGCCTCCTTCAGCCGCAGCGCCATAATCGGGTCGTCGCTGGTGTAGCACAACACGACGAACCCCTCGGCCTTGAGCACCTTGAGGGCCTCAAGCGTTCCGACCGGGTCGGGCAGCAGGGTCTTGCGGTCGCCCAGAACTTCAAGCTTAACCCACGACGCGCCCTTGTTGCCCAGGCCTTCGAGCAGTTCTCTGCCCAGCCGGGCCGTGCGGATGGCGTCGTCGGCATTGAAGCAGCCGGCCGTGTTCGGCAGCAGCGTGTAGCGGGCCGGGTCCAGAAAATCCAGGATGTTCCGCCCGCTCTTGTCCGTCAGCCGCTCGCGCCGCACCGCGACGGTTACCACCTGGCAGCCGCAGGCCTCCAGCGCCTCCCGCATCAGCTCGAACGTCGCATACTTGCCCGTGCCGACGAACAGCCGGCTCTCGAACTCGAACGGCCCTATCCTTAAGTTGTCGAGGCGACTGGAATCCATTGCGATCACTTTTCGCTCTTGAAGTCCGTCCGGCTGCTCACGCCGGCCAGGCCGAACCAATTGCGCATATTCACTTCGTAGCGGAGCCCGGTTTCGTACCTGGCGAGGAATTTTCTGCCCGGCACAAAGTCCGCCTCGCCCGCCTTCGTCACGCAGTCGCCGCTCACCTTGAACGTCTTGGGGTCCGCGTCGATCCTTATCTGGAAGGTCTGGCCTGGCGCCGCGGAAACCTTCGCCCCGCTGGAACCGGCGTCGAAGAACCGCCTGGCGGTGGGCGTGTCGGGGCGGACGTCGACCGTGAGGATATACGGCGCTCCGGTGGTAACGGCCTCGATCGTGGCGATGCCCGGCCTGTCGGCCCTGAACGGCATGACGACGGTGTATTCGGAGTCGGACTGAAATTCGCTCATCAACGCCGGCATTTCGTCGGCCAGCGCCGCGACTACGGCCATCCTGTCGGCCGGCAGCGGCACCACGACAGACTTGCCGTAATCGGCCTGGCCTTTGGCCAGCGCGAACGCCTTCTCGATAAACAGGCTTTCCGAGGCCCGGCCGCAGCCCAGTTCCATCATGATAAGCGGATTATACCGGATCGACTTTCTGGCGAACGGCCCGATCAGGCCGCTGCGGAAGCCCTCCGGCTGGAGGTTGCCGGACTGGCTTATCTGCAGGGCCTTGAATTTGGCCAGTTCAAACGCCTGTTCGATTTTGATGTCCTGCCCGATCTGCCGGCGGATATCCGGGTCTATCTCCGCCGGAACTTGGGCATCCCTGCGCTGCGTAACCCGCCACAGCATGCTTCCGGCGGAATCCTGGAAACCAAAAATCATGACCGGCCCTTCCTTGCCGGCCTCAAGGGCGGGCATCTTGCGGTCGTCCTCGCCGACCGTCCTGCCCCCGAAGGCGTAGTCGGCAATCGTAACTTTGGGACTGACCGGGTCGCGGGCCGTGCCGAATATTTCGTCCCCGCGCAACTGGTGCAGTTCCATCAGGCCGGTCTGCAATGAGCGAACCGGGAACATCTCGACCGTCAGGTCCGGCTGGGTCGCCGCCGGACCGGTCCGGGCCTGCTGGGCGACCGGGAAAATGGCCTTGTCAACCGTCTCGAATCCCGCCCAGCGAAGTTCCGGCCAGTCGGATATCATCCTGGCGCGAATCTGCGAATCCATGTCGGCCAACGCTTGCCGGAGCGTCCGGTTTTTCGGCGGCAGGCTCAGCCGGACCTGCGGATCGAGCGTGTTGGGGCCCTGCTTTCCCCACGGGTAGCAGATGGCGTTCAATCCGGCTTTTTCGGCCAGAGCGGCGACGATATCCTCAAGCGGCTGGCTGCTGAAGACGACCATGCCCAACGGTTTGTCCAGCACGTCGTCCGCCGGCAGCGTCATTGACTTGACGATGGTCGGATAAGGATCGATGGTAAATTCTGTCATCGGCACGTTGCGAATCTTATCCTGAATCCTTGCAATAAGAGCGTCGATCCGCTGGTTGACGGCCGGTTCGGTGAGTTTGCGGGCGATGGCCGGGGCGGCCTCGGCGAAACCCAGCTTGCGCTTGATGCCGCCGGCCTGCCCGCCCGCCGTGGCCGGCTGCGTCGCCGGCACGCTCACCATGAATTCATCCGCGTGCGACGGGTCGTTGTAATAATCTATCATCTGATTCCTGTCCGGGACGATAACCCGCGAAATCGCCATGTGATTCACGAGCAGGCAGGCTATCGCAGCCTTCTGCGGCTGAAGGTATCCGAACCCCAGGGGCGAACGGTCGGAGCAGTCGCCGGCCCGGACGTCCTTGTATTTCTCGAACATGGCCGTTACTTGACTGTCCGAAGGCATGGTGGCGGGCAAGGCGTCGATAAACTTCGAGGCCGGCACCTGCACGGCGCGGACCGTTATGGTGTGGGCCAAATCCTCGAAATCGCGGACCAGCCGGCTGGACGATGGCGGAATGACCGCGCCGTTAAGCTGGTAGTTTCTGTGAATCGCCAGCCAGTCCGCCACAGTCTGGCGGATCTGTTTTTCCGTGGCGCC
>JACRIL010000007.1 GCA_016235825.1 Planctomycetota bacterium
ATTTTGCCCGCCATAAACAGGCAGCAGGGCCGATAAGGACAGATTTTTAACGCAAAAATATGAAACTTGCGGAAAACAACAACGGCCTCGCGACGAATCAAGGTTGTGGACGACTAAATCGACAAGCCCTTTAGCGGGGGTGAACGGATGCCTGATATTATGTTGTGGTGACGTGTCGATTTGTCAGATCACAACGTTTTATAACAAAACAATGAGAGATTAAAAAAATATTAGTCGAAACATAATGACGCATCGCAAAACAACACAAAATTCCCGCATCTCAAAACCCCCGCTAAAGCGGGGGCCTGTTACACGACACAGGCGGATCGGTGGTGCTTTTCAACAAAACATTCTGGTTAAACGCCTCAGAAAAACGGCCGTGGCGATCTCCAATCAGCAGCGGACGGTCCGCGTGCCGCGCCGCACGATCGGGCGGCTGGTGCGGTTCGTCGCGGAGCGCGAGTCGATTCGGCTGGCCGAGGCGGATATAGCCGTCGTGGACGGCGGCGAGATTCGCCGGCTGAACCGGCGGCACTTGGGCCGCGAATGGACGACCGACGTGCTGAGCTTCGACATGACGGAAAAGCCTGGAGCGGGCCTGAGCGTGCAGATTGTTGTATGCGGCCCGGATGCGGCGCGGCAGGGACCGCACCACGGAAACACCCCGGCGAGAGAATTGATGATTTACATCATCCACGGCCTGCTGCACCAGATGGGCCACGAGGACGCGACGATCCGCGGCGCGGCCAGGATGCACGCCAGGGAAGACGAACTGCTCAGGGAGTTTTTCCGGCCGGGCCGGGTTCGGCGGACTGCGCCGTCGTCCCGGTTGAGATCGGCGCGACGGGCGAGACCGGCGGGGTGAAGTGGCCCAGATACGCCGTGTGCGGCTCGGTCTTTGCGATCACGGCCAGAAAGACCTTGCCGGCGCCGGCCGCAAGGAGGATCCGCGCCGCCTCGTCGGCGGTCGCGCCGGTCGTGGTAACGTCGTCCACCAGCAGCACGTTCGCCCCAGCCAGCGGCGAGGCCCCCGCGGCCCGGAAGGCCCCCTTGATGTTCTCCAGCCGGGCCGAGCGGGACAGCGACGCCTGCGGCGAGGTGTTGCGGACCTTGATAAGCAGCCGGGCCATCGGCAAATCGAGATTTTTCGCGACGGATCGGGCGAGGATTTTCGCATGGTCGCAGCCGCGGCCCAGCCGGGCAAGCCAGTGCATCGGCACGGGCACGACCAGTTGCAGATTCCCGTCCGGCCAGGCCGATCGGATCGCCTGCGCCAGCATCATGCCGAGATGCGGCGACATAATGTCGCTGCGGCGATACTTCAGGTTGTGTATCACTGCCCGCAGCGGCGAGGCGAATGGGCCGAGCCGGACCACGCCGGCAAACCGCGGCAGGACGCTCGGACATTCGCCGCAGCCGTCGGCCCGGACGGGTATGCCCGGCCCGGCGGTCGAGCCGCAGCGCGGGCAATAGGGCAGGCTCACCAGATGCAGCAGTTGCACGCCGCACTGATCGCAGATTCCGCTTCGGCCGGTCGAGATCGAGCCGCAAGCCAGGCACGAGCCGGGCAGCAGCAGGTCGATCAGCCCGGCCAGCAGGCCCCTGACGGCCGGAACGATTGCCCCGCCCAAACGGCTCATCGGCCCGGCCCTATCTTGATGCCCTCGCGCCGCACGCCGTAGCAGGTCTGCATTATCTGCGCCTGCCAGAGCCGAACGTGCGGCTCGACCGCGCCCTCGATCGGGGGCAGTTGCGGACAGGCGGCGGCGAAGACCTCATTCAGTCCCCGATCAACAAGCAGGATCACCATGTCGTCGTATGGATACCGGCCCATCCATAGCAGCCAGTCGCAGGCATACCTGTCGCCGGCCAGCAGCAGGGCCGTTATCGTTCGCCGCTGCGGAAAATCGATCAGCCGCATCAGGTCGCGGACTACCTGGAGCCGGTCAGTCTGGCCGAGTATGAGAAGCGCGCAGGTCATCGCCCGGTGCTCGATCGGTCCCAGGCCTTCGGTGTCGCGCACGTGCCTGGCCCGATTTTCATAGTCCGCGATCCGCCTGACCGCCTCCTGCTTCTGCCGGTCTGTCTTTGCGGCGATGGCCATCAGCATGGCCCCGGCCATCCGGGCCATCTTCGATGGCTCGCGCTGAAACGCCGGCGCGTCGCCCGGCGGAAGGAGCCGGTCAGCCAGGCCAATCGCCTCGGGCCTTCCCGATCTGCCCAGATGCCATGCTATGCAGTCGCCAGGCAGCGTCGTCTCGCCGCGGCAGGCGAGATACACGTACAGGGCCGACGATTTATCGTCGAAGGACGGTATCTTCCAGTTGTCGAAATCCTGCCGGGTGTAAGGCTCGGTGTAATATTCGGCTGCGGGGGCGAGCATCCACAGCGCTACGGCGGCGTCGGCCCAGACACTAGGTATCTCGACATTCACCTGTTCTTCGCCGCCCCTGGCCGATTTCCTGGGCAGCACCTTGTAAAACGTGGCGACCTTGCGGAGCAGTTCGACGCACTGGTCCCTGGTCGGCGCGTCGGGCCGGCCGGGCTGCTCGGCCGCAGCCTGGACGCCCAGCAGCCTCGCGGCCCGCGAGACGGACAGCGAAAGATTCGGATGCCACAGTTCGCTGACAATGTTGTAGGCCTCGGCGCGGACGCTCAGGCCGAGGCGTTCGGCGGCGTCCATCGCGGCCAGAAGTTGCGGCTCGCGCAGCACGCCCCGCTTTTTGCAGGCCTCGACCAGCACGGCCCGGATGTCGTCCTGGGCCTCACTGACGCCCAGCCGGCCGGCGGCGTAGAGCAGCATCGCGGGCGGATATTCGCCCTGCTTGCGGCAGTCGGCAAGCAACTCCAGAACGGTCGAGCGGGCCTGCGAATCCTTGAGCGACGCGACGACGTAGAGCAGACGATCCCGCATCACCCTGGCGTCGCCCAGCACCAGCAGGTCGGCCTGGCGGTCCATCAGATCGGCCGGCATGAAAAGGCCCGGCCTGCCCGGCGCGGCGGCGCTGAGCAGCTCAAACGATTCCAGAAGGAACTGCCTTGCCGGTCCGACCATCGGCTGGCCGGCCCGCAGGGCCTGCTGCGACCGCAGAAGCCTGCGGCATATATCCTGCGCTCCGCTCTCGGGGTCGAGCATCGCAAGGGCCAGGCCGGCCGACGAAACCGGCTCGGCGACCTCGGACTTGTTCAGGATTTCCTTCAGCAAGGGCGCCACCGGCGTCATCCCCGCAAACGCCGCGTTTGTCGCAGCGGCCGCGGAAACCTTCGGCGATTCGTCGACCAGCAGACCGCGGATCGTCTTTTCGTCATTCAGCCTGGCCGCAAGGACCGCCCCGGCCGCGCGGATATCCTGGTTCTCGTCGCCGGCCGACAGGCCCAGAATGTCGCGGATGTAGCGATTGTCCCGGCCGGACACGATCGTCTCGCAGAGGATGGCGTAGCGGCTCTGCGGACTGGAGGCGGTGTTGCGGGCGGCGGACATGTCCAGCCAGCGCAGCCGGTCGGCCTGGAGATCGCTTCTTCCCGGCGTTCCGAACTTGCCTAACCGGTTGAGGACCTGCGCGGCGGCGTAAAACTTGTCGTCATCCCCGCTCGACAGCGCGTCGTCGAGCAAATCGGCGATGGCCGGGTACGTTTTGGCCAGCGCGACCGCCCATTCGATCATCTTCAGGCGGGTTGCGCTGTCGGAACTGCCCATCCGCCAGACGACATACCTGCCTTCGACCGGCCTGAAAAACAGCAGACCCACGACGCAGCCCAGCATAAGCATTATCATCAGCGCCAGCGACCGCGCCTGCCACGAATGCAATTTGAAATATTTCCGGATTGTGCCCATCTGCCGCATAGAGTTTACTTCTGGCAACCCCTTTGCGCCAAGCGTCGCGTCAGTTTTACGGCTTTACGCGGCAGCATCCCGCGTTTTTCGCGTCCGAAGCCGGCCATTTTCCTGCCTCTTTTCCTGAACGGTTTTCAGGGATGCCCGGCTGAAAAACCGCCTCTGCCGCAGTCCTTCATAATCAACTACGAACCAGCGGGAGTTTTAATAATGGATTTCGCCATTTTTTTCGCAAGCCGTCAGTTGCAGAAAGGCGGTTTGATCGGCAGGTCGATGGTGATGGTCGTGCCCTGGTCGGGGACGGAATGGATTTTCATCCGCCCGCCGTGCTCGCGGAAGACGTTCATGGCGAACGGCACGCCGATCCCCTTGCCGCCGATGGTTATCTCCTGCGAGTCGGCCTTTTTGCCGGGCGCCTCGGCCAGCACGCTGACCCTGGGCTTGCGAAAACTGAATCCCCAATAGTGGATTTTTTCAAGAATGTCCGGGGCTATCCCCGCCCCCTCGTCGCTGATGGTCAGGCGGATGATCTCGCGTTTTCGCCATCCCAGCCAGGCGTTCATGGTCTTAACACCCAGCCGTATCGCCGGGTTCGGGTTGTCGCCAGCGTGCCTGGCCAGCGGCTCGACCACCACGCCGTTTACCGTCATGAACATCGACGATGTTGCGCCCAGGGCGTTGTTGAGAATCTCCTTGAAAGCCCATTCCAGCCGCAGGCTGTCGGTGCAGACATGGGGCGACGGCCTGACGTCCAGGTCCACGTAGCGGCGGCGCTGAACGGGGTGCCGCTGCGGCGGGTCGCCGTAGGCCACCTGGCCAAGCTGCCTGACCGTCTCAGCCGCACGCCAGAACCGGTAGTGCGCGTACGGCTTGCCGGCGCCGCGAGCCTGCTCCTTGTGCATCTGAATCCTGACCGGGTCGGCCTCGATCATGTATTCCATCACCATCGCGCGGGTCGTAAGGGCCAGGTCGGTCCTGGTGTTGAAAAAACCCGTGCTCCCGTGCGGCTGCCCCTGCTGCCAGGCCTTGCGGACCGACCGGGCCAGCTCGATCATGCGGATGCTGCGGGTGTTTATCTCGAACATTTGCTGAAGGCACTGCTGGACGGGCTTGCTGATAGTCAGGTCGTCCGAGCCGGGCAGGGTCATCGAGACCGTCTCGAAGTTGCCGAACTGCTGGACGAGATTGTTGAGCAGCGAGGCGTAGCGGGCCTGCTGGTCGAGCGTGCGGAACCACTCGGCCATGAATTCGCCGCCCGACTTGGCGGCCAGGCCGTCGAACCATTTTCGCAGCTTCCCGCCCATATGCTGAAGGAAGGCCAGCACCGTCATGCCGTGCGGCAGCGAGACCTCCGCCCGCCTGGCCGACTGCGGATGCGACAGGCACCCGCCGGAACACGCGTCCAGGCGCAGCGCCGCCCGCTCGTATTCGTCTATGCCGGCGCGAATCCGCCCGGTCATGTTGACCAGGCAGGTCTCCATCGCCTGTTTATCCAGACCCCTTTGCCTCCGGCTCTCCAGCCAGCCGGCCAGACGCCAGAAATCCGCCAGAGTCCTGAACTTCCACATCGCATCTGCCATCGCGTACAACTCCGAACGAAAGAATACCGGATCGCAAAAACGAACTGTCCGGCCACGATCTTTTTTTAGCAGTCCGTTGAAAAAAGTAGCATGGGCATCTTGCCCATGAGTATCACGGCCGTCCCGGCCGTGCGTCCAAGGGGCGTCCCGGCGTCGTTAAAACTACGCCGGGCAGGCCCGCCCATGGATTTCATAAAATGCCGGCTGCTTCACGTTTTTATTCTATCCATCCCGCCAAACCAAGGCAAATGACAACCTCACCGTAATGCCTTGTTATGGGGAATAATCAGGCAATGTCAGCCCTTTTGTGCTCTTTTTGTGGTGCGGGCGTCCCGCCTGCAATTTTTTCTTTTTGTGCAGGCAAGACCTGTCCGGCGTGGCTTCCGGCTTCATCAAGACTGCGCCGAACGAGTCTGCGAAGCCGGGACGCCCGCGACACATTTTCCAACGGCCGGTCAGGGTTTGGATGCGGGTATTGAGGCTGGATGCGCGGCCGACCGGGATGCCGGCTTCCTGGGGATCAGCCCCTCTGCCGCGCCACGACAGGCCCAGATTTTAGGTTGCGAATATCCTTCCAAAGTATCGACCCATTTTTCTACAGCTTCAAATTTTCGGACCTTAATGGCAGACTTGGCAATGTGAAAAATATAAATGGGATCAAATGCGGAATGGGTTTTACCAAAAATTTCAAGAGCGCGATCAAAGTCTCCCAGCATGGCGTATCCTTCGGAGATACTTGCAAGATAACCATCGTTTTTTCGTGGCTTGTCTTTATCTGTTGCTGTTCCCACAAGTTTCAAAGCCGTTTCCAGACTGGACCTGGCCGCAGAAATTTTATTTGCTGCAATCTGTGCCTTTGCGATCTTTGTCCACGCCCAGGCCTGATTAATTTTCTCCTGCAACTTGTTTACAAGCTCTTCCGCCTTATCTATTTGGCCGACTTCGCAGTAAACTTTTATCAATCGTAGGTACGTGATTTTATTTTCTTTAGCATTTTTATCGTCAATCGATTTTCTCACCTGATCGATCATTTGATCCCAAAGTTTTTGATTTCCAGCGTCACGGGCCGACTTGGCTATATATACCAATACCATATTCCTGGTGTCATAATTTGCGATTTCACCGACTTTCTTGCGGGCGGATTCAAAATCTCCCTTATCAACATCAATTTCCGCTTCATATAATAACAATTGTTCTCGACTTTCAGCGGATATTCCATATACTTCGGCTTTTTTCAAATACTCATCGGCCTTTTCACACATGCCTTTTCCGTAAAAATATTGTGAAATGGACAATAAATAATAGGAGCGCTCGTTTATCTTCTTAATTTTAAATTCAATCTTTTCAACAGTTTTTGATTCCCCAATATCAACATATATCTCGCCAATACAAACCCAATAATAGATGTATTCTTCACCCAGCACGGTCGTCCTGGTTTCTGCATTTTGAAGTGTTCTGATACAAGCGGCCTTGTCTTGGATCTTGGCATAAATCTTGGCTATTTCAACCAACTCGGAAACAGTACTCCGAGTTGTTGCAATTTTCTCTGCTTTTATTTCCGCTGCAAGAAGAGTTTGAATGCATGCCAGCTTGTCCTTCATCTTTGCCTGCAATTCTGCGATACTGACTATGAGTTTAGTTCCATATTCGACGTTTTGTTCTTTATCCACACAGATCATGGCCTCATCCAGGATTTTAACGGCCTCATTGGGTAAATTGATGCGAATATACAGATCAGCAATTTCAACAAGGTCTGAACCCCTGCAATAAGGAATGTTTTCCGACTGGGCATATTTATAGGCCTTTTCCAGCCAGTATTGGGGGGTATCCGGAGAGACGGCGGATTCGGCCGGTTTTGTGGAGGCCATTTGAGGGTCCGACGCCGCCACCGCCGAAATTGTGATGAGAAACAGCAGGATGACATAGATTCGCATTGCCTATCCTTTATTTGTCCCGGTCGCTTACGTTTGAATTATAACAACATTTTCCTGGCGAGACAATGTATTCGGGGCGATCTTCGCCGCCATGGCAGATGAGCCTGTGTTACAGCACCGCATTAGTACTGCAACGCCATGAAGGCCATTTTGTCCGTCTGATGGGTGAACCCAACAGCCTTATTTCGCCCCTATTGGCTTTCATTCGGGTTATTGTACCCGACCCGACAGGAGACCGCTTTTTTTACTCATGCCATCTTACAGGGCTTTGCGGATTATTCTCGCCGATTTTCCCAGGGCGTTGCCCTGGGCTGTCATATTGTTGCCCCTTCAGGG
>JACRIL010000075.1 GCA_016235825.1 Planctomycetota bacterium
ATCTGCGGCGGGAAGTGAAGGCTTGGGAAGCTGCACGCGACAAGGCTGAGAACAAGGTCGACTGGCAGTTCACCACAGAAGATGCACGGATTAAACTGAAAAGATTATATCCATCAATTTACGGCTGACAGAGCACTAGTTCATTGTTCTGTTGTTGCAAAGGACAAACGCGGGCAGGACTTGTCCGGGAAGGCCGTGCGAGGGCCTTGTTTTTTCCACTATGCATGAATGTTTCATCGAAAATCTTCAGCCGGAGTTGGTTGAAATCTTGGCGCGTCTGCCTGTGGCGGGACCGAAAAGTTGAAACTTCATGTAATGGGGTTTTCCCCGGGTTCCGCTTCGTCCGCCAGACGGCGGACTGCGCTTCACCCGGGGCTACTTTCTGCCGGCTCTGCGAGCCTGCAAATGGGTTGCACTGAACTTGCAAGGAATTCTTGTTCTTTTGAAAATTCATGCAATGAAACATATTTGGAACCTTATTCTTTGCTCTGTAACGTTGTGGTGCTCATCCTAAAAATTCACGATTTCAGCAGGAACCAGTGGGTGCCGCGTTCGGCCGGCAACTTGACGGTGTAAGCGCCGTCCTTGTATTCGGCGGGAACCGCCTCCAGTTCCGCCCCGTCGCCGCCCAGCGGCACCAGCTTCAGGCCGGCGTTGGCGGACTTGATAGTCAGCGACCCTTTGACCGGCTCGGAAAGCAGCGGCATCTTTCCGCCTTCGCTTGTTACCACGCGGGCGATGGCCGTAATTAAAATCTTCGACGACTCGCCGATGGGCTTGTTGTCCATGCTGTTGACGGCGACGGCCGCCTTGGGCGTTTCCTTTTCGATTTTGAAGCTGACGTTCTTTGTGGCGATGGCCTCTCCGCCGATCCATCCCTGTGCCGCCTGGCACTTGGCCGCGTCGATGGTCTGTATGCCCTTGATCCAGTTGCGGGTAAGTTCGCCGGTGTCGGATGCTACAAAATCCTGCCCGGGCGGGATGAAATCCTGATTGATGTCGGTAATGACCTTGTATCCGGCGTCGGGTTTCGGCGCCTTTGTCCAGGGCAGTTCCTTCATGTCGGGCAGGCCTATAGTCAGCTTGCTCCGCTCCGTCAGCGTGCGTATGGCGGCGACGACTCCGAGGCCTTTCATGTAGCAGTCTTCCCGGCTGAGTTGGAGGCAGTAGGCCTCCTTGGCCGGACTGATCTGCCCTGCGCGGAATGCCAGGGCCGCGGCCGGCATCATGCCGTTAAGGGCCGGGTCGGGGTACGTGGACCACTGATGCGGCTTGTCGGGCTTGGTGAACACGCTTTGGGAATAATTGTAGATCATCGGGGCGTCCCAGCCCTGCAGGGCGGAGATGCTGGCCATGTACAGCGGGCTGATGAACCGGTCAACCGTCGGGTATGGCAGGTTCCACTCGGTGATTGACAAGGGCTTTCCGTAAATGTGCGCCATTGTCGTCTCGGAGATGAAGTTGGACGAGTATCTCGCGTTGGCCGAAAGTTCCTCGCCCCCGCCGTAGGAATGCACGTCGATGATTCCGCTGTCAGCCACCGCAGGCAGGCTGTGCAGCACGCCGCTCCAGGAGTTGGTGGTGGACAGCGGCACCTGCACGCCCAGTTTTTTCAGGTGTTCGAGCATGGTAGCGTTGAAGCGGTGCTCGTATTCGTTGAGGAATATCTTGCTGGGACCGGGCACCCAGGTCTTGCCGACCTCGGCGGCGTCAAGCCCGTTGGCCTCTGAGAATTCCTTCACCGCGGCAAGGAACTTTTTGTGGTGCACCGGATTATTCTTGTCGGCCAGCATCAGGTTGCCGAAGTGGTGCGTGAAGTCGTTCTCGTTGGTTATCAGCATTCCCATCACGGCAGGCTCGTCCTTGTACGCCAGCTTGGTGTAGCTGTTGACGTGGTTGAGATACTTCTCGTTGAACTCCTGCATGAGTTTCACTATCCGCTCGTTCATGAAGCAGTAACCCTTGATCTCGCCCTTGCGTTTTTTTATCTCATCCCAACCATCGCCGATCTCGTCTCCGTCCTGAAAAATCCGCCCCACGTGCAGGTCCAGCCAGACGTACACGCCCTCATCCTTGAGGCACTTGATCCACCAGTCCAGCCGGTCCATGACCTCATCGTCCAGGTGCTGCGAGTCTTTCTGCTTCTTGTCGATGACGGTGCGCGTTACCCAGCTCATCGAGTCGTGGTGGTGAATACGCATGAGATTGTAGCCGAGCTGCGCGATGCGTTTTGCCTGTTCGGCGATGGCATCCTTCTCGGAGAAGATCGCGTACGCGGCGATGTTGCCGCCCCAGAACAGCCCCGGCGTCCCATCGGCGAAGACAAGCTGGTCGCCCTTGGCCTGACAGAAGCCGTGCTTGCCTGCCGGCTTGTCATTCAGGAAGCTCACGTCCACCGGGCTCTTGTTCCAGAGCATGGCGTCCTTGAACCACGTGCTTGTGTCGGGCTTGCCGTATCGTTCGGCCAGGCTGGGCACCACCTGCCCGCCCTCCGGCAGCGAGACGGTCATCGTTACGTTGACCGTGCCGGCGGCGATCTCCTTGCCCTCAAAGAACGTGCGGATCGTGTTCTTCTGCCCCTTCTCGAAGTAGACGCTGGCGACCGGATCGGCGAACTCGACGCTGATGAACTTGCCGGAGGCCACTTCCCACTTCCACCCCTTGTTGTTCTCCAGCAGAACCGGCTCGGGCGTGGCGGCCTGGCTGGTGGAAAAATTAGCCACGTTCGGAAAGGTGGGACTCTTGAGCGAGAGGTTGAACTGGAACCCGCCGCCGACGGCGTCCTTGATCTCCTTGGCGGAATCGATTTTGAACGTGTACTTGAGCTGGTTGGGGGCGGACTTGGCGATCTTGCCGTCTATCTTCAGGTCCAGCGTGCTGACAGGCCCGCTGAACTGCTTCTGGTCGTCCGCCGTGCCGGTTATTGTTACGGCGGCATTGCCGTACTTCCAGCCGGCCCCCCAGAACGCCCAGCCGCAGGTAACGACCGGCGCGCCGTGGTGAAGAATTTCGACCGTGGCCGTGTTGGTGGTGCGAATCTCCCACTCGGCGGATAAAGCGGTGGAACCTGTTACGGCAACGGCCAGCAGAATGCCCATGTGCTTCTTCATTGTCATCTCCTTGAATTATCGTCGATCACGACGGACGGGTCGAGTTCAAGAATCCTTGTTCTGGATATGGTTCAACATGGTGTCACGGTAAATTTTTCCGGCTGCCTTTGCCGGAACTGCCCGGATTTTACCCTGCAATTCCGCCGCCGGGCAATCTTTTTTCAATTTATTCATCATCAGAAAAATGCCCGGTCATTGTGTTTATGCAAACAATAATTTTAATTAATTCCGGCCATAAGAATTTTGCAGGCGCCTTTTTATATCCAGATGTAATCTATTTAATGAAAGAAATCAGATACCCATGTAAATCCAGCACCAGATTGGAGAAACAACCATGATGACAGAAAGTTCCAGAGGATTCCCCAGAACGGCATTCGCGCTGGCGGCGATTATCTGCATAGCCTGCATGGTCGCGTTCAGCTTGTCCCGCGCGACATTGGAATCGGCCAGGGCGGCACCAGCCGCATCCGGCCCGGCCGCCCAAAGCCAGCCTGCGGGCATGACGCTCACCACGCCGGCGTTCAAATCCGGCGATCCCATACCCAAAAAACACGCCAGTGCGGGCGAAAACGCCTCGCCGGCCCTGAACTGGTTAAAACCCCCGGCGGGCACGAAAGAATTCGCCCTCATCATGGAGGATTCCACCAACTCACACGTCCACTGGGTAATTTACAAGATACCCGCGGCCACGACCGGCCTGAAAGAGGCGATGCCCGGCCCGGCAAAACTTACCGAGCCTGCCGGGGCCATTCAAGGGAAGGGCTACAGCGGTCCGGGACCGGGCCCGGGACCGGCCCATAAATACGTCTTCACGCTTTACGCCCTGGACGCCGCCTTGGACCTGAAACCCGGCCTGAATAAGAAGCCGTTGGAAGAGGCCATGAAAGGCCACATCCTCGCGACGGCCCAGTTGATCGGTACGTACCAACGGCCCAGTTGATCGGCATGTACAAACGGTAGCAATCATCGCCAAGTGGCATTGGCAAGAGCGGGTTTTTCGGCGTATAAATAATCACGGCGGTTGTTATGGCGAGCCGCCGTGGTTATTCCCGAAAATCATAATTTGTTTACTGTGTCATTTAGCCGCGGAGGCCGCCGTTATCGCCAGCACCGACGGGGCGCCCCATTTGTCCTTGTCGTCGCCGTACACGACGTCGACGGAGGCGATTTCGGCATCGGGCCTGGGGTTGTCCCACTGCATCGAGTAGAGGACGGCCTTTCTGCCCTCGGTGTCCTTTTCGATCGGCCCGACCCATGCGATCACCGATCCCATCAGCGGCCCGGGTTCCTTCTCTCGCCAGTTGCCCACGCCCTGGCCCCAGACGACAGGCACGTCGGCCGTCTTCCCGTCGGCGTAAGTAATCACATATTTGAATGCGACGGGCGGCGCGGTAATCCTGCGGTCTTTGGACCAGTTGACGGTCTCATTTTTCGGATTGAACGTGTGAAGGAAGAAAAGCGCGTCGGCCTTCTGTTTGATCGGGATGTCCTTGACTTCCTTGTCCTTCGCGGCGGCCCCGTATCCCTGAAGCATGATGCAGGACGGCACGGGCGAAGTGCGGAAATCGAGGATGTTATAAGACACGCCGGCCAGTTTCTGTTCGCCGACGGGCAGGCTGCTCATGTCGCCCGGACCGGGCGTGAACCATGCCGGCGCCTTGCCGGCGGCCAGGTACGCGTTGTACTTGGCGTCAGGAATCTTGATCGGGGTGTACTTCAGGTTGGCCCCGGCCACCACGACCTTTCCGCCCGAGAGGACCGCCCCCATGTTCTTCAGGAGGGTCTTGACGACGTTGGCCTTCTTGTCGGCGTTGATCGGGTTGACCTCCTTGTCCAGAACGTTGATCTGATTGAGCACGATCCCGCCGGCGCCCATATTGTATCGCATCAGGCCGCCTATGTTTATCAGCGGCTTGACGTTCTTGAGGAACTCCGGCGGACGCTTCACGCCCAGCCAGATGTTGTCTATGCCTAACACATTGGCGGTGCCGGACTTTTCCCAATCGGCCAGTTCTATTGTGATTTTTTTAGCCTTCTTGCCCTCGACGGAAAAGTCCTGCCGGTCGTGCGTGGGTTTAATTTCTATCGCGAACGGCTTGGGATCGTCGTCGAAGTAGAGGTTTATTTTGGTTATCTTGTGATAGATAACGTTCTGGACGATGGAAAAGTTGACCAGTTCCTCCTCCTTGGGCAGTTCCATCCACCATTTGGTCTTCTGGCCGGGGTCCATGCAAATCATGTAGCAGAACCGCCAGCAGTCGTCGGCGGTGTAGTTGTTGAACAGATTGTAAGGCCAGTGGTCCATTCCCTTGGCGGAATCGGCCGGCTGGCCCAGCTCCGCCAGCGAGGGCATTTTCATGAACGGGCCGACCTCGTCGTAGTCCACGATATAGCTGAACTCGTCCTCCGCGGGGAATTTCAGCGACATCCACGCGAAAATATTCTTGCCCGTGTCCATGACGATGTCGCGGAGCGTCATGCCGGACGTCAGCGGATCTCTCGGCGCGGTGAAGACCACCTTTTCCATCTGGCAGGGCCTGATGACGTGGTCGAAGCCTACGATTTTGTTGTAGTCGGCCAGGCCTTCGGGCGTCAGGCCCCAGAGCATGATCCAGCCGCCCTTGCCAGTGTAGGCCTTTATCTTGTCCAGGGCGCCGGCGAGGGCCTTGAGATTGGCCGGCGTGGCGTCGATCACGACTATGCCGTACTTGTCGTTCATGGCCGCGACCGGGTCGGCCTGCTGGTCGAACTGGAGTTCCACTGTCTTGAGCAGTTTGGCCTTCAGGGACGCCGGATCGCAGACGACCGCCGTGCTCTTGCGGACGGGTTTGTACGCGCCGGCGTAATTGACCATGTTGTCGAACAGCCGCTGGGCCACAGGATTGGAATCCAGCTTCTCGCCGACTACAAGCTGGCAGAGCAGCATGATCCCGTCGCCGATCTGGCATTCGGCCAGCGCGGAATAGCCCAGTTCCCTGTCGCACTGGATGAGCGACCTGGCGCCTCTGGTGCCTTTCTTGTACGGGTTGCGGTACAGGATGTGATCGTTGTTCCACGTGAAGAAGTCCTGCTGATCCAGGCCGGCCATCACCGGGTGTCCCAGGTCTTCCGCGAAGGCGATCCGTCCGGCGAAATCGGCTACTTCCATGTCGGCCGGTATCGCCTGGTATCGCAGCGGAGTCTTGTGCTCGAGCGAAATTATCCTGGCGCCGCCGGCGGCCAGGGCCATCCATTTCGAGTCAGTCGATTTGTCGGCCGGTATGGCGTCCTTGCCGAGCACTATGACGGCCTTCGATCCGGCCTGCATGTCGTCCACGCTTTTGACCTCGGTAAACTCGATCCCGCGTTTTGCCAGCCGGGCCTTTACCGCCCCGGCCGGGTCGAGCACGAGCAGGTCGGCCTTGGCGATCTGCGGCTTGGCCGCCGCGTCCGGATTGATTATCGCGACCGTCTTGACCTCGCGGAAGACCTCCTTGCCCTTGACCGAGCAGGTCATGATGAATTCCGCCGCGGTCCTCTGGCCCCCTTGCGGGGTCTTGAAAACGTACTCCTTCTCCTGCGCCGCGCCTGCCGGAATATTGAAGGTCTCCTTCTTCTCGTCGATCACCTTGCCATCCACCTTGAGCTGGCAGGCCATCTCGATCGGATCGGAATAATGCGTGGAATTGAAGACCTTCAGGTTCCGCTTGAACTCGCTATTTGTCGGGAAGGTCCAGTTCCACTGCCGGCTGAATACGCAGATCGGCTGCATCGAGTTATAATAGAGTTCGGTGTCGCCGCCCAGCCACATGTGCCAGGCCGAGACCTCGTTCCAGCGGTACCCTTCGCAGAGCATCTTTCCGTACAGACCCCTTGCGGGCTTGGCCTCGCTCTGCCCGACGAAGCACTTCTCGCCGCCGACCGCGGAAAACTCGGTCGGGGCGAAACCATTGGCGTAGAAACATTCGCCGTGCAGCATGGGCTTGTCCTTGGCCATCGGCCAGACGCCGGCCCCGCGGTTGCAGGTGGCGTACCATGTCTCGCGGGCTACGTACGCCTCGTCGGGGAAATCCCGCCAGCTCCTGCCTCGAACAGTAGCGCCGCGTTCGGTCGTGCCGACCGGCCAGGTCTTATCGGACATGTCGTTGTAGTGGCAGCCGTTGACCGGCATCGACTGGTTCTTCAGCGCCCGCCCGCCGTCAACCATGGTCGGGCGCGTCGGGTCGAGCTTCTCCACCATTTCAGCGCCCTTGCGGATCGCCGGCTCGACGATGTCCAGCGTCCCCAAATTGCACGAATTGATGAAGATGACCTCGTTCTCAAGCGACCAGATGAAGATCGACGGGTGGTTCCGTTCGGTTTTTATCCATGCCTGCATCTGGTCGTACCAGTTGTCGAAGAGCTTCTGCCTGAGCACGCGGACATTCTTGCCGTCAGACCCCTGCGAGTCTTCCACCAGGCCGTAGCTGGCCATCTCGCCGTCGAAGATGCCGCTGCACCTGACGGGCATGCCGTTCTCGTCCATATAATCCAGCACCTGCTGCCTCGTCATGCCTTTCATTCCGCTGGATGACCAAAGTCTAAACATGTTGACGCCTGTTTTGGCCCGGGTTTCGATGAGCCTTTTGGGAGTATGCATGTCGGTAACATCGGCCCACATCTGCCAATTGACGCCGTTGAGCTTGAACAGGTGGGTGTTCCACTCCCACTCGCGGAAGCCGAACCGCGTCTTGAGGACATCGACGACCTTGCCGTCGACTGAAATCTTTGTTACGACCCAGTAAAGCTGCGGGTCGTCCGGCCACCACAGTTTGGGATTCTCCCACTTTTCCTTCAGTTCGACCGCGGCCTCCTGGCCAGCCGGGACCGACAGTTCCTTCGCGGCCAGCGTCTTTTCAGCCGCGCCGCCCTTGCCGGCGTTCCAGGGGATTATCTCATTCTCGATCTTGACGTTGACCGGCCCGGCTGAAGGATTGCGGACCGTAACATCCAGAGCCAGTTCCTTGTTCTTTACGGACGTCTTCACAAACACGTCTTTGGCGTGAGCCTTGCCCGTCGCGACAAAACGCAGCGGCGCGATTATTCCGTTCTCGAAGCAGAACTGGACTGGCATCAGGAGCTTGAACGACACGCCCTGATTGGAGCGGCAGACGTCCGGGGGGACGTTGAACATCAAACGGGCGCCCACTTCGGCGGTCAGAGGGTTCTTCTTGTCGGGCTCGTATGCGTAGTAGTGGTCCTTGAATACTATCGCCACGTCATTGACCTCGCCGGGCTTGACGCCCGCCGTTACGTCGCACTGCCACTGGGCGAAACAGTCTTTCGACCAGCCGCAGTGTTTGCCGTTCACGAACACGCTGGCGATCATGCTGAAGCTCTCGAAGTCGAGGATGAAACTCATGTCCTTCATCTCGGCGGGGACCCTGACCTTCGTGCGCAGGATATAGCGGTGGCAGAGGTCCATGTTCGGCAGGGCCTTGTCCTTGCTCGACGGGGCCGGCATGGCGTACCAGAAGAGCTGGTTCATATCAGGCAGGGCCTCGTCGCCCTTAAGCTGTTTGTCCGGCGGCACTGTAAGCTCGTCCCAGCGGGCGAACTGCCATAGCCCGTTCAGTTCGGTTACGGACCTTTCGGCCTGGGCCGCGGGCGGGGCGATCTCGAAGACCTGTGCGGCAGCCTTCGTGCCGGTCTCGCCGGCAAAGTCCGTCTGATCGGGCTTGTACTTGCCGTTCGGCCGGAACTGCCCCTTGTAGATGCAGAAGCAGTCGAGCATGAAAAGCGCCCGGTCGGGAACCTGGGTCTTTTCCTCCACTTCCTTTCCGTCCGGCCCCCGCTTTTTATCGACCTTTTCCTTCGTGCGGGCGACGTGGCGGATCTGTATCTTGTGTTTGCCAGGCTGCAGTTCCTGCTCGCCCAGCATTGCCCAGGCCAGTTCGCACCAGGTCCACAGTTCAAACAGATCGGTGGTCGGCTGGGTGTGCTTGAGCGTCTTGAACGCGCCATCGTCAATCCGCCAGTCGAAGTCGGATCGGACCCACTCGTAGCCGATCCTGGCCCATATCTGAAACTTGCCGGCCGTCTTCACCTCGAAATCATATCCGAATATCTTCCCGTCATTGCCGAGCGTCGCCTGCGTGTCTTTTTCGGGAATGCTCAGGTTCAAATACTTGCCGGAGACGATGTCCTTCTCGCATTTGCCTTCAAAGGTGCAGCCGGGAAGGTCGGGGGTCGGCTTTTCGGTCGGGGTTTCGCCCTCGATCCACACGTACTCGTCGGCTGCAAGAACCAGGGAAGGCGAAAAAAGGGCGACAAGCAAAAGGGTCAACATGCGTTTCATGTTCTTTTCCTTTCAAGGATGCGATATGTCCAGGCTGTTCTACCGTAAAGCATATTGCTTGCGGATGCAACTGGAGAATCCGGCAATATACGCCATACTTCCTCTTGGCCGAATGTGCGGCTTGGTAACACTTATTTTCAGATTTTTCCGGTAACCCGCCGTTCGGCTCAAGCGTATATATGGCCGGTAGAACAATTGTCGAAACAATCAGATTCAACCCGGCTATAATCAGGAGACAAACGATGCTGAAACAATGGCTTACAGGATTGGCGATACTGATGATCTGTCAGCTTTCCCTTGCCGGGCCGCCCGACAAGGCCCTGATCCCCGATGCCGCCAGTTGGGTCGCCCATCTCGACGTGGAGGCAATGATGGCGACGAAGACCTTCAAGGCGTTGGCCGGCATGGCGGGTTTCGCAATGCAACCGCCCGCCATGGATGAAAACGGGAAAAACGCCTCGTCTTCGCCGCTCGATCCGATCATGGGCATGCTCAAAGACCTCAAGGCTGTAACATTTTACGGCCTGACCGGCGGCGAGGCCCAGCCTGTCGTGATCGTTCGCGGAAAGCTGGACAAATCAACGATCATGGCCATGATCGGACTGGCCGACGACAAACCCGCCGAGATGTACGGCAATCGCAAGATATTTCTGAGCAGCAACAAGGACAGGCCGTCGGAATCATTTTATATCTGTTTCTATGACGACAACACGATGATCGGTTGCCAGAACGTCGCCTCGCTCCGCTCTGCGATGGACCTGGCCGACGGAAGCGGCAAACCGCTGGCCAAAGATAACGTCCTGTCGGAGATGCTCACGTTCGATAAAGGCATGGTCGCGATTATCGCCGCCAAAGATATCGACGGATACGCCAGGCTCATCCGCAAGGAATCGCCCGAGGCGGCGGCGGTGCTGGCGAAGATCAAGAACATATGCCTGCGGATCGGCGAGAAGGGCGAAAGCATCTGCGCGTCCGCCTCGGTTTTTGCGACCGCCCAGGAACACGCCGCAAACATCGAACAGGTTCTAAAGGGCCTGGTCGCGATGGGCGAACTGGCCTCCGACGGCGACAAGGGCCTGGCCTTGATCATGAAACTCCTGAAGCCGACGATCTCGCGGGAGGGAACCAGGGTCGATGTGGAGGTGAAGGCGTCTCTGACTGAAATAATACTCGTATTGATGAGCGGCCAGATTAAAATCGGCGGCGAATCGCCGGCAACCTCGGCCAACCAACATGGAGATGCGTTGTTCAAGTGGGAATGGAAATTTGAAACCACTTCGACCAGCCGGCCCGCGGTTAAGGCGGAAAAATAGATGCCTGAACCTGCACCGGAAATCGGCGGATCGGACGTGTCGATCCACAGCGACGGCCGGCTGGCGATGCAGGCCGCCGCGGGCCACGCGCCGGCATTCGGGGAACTGGTCAACCGGCACTCGGGCGGGCTGCTGCGGTTCCTGCTGCGATACTGCGGCAACCTGCACGACGCCGAGGACCTGCTTCAGGACACCTTCGTCCGCGCGTACGAGCACATCGGCTCATATGACGCCAATTACAAGTTCACGACGTGGATGTTCACGATCGCCTGGCGGCTGGCGTGCAGCCATCACCGCAAAGGCCGGACCGTGCGTATCAACGAGGAACCGGCACAGCCGCTGGATCGATCCTGCCCGCTGGGCCACGCGATGAAGGCGGAGCAGAAGGACAATCTTTGGAACACGGCCCGGCAGGTGCTGCCGGAAAATCAGTTTATGGCGCTTTGGCTGAAATACGCCGAGGACATAAGCGTGCAGGAAATAGCAAGGATACTGGACAGGCGGCCCGGGAACGTCAAGGTCCTGCTTTTCAGGGCCAGGGAAGGCCTTTACGACAAACTCAAGGGCGACGAAGATGGCAAACTTTCGGCCGGCCGGCGGCATGCCGGCGCGGTCGCGGGAGGTGCATGATGTCTTGCGATACGATCAGACAACAGATATCGGGATGCCTTGATAGCGGCCGGCCCCTGCCGGACCGGGTGCGGGATCACATCGATTCCTGCCGGCCCTGCCGCGAATTCCACGAGGCCTGCCGGGGCATCGGCGAAAGGCTCGCTGCCGACGCCGCCAGCGGCTGTCCCGCCGTCGGGCCGCTGCTGCGCGACGCCGTCATGGCCCGGTGCAGCCAGGTCCGGCCCGGCGCGGCAACCGCCCGCAACTGGCGAAGGATATTTATCCGCTTTTCCGCGGCGGCCCTGGCGACGGCTGCTTTGATAACCCTCGCGATTCTGATCCGGCCGGCGATGTTCAAACAACCCTTGCCGTCGCCGGCGCCTGTTGTCATTGTTCCTCAGCCTCATCCCGATCAGGGCGGCACCAGGCTGGTCGCATGGCTGGTCAGCAATCCCGACATCGTGCCGCAGTCTCTTAACAAGGCCGGCCAGGCCGTCAGGGAACCGGTGAAACAGCAGACCGATTTGCTCATGAAAAAAGGTGCCGATTTCGCCAGTACGCTCCTGGCCGCCATGCCTATCAAACCGGCCTCCCCGCCCAAACCACAGGATCTGAGATAATGGACCAAACTGTTTTCACGAAAAAAACGGCTCTCATCGTCATCGTGGCACTTGCGGTCATGGCTGTTTTTTTTGTTTTTTGGAAAGCGTATTCTCCCATCCGTGACAGCCCTTTGAAAATGGCTCCCCCCCTAACCACTTATGCGAGTGGAGGGGAAAAAACACAGCGGCGTTTTCAACGAGCTGATAAAGTGGATGATGCCGCGCCGCTGATGCCGTGCGGGACGAACTTTGAATACTACGGCTGGTTTGCGGTTCATTACACTGAGCCGACACCGGAACTGAAGCGGATACGGCAGTATACCAATACCGCTTTTGCAGTCATCCCCCTTCAGGCAAAAGTCTTAAAGGAGCTTGGTTTCAAGCATGTCGTGTATTCCATCTCTTTCATTACTCAGGAAATCATCGACCAATTGATTGAGGAAGCGGGAGGAAGTATTCCGGAATTCACGGTCAAAGATCCTAAATCCGGAAAGGAATATCCGTCCGGGGTGAAGGACTACGCCAAGGGGATTCCCGGCTTTCGCGAGAAGTTCTTTGCCCTCTACCGGCCGAAGCTCGACACGCTCAAACGCTCACTTGAGGAAATAGGCGCATTGAACGTTGTTGACGTGTTTTATCTGGCCGATGAGCCGGCGCTCAATCGCAACATTTACCTGGATCAGGAATTTCTGGATCAAATAGTGGCCAAATTCAAGCAAGTGTTCCTGGGCAAAAAAACGGTTATGGTCTTTTCCCAGAACCCTGGAGATCCCTTCCCCGGAACGGGGAAACATTTGGCGGCTCCACCGGCCCTCGATATCGTGGGCGTGGATCCCTATTTCGATCCAAAGAAAGTAAGTTGCGATACCGAAAGTGTTCGCTCATGGCTCTATGAAAAAGATCCATATACCAACATTAACTGGGCCAAGCAGTTTAAGAAACCCATCATTGTCATCGGGGACGCGCAACTGCGTAACGGAAAAGCAATCGGCCGCTTTTATCCCAAAGCGACCTTTGACATTCTGAAGGCTGACAAAGATGTTGTAGGTCTCATCTGGTATCAATATGACAAATCATACAAGGAGGCATCCGATAGCGGGGAGCTCTCCGGAGCGGCCAATGATCCGGAATTAGTGCGTCTGATTGAAAGCATGTCAGTCGCACAGGCGGCGACTCAAAAATCCGTTGGCAGATGAAATGCCGGCGGCATGTTTGGTGAAGTAGAAAAATGACAGGAAAGGGCGCCATCGGCCGCATCCGTTTGCAGCCACGTTTTTTCGTGGCACGGATGGGACGCCCATGCTACTTGATCATCTTGTTGAGACGGAGTCGGACCGGATATTAACGGATCGGCGGTCGGCGAATCTTTCGAGGCTGCCGTCCTTGAGCCATGCGATGGAGTCGGCCAGTTCCATCAGCCGGGCGTCGTGCGTGGCGCACAGGACGGTCAGGCCGGCCTGAGAACGGATTTCGTCGATGAGCAGGGCCATCTGAAGGCTGCTGTCCAGGTCCAGGTTCGAGGTCGGCTCGTCGAGCAGCAGTATCGACGGGGCGATCACGATGGCCCTTGCGACGGCAAGAAGCTGGACCTGTCCGCCGGAGAGTTCGGGCGGTTTGCGGTCGGCAAGGTCAGTCAGCCCGACTCGTGCGAGGGCCTCGTCCGCGCGCCGGCGGGCGGACTCCTCGTCAGCCCCCCCCAGCAGCAGCGGCAGCATGACGTTCCGCCGGGCTGTCTCGCGATTGGCCAGCCGGGCGGCCTGCTGGACGTAGCCGATCTTCGTCCTCCGCAGGCGGGCCAGATGATCGTCGTCGAATATGGCCAGGTCCGCCTGGTCGATCATCACGGTCCCGCCGGTCGGGCGGTCCAGGCCGGCGACGAGATTCAGCAGCGTGGTCTTGCCCGACCCGCTGGGTCCGACGACGCAGATGAACTTTCCGGCGGGAACGGAGAGGTTCAGATGATTCAGCGCATGGACGACCGAGGGCGGCGAGCCGAATATCCTGGTTAGGTCGGCAGCCAGCACGGCCGGCTGTACGGTCGCCGGCTGGGATGAGAATAATATTGCCTGCGGTTGGGTCAAGTTCAGTCCTCCTGTCCGGCGGCCTGGACGACGGTGAGTCTGGCCGCACTGATCGCCGGCACAAACGCCCCGGCCAGCACGAGGGCCATCGACAGGCCGGCCAGCCACGCAAGGCAAGTCGGCAAGTCGGCCAGAATAATCCGGCCCGAAAAGCTGCCCATGCCGGCGGACCATTCGATAAGTCCCTGCGCGCACCTTGCCGCCAGTCCCGCCGCCGCCCCGGCGGCGAAGCCCGCCAGGCCGATGCAGGCCGACTCAAGCATAATCGAGCGGAAGATCGTCCCGCCGGTGGCTCCGAGCGACTTTGCCAGCGCGAATCTGGTTCGCCTTGCCGATATCGAGCCGATCATCGCGCCGATTATGCCCGCAAGGGCCGCCACGGCCGAAAGGCCCAGGCTTATCCGCCATGCCCGGACCGCCTCGTTTGCCGTGTCGGGCGGGGCGGTCATAACGTACATCCCCAGCGCCGAGCACGCCGCGACTGACAGGCCGACCAGCCATGCCCGCATCGCCGACATACGCAGCACGCGCCACGTCAGCCGCCAGACGGCCGCCAGGCCGACGTGCATCCGCGATATCTGGAAGTTCTCGCGTGCCATAGTTCGGTCAACCTCCCGCCGCCGCAATAATCAGGCTGCCCGCCGTGGCCAGCAGGGCTGCAAGGCCCAGCCCGCCGGCGACCCCGCCGGCCAGCACAGCGACGTTCCGCCCGAACTGCCTGGCATCCAGCATGCGAGGCAGAACGTATCTGCCCAGGCACGCGCCGGCAAAGATCGGGATAATGACATGCGGCAGGATATTCACGCCGGCGATCGCGCCGTAGACGAACAGCGTGCTGGCGCCGGCGAGGGCGAAGCCGCCGATGAGCAGGATCGTCGCCAGGAATCCGCCGGCGATTATGTCGCCCTTGACAGCCTGCGCCGCTACGCCCGGCCCGTGCTGGGCGGCAGCCGCCGACCACGCCCGCAACTGCATGGCGGCCGGCCAGTGGTGTCCCAGGCCGTCCAGGCCCCAGACCGACCATGCAAGCAGGCCCCAGAAAACGGCCCCCGCCGCCAGTGCCAGAGGCAGCAGGACAAGTTCGGCCTTTATTATCGCCCTCATGCCGGAGCCGCTCAGGTCGGCCATTCGCAGCATATGGGCCATTCCGCCATACTGTCCGGCCGGCAGGGGGGCCAGCCACGTGAGCAGGTCTTTTCTTCCACCAAGGGCGGTCCATGAATCGCCCATCGGCGAGGCGCCTGGGCCGGCGATGCCCGACAGGCGGGCGTTGCAGTAGGCGTTGATCGGCGTGAAGACCAGGGCGAACGCGGCCAGCCAGAATATGCTGATGTGATCGCGCGGCGCCTGTCCGGCCGGGCCGTTGATGAGATTGTCGGACAGGAAGATGAACGCGATTGCGGCGGCGAGGAATACGCATATCGCGGCCAGCGAGGGCGAGTCGATGAATCGGCGGCCGGCAGATGCGACTGCCGGCGTTTCTGCCGGAACGGCCGATTTTGCCGCCGCACGTTTCTTGAGACGTACCTTCGCCATGCACCACAGTCCGACGAAGCCGACGCCCGCGGCCGCGCCGATCCCCAGCGATATATAAAAATCAATTCCGCATGCGGCCTGCACGGCGAAGGCGTCGCCGCCGGCCCGCCAGGCGTCCAGCAGCCCGGCCGGGCGGAGAATGAACGGGTTGACGACAAGCTGGACGAGCAGGCTGCCGGCGAATGCCCCGACGCAGACCCGCCACGGCAGAACCATGCCGACCGCCAGCAGCAGGATGCTCGGCATTATGCCGAACGTCCCGCCTGGCAAGAAATTTTCCCATGCTGCGGTCAGGTCGATCATGGGCGGAATCAGAGGCCGGACCGGCCGGCCGAGACTGGCGGAAATTATCGGCAGGGCCAGTTGCAGCAGGCCGAATATGAAACCAATCGCCAGGCCGGCCAGCAGATATCCCCCGCCGCAGGCGGATGATTTTCCCGACGCCGCGTCGGATGAGGTTCTGTCGGCCAGCGCCGCGGCGGTCCTGGCCTCGGCAATCGCCAGCGGGAACGGCAGATGCTCGGCGACGGCGGTCATGCGATATACAAGATACCCAAGCGACAACTGCGTCAGCTTGGCCAAAACTATCGCCAGCACGACGACGATCCCGATCGGCCCGCAGATCAGGCCCCAGATCGTCGGTCCGCCTTCAGCGCCGCCCGATCCCAGGCACGTCCGCCAGAGGGCCGGCTCGCCGAACCTTCCGGCCGCGATCAGCCCCAGGATTCCGCCGCCCAGGATCAGCCCGCCGGCGATCTCCGACAGGTTTGCCGCAGCGTACCGCAGCAGAAAGACCTCGCCGGGGGCCAATTTGACTGACAGCCTTCGGGCCAGTTCGACCAGCACGATCACGGCGGCCCATTCCCAGGCCATCGCCATGTCCGATCCGATAGTAAGGGCCGGCACGAGCACGGCCGGCAGGACCAGCAGGCCGAGAATGGCAAAGCCGACGACGACCCTGGCGGAGAATCCGCCGCTGCCGCGGCGACGTTCCGCGTCAGGCCGAACTTGCGGCGAGGCCTCTGCGGATGCCGAATCGTTTTTTTCGGGTTCCTTATCCATGAGTTGGCTGTTGTTTCAGCAATTCTTCGCCGGCGGCTGCGAGGCGCATTTTTTCGTCGTCATTCAGTCCGGCCCAGGCGAGGAATTGGTTGCGAATCAAATCCAGCAGCCTGTGGTTGGCGGCAAGCCACGTCTCGGCCGGGCCTTCCAGGTGCGTTATTTTTATGCCGAAATCATAAAGTCCGGTCTCGCCTGAGCGGCTGAATTCCATGCTGACCTGCTGGCTGATCTGTTGGTCGTACGGGCTGATTGCCATTCGGGCCTCAAGGCCGAAAGTCTGCCGCTGGCCGCCGGCAGCAACATTGAGGTCGCCGCACGTGAACGTCTCGGCGTCGGCCGTGCGATGGCTCATCAGGAACCGCTCCAGGAAGGCGGTCGCCGCGATTGCCCCGCCTGCCGTCACCCTGAACGGCGCACGGCAGATCATCGTTCCGCCTGCGTCAGTCTGCACGTGCCAATAATCCCGCTGCCGGCCGGCGCCGCCTGAGGCCGAGGCCGATGTAGAGGTGCGGCGGCCCATGCGGCAGGCGACGGCCGTTATCGCCGGCCCGATCGCCAGCACGGCAATCGCCAGAACGGCCGGCAGAAGTCCGGCGATGTTCACGCTCAATCCCTCGGCGAGAATTCCGACTACCGGCAGGTCATACATGGCAATTTTGGCCAGCGCCAGCCCGCCCAGCAGTCCGGCTGCGACGCCTATCGTCCAGGTGATCGCGGCCTCCAGAGTCGGCAGCATGGCGATCTGGCGCGGCCCGGCGCCCGCCGACCTCAGCATCTCCATCAGGCCGCGACGGTCGTCCAGGCTCGAAAGGGCCGAGGCAATCGCGGCCAGTATGCAAAGGATGATCGGGACGGCCGCCTTGTCCAGCCCGCCGACGGTCCGGGCGTGTTGCGGCCGGATTATCACCGGGCCGTCGCCCAGATCGGCGCGGACCGGCTGGGAAAGCGAGGCGGCCTGCTCAAGGAACTGTTTCACGTCCCGCCCGTCGTCAAACCGGACGGCCAGGCTCGCAAATCCGGCGCCAGCGGGCCCGGCCAGTTCCATCGACACGATCGCGAGTCTCGACCAGCCGGCATGGCCGGCCTTGTCCGCCCCGCCGGCCGATGCCGAAAGATTCACGCCGGTTATGTCAGTCAGGGCGTCGGCCTTTTCACAGAATAATATCCCGCCGACTGAAAGTTTCATCCCGCCTATCTCGCGCAGAACAACTGAAGGGAGGCTGGCGGCATCCTTGAGCCTGCCCGATGGAACCTTCAATTCGCGATCTATCCGCAGAATAAGGTACGGCGAGCCGCCTTGCGGGTCTTTCCTCTGTTCCAGATCGCTTGTCGAGAGGCTGTTGGACCGCAGGATCGTGGTGAGCCTGACGCGATGTTTCGCCGCCAGCGTCTGAAGGCTCTGCCCGCGGCGGACCATCTCGGTCAGCGGCTCGTAAAGCTGCGACTCGTCGATGCCGAGTGAGTCGGCGCACGAGTCTGGCAGGATAATCACAGCCGGATTGCCGCTTCGGCCCGGCCGGTCGGCGGCGTCGAACCAGCTATGCCCGCAGACCGCCTTGTTCAGTCCGGTTAAGTCGGCCTCGGCGGCCTCCATCGCGACCAGCCCGTCAAGGGCATGTTTCCTTCCGGCATGTTCGACGATGAAGGTCCGGCCGTCATTTTCAAATCCGCCCGCAAACCTGACGGCCCGAAGCGAGGTTTTGGCGCCGCCTGTTTCAGCGCGAATCGATTCTATCGCCGGCGAGTCGAGGTTGCCCGACAGGCTGCGGGTAAAGAGCAGCCCGCCGGCCGGGCCGTCGGTTTTTGCCGCGGGTTTGCCGGTTTTGTCCTGTCCATCGGCCTTTTCCTGTCCGCCGGCCCGCTCGATCCTGTAAGACCGTTCGTCGCCGACCGAGACGAAGGCAAGGATGACAAGCGTCATCATGGCCGCGACAAAGGCCGACAGCGCCGCCCGACCCGGCCTGCGACGCAGGCAGCCGACTGCCAGCCAGGTCAAAGTTCCGGCCTGCATCGCCGGCCCGGCCTGCTTGCGGCGAGGCGATCCGGTTTCGCGGCTTGTTCTCAGGTCGGCCGCCAGGCCCGATGCCGCCGCCAGGCACAGCGCCGCCAGCGCGCAGGCCGGCAGCAGAAGCCACGACCTGTCCGAAACGCCAAAGGCAGGATGAACCTGCCACGCCGCTGCGGCCAGTATAATGAATATCGCCATGCCCGCCGCCAATCTGACAACGCCGGCGGCGCCGAAGATGAGCCTTTCCAGAAACGCCGAGGCGACGGCCAGCAGGATCAGCAGGATGACGGCCGAGACGACCGCTCCTTTTCGCAGGCCGGCCAGTTCATTCCACGCATTTATCGTCAGGGCCCATGCGCCGCGGGCCTGGCTGTCGGCCAGGCTCCATCTGAATTCTGCCGCCGACTTTGACGCCTTGCCCATTTTGTCCGCCGCCGTCCTTAACGCCCTGCCTGACGACGCATCGACCAACCCCTTTTGTGCGAGTCTCCGCGATTCTGACTCGCACGCCCTGAGCATGTCGCCGGCGACGAGCAGGGACCCGAGCGGCAGGCTGATATTCCGGTCGAGCTGCCTGGCCAGGCTGTCGCGGATCGGCCCGACGGGATAGCCCGCCCCATCGGCGCCCGTCAGGATCAGCCTTGCAGAATCGCCCGACCTGACTTCCACGCGGACGGACTTGCCGGCCGGAAGATATGCCACGCACGCCTGATAATCGGGCCTGTTGAAGCCGCCCGGTCCCGAGTGTGAAACATCAGGGACATCCAGGCCGAAGCGGGCGGGTTGACTGCCGCCGGCCGCGTCGATAAGTTTTATCCGGCCGGCAAGCGGCTGGTTGTCCAGCGGGTCGCTGCCGTGGAAGATCGCCAGCGGATAACACGGCGTCATCGGCATGGCCGCGAATGACGGGCCGGGATTCACCGCCAGCCGGATTTTGTCCCGGCCTTGCAAGGCGCCGGCATCGAGGACCATGTCGAACAGGCCGGTCGAGCGGTCCAATCGATATGCTGACAGAACGATTCCGTCGCCGGCCGGATGAAGGCCGAGGTCGAACCGGCCGTCCGGCCCGGCAATCGTCGGCAGGCCAGCGCCGCCGGAAGTCGAGGCGAAAACAATCGCGCCGGCAACCGGCAGGCCGGCCCATTTGCCGCGGTCGCCGCTGCGGACAACCCGGCCGCTGACGGTGGAAATTTCCGGTGCATCAATCCGATCCGACGGATCGGCCAGTTGCCGCGAGCACGCGACGGCCGTCATCGCCCCGGCCAGCCGGCCTTGGCGGCAGAAATTATCCAGATCAAGATTTTCCAGCGTGTCGGCGTGCGTGCCGAGCCTGGGTTGTTCGTCACCCACCGTGTCCAGCGCAATCATGCGAACACCGATGGCCTCAAAATATCTGCGATCAACCGGCGGCGGGGCGTCGTCTGACGTAACCGCCACGCCAAGTCTGCCCCGGGTATCAATGGGCGACCCGCCGAAGCGCCGGTCGCATTCCTGCGCGGCGGCCAGACATCTGCCGGCGAGCCTGGCAGCGGGCGAACGGCCGTCGGCTATCTTCTCGCCGCAGCGGATCGCCATGACATCCTGGCCGTCCGAAATGTCCAGATACAGCCCAACCGCACCGCCCGATGGATGCTTCGGCACGCCGTCAAATTCCTCGCCGTGCAGCCTGCACAGGATCGACCTTGCCACGCGGACATTGTTGTCCCGCATAGCCTGCCCGCGCAGCAGGCCGTCCATTTCCGCCTGGAGTTGCCATCCCAGTTCGGCCAGACTGATCGCAAGTCTGGCGCCGCGCGGCGATTTCTGCTCGGCCTGCGCGAGCGCCCGATAGAATCCGGCGACCCGCTGCCGCCAGCCGCCTTCGCCATAAAGTTTCTGCCTCAGATCGTCAAGCAGTGAGGCGTCGCCGTCGGCCCGGGCCGGCGAACCCGTAAAAATCTTCTCGGCCAGTTCCGCGCGCCGGCAGTCGATTGCGGGCGTCAACCAGCTTTCGCCCAGCCATGCGGCATCCTCCTGCGACAGATCAGCCGTCCCGCCGGACCGGAAATACTCCGCCGCCGAGCGGCAATGGCGGATGAGCGTTTTCGCGTCAATCCGCGGCTGGGACGCCGGCCCGCCCGCCGGCAAAAAGAAAATTATCGCCGCAACCGCGACGGCCGCCGCCAGTCCGGCAACCGCCGCTTTGTAAGAACCCCGGCCTTCGCCGCCCCGCGATCTGAGACACTGCCACGCCCCGCCGCCGGCCAGGGCGGCCAGCAGAATAATAAGGAACGCCCCGGCGCCGAGCCGCCGGCCTTGCGAGGCGCCGGCCATCGCCGCGGAATCGCCGGCGCCAAGGGCCGACCGCGCCAATTCCCTCAGGCCCGAATCGCCGCACGACTGGCCGTCCACGAAAGCGACGATAATTCCCCGGCGCCGCTGAATGTTTTTCGACTCGGCCAGCGTCCGCAGCGTCTTCAGTGCCAGTGCAACGTTGGCCGCGGTCTTTCCTCCGTTGTCGGCATCAGGCGATGCGCTATCGCTGTCGATCCGGGCCGTCAGCAGGATCGAGCCTTCCAGGTTGGGTATTACGAGCGCCTTGCCGCCTGCCAGTTCCGGCAGGGCCGCGTAGGGCGCGGCCGGGTCGCGGAGATTATTCGCCTTGACTATATCCTCGGTCCGCACGTCGTACTGTTTCGCTATCCGTTCCAGAAGGTCGTTATGTCTGACGACATATCTTCCGCCGCCGGGCAGTTCCAGCATGGTCCCGGCCGGCAGATCGGACCAGTCGGCCCGGCCTGGCGATATCGCGGCGTTGGCGGCCAGACGCTTCATTTCAGACAGGCCCACGCCGTAATCCCGTGCGAGCCGTCCCGCCAGATCGTCCGGCTGGACGGCGTACGTTGCGCACTTGCCGGGCGGCAGGTACGCGAAGATGGATTCGCATATCCGCTCCTGCCAGTCGCTGCCGCCGTAAAGCGTGCAGGACTCGCCGCAGCGCGCCGATCTGGCCAGGCTCTCGGCCTGGGCCGAAAGATTTTTGCCCAGCAGCACCAGTTCGCCGACCTGACCGGCCAGTTCGCCCGCCTGCCGAAGCGCTGCGGCCTGCCGCCTGATGGAATTGACGCCCAGCCCGGCCTCGCGGAGTTCGCGTGCGGCCCGGCCGGTTGCAAGGAATCGTGGAACGGGCAGCGGCAGCGGGTCCGACAATTCATCCGCGCTGCGGCGATTGACGATTTTATCCTCCAGGACAACAATCGCCTGGCAGCCCAGCGAGAAAAGTCTCCGCCAGTTTCCCCCGCCGGAATATTCCATCAGCGCGATCGCCCCGGCCAGCGGCAGGCCGTCAAGCTCTTGCCATTCTCCTCGCCCGGCATAGACAAGCCCGCCGGTCAGCCTGGCGGCCGGGCAGATCGACGGCATAGGCCCGTTCGACCGAAGCGGGTCGAGCCGCCAGGTTTTCTCCCCGACACGAATGTTCGACGGAGGCCTGCCCGGCTCGATCCTGTCCAATTCAACCGGCACGACTGCCGAACTCCTGATGCTGCCCAGGTATTCCACGCCGGCAGACGACATGGATTGCAATTGCTCGATGATGGTTTTGTGTATCGGCGCGCGCTTATCGCCGGCCTCGCGCGCCGACAAACTGAGATTGCGCCCCATCCATATTTGTTGGGCAATCGGCCGAATCCGGTCCGGCGTTATGCTGTCGGATATATCTTCCATCGCCGCCGGGCTGAGCAGTCCGATCTCCGGGTTGATTTGGCCGGTCTGCCGGTCGGCCCGGACCTGCCCGGCCGTGTCCGACGCGACTGTCGCCGGCTGCGTGCTCTGAGTCGGCTGCGAACTCTGGGCCGGCGCACCGGCCGTTACGGCCATTGCCGCCGTCGCAATCAGCAATATATGCCGAAAGATTTTCAAATCAGAATATCCTCAGGCTCAATGGCCCGGCCGACAGGAATTGGCCGGTCAGTCCCGCCGCCTGTCCGCCGCCGGGCGAGACGATTGCCAGGACCAGGTGCAGGATGTTCCACGCGAATACGCACACGAGCGAACCGAGAATCAGGCCGATGAAAAACGGTTTGGCCCTGTTGCACGCGTCCATGCCGCCCCTTGCGATTATCAGTTTTTTCAATATCCACGCCAGCAGCACGCCGCCCCAGATCAGGCACGTCCCCGGCCGGCCTTGCGGCGAGCCGCCCTGCTGAAGGCTCAACAGGACCACGATGTAACCGATCGGATTAATCGGAAACCCGACAAACCGGCGCCTGATCAGCAGCAGCATTCCGGTCAGCACGGCCCCGCCTGCGACAAATGCCAGACCTGTATTCCAATTGCCCGGCCACGCCGACGGAACGCCGGCCAAATTTGCCGATTTCCCGGCGACGCCCTGTCCTGCCGCCGCGTCGCCCGGCGCCATGCCGAAATAGTGCGAAAACAGCAGGCAACAAATCATGCCGGCGCCGATGGCCGTTATGCCCGCTACAATCGTCCCGGCCGCTACTGTTCCCAGCCGCACGCCGTTGCGCCGGGCGAGAACCATGTTGTCCATGTTCTGGCCCAGCAGGCGCAGCAGCGCCCCGGCCGGCAGCACGGCGACATTGATGAAGGCCTGAAACATCTTCGGCCCGGCCAGGCTGAACAGACCCGCCAGCCACGGCATGCCCATCAGGTCGGCCGCGATGAAGTCAGACGGCAACCCTGCCTGCGCCCTGGCCCGCGCTGCGGCCACGGCTTGGGCCAGCACAATGCACGCCAGAACCAGCAGCAGCGCGATCCCGGGAATCCAGCCCATCCCTAAGTGCCACACGCACGCCAGGATCGCCGTCGGCAGGACGATAAGTCCGGCCCGGGCGAGTTTTGGATTCAGGAATCTGTCGCCGTCGTCGGCCCGGCCGGACGGAAGTTTTCTGTTGTTCCGCCGCGCCTGCACGATCAGCACCGCGGACATGCACATGCACGCCCCAAAAAGCTGCTCCCCGGATAGCGGCAGCGGACCGCCCCATTGAGAATCAACCGAAGCATGCGTTGGCCAAAAGATCCGGAACGCCGCCGCCAGCACAAGGAACGCTGCCCAGATCGAAAAACTCATCTCCAGGCTGATAAGGAACGCGATTCCCACGACAATCGGCGAGACAGCCAGCACGATCGACCCGTCGCCCATCAGCAGGATGCCGGAAAGGTCGCACCGCAGATCGAAGTCGCAGACCGACGCCGGCACGATTCGATAGTGATTCAGGGCCGCAAGGCAGATGACGGCGAACCCCGCCGCCCCGCCCGCCAGCAACATGCGATTCAGCCGGCCCGCCCCGCCGGGCTGTTTGCCGCCATTCGGCTCGATCAGCCTCTGCGCCGCCTCAACCAGAGGAAACGGAAGGTTCTGCCGGACCACCCAGCCGGGCCTCAGCCATTCGGCAAGGCACATCAGCAGCAGGAATATGCAGATTATCAGCCCGCCCCACGCCGCCAGCGGCAAGGCCCAGATATGCCACGGCACGTTCCTCCAGCAGAACGCGACCTTCTGCCAGATACTCATCGGCCGGCCTGCGGCGGCGCTGTCGCCGTCTGCCGAATCGCCGCGGTCCGCCTGATCGATCCGCCCGGCCAGCCCGGTCTCAAAAATCGCCAGATTGTCTCCGGCCGGCGACCCGCCCGACAATTCCATCCGCTGTTGGGGAGTCAGACGCACCACGAAGCTGTTGCGGCCCCGGTCATACTTGTCGCCGGACATCGCGGCGAATTGCTGCATGTACTGGTCCGCCACGGCTCGAATGACCTTGTGCCTGTCCGGCCCGCTGAGTTTGGCCGTCTCCCCGCGAAGTGGTGCGAATCGCGGCTTGAGCCTTTCAACGCCGGCAAGAAGGTCGGCCCGTTCCGCCGCCGTCAGTATTTCAGCGTCCTCGATATTAATCGCCTCCTGCGCCTGCCGGCCAGGCAGGTCGAGGTTCTGCGGCATCCTGTACGCCTCGGCCTCGTCGAATTCCTTCAGCAGGTCGGGCAGTTTGCCCGCCGCCTGCGAACTCTGCGCCTCGGCCTGCCGCAGCCGCTCGACCAGCAGCGGCTCAATCCCGCTTGCCTTTGTCGCCTCGGCCGAAAACTCTCCCCTCGCCGCCGCCATGCGGAACTGACCGATCTCATCGACGCCCATCACCGAGACCAGCGATTCCAGATCGGCATTTGAACCGTCAGCCGCCGCGGTTGCCGGCTGGCTGGCAGGTAATTCTGCCGGCCTGGTTTCCAATTGCGACAACGACATCGGATTGTCGCTGGCCGCACCAAGCGCAGTCATTATCGCCCGGTAATCAATGGCCGGCCGGTTGTCGGCCGGAGCGGTTGCAACCGGCTGACTTCCGGAAGCATCCGATCCGCCGGTCCCACCGGTCAGGCGAATTCGCAATTCAGCAAGCGCATGCTGCCGGGCGGACCTTGCCGCCGGATCGTCCATAAGTTCGATCAGTCTCCGGGCCTTGCCCCAGGCAAGCGCCTCGTCCGACGGCACAATCGGGAACCAGCCTCGCTGAAGCGACTGATATTCCTGCCGGCCTCGCTGGTCGCCCGAGCGGATGTAATCCATCACGGCCCGATCCAGCCGGACAATCACCGGGCGGGCCAGGCCGATATTCATGATCGGCACGGCCGAGGCCAGCATGCAAAAGACTATCGCCAACTGACCCTTGCCGAGCAGACCTTTCCCGCCGGCCAATCTGATAAGCCAGCATCCGGCAGCCAGGGCGAACACCGCGCCCACGACCCACCCGGCGGGAGCTGCCGTCTCCATCGCCGACCCGCCGCCCGCCAGCGTCAAAAATCCGCTCAGCGGCGTGATGACCGCGACCAGCAGGACGCCGATCAGGATGGCGATGACGTTGGAGAACCTCATTTGACCGCCCCGACTGTGATCGACAGTTCATCGCGGCGGCAGGTTCGTTCGATGAGTCCGTTGCGGAGGAACGCCGTCGTGCCGGCCGCGTCGACCATCTGCGGATCGTGCGTCGCCGCGACGACCGCGCAATTTCGCCTGGCCGCAAGCTCCGCCAGCAGGTTGACGATCTGCCGTCCGGCAGACTGGTCGAGATTGCCCGTCGGCTCGTCGGCCAGGATGATTCTCGGCTCGTTGGCCAGTGCCCGCGCGATCGCCACCCGCTGCCTCTGCCCGCACGACAATTCCGCCGCCGGCCTGTCGCCCGTCCGATCCAGACCGGCCTCCTTCAGCAGTTTTTCCGCCCGTTCGCCGGCCTGGGCCGACGTCGCGCCGGCTATCAGCATCGGCAGCTCGACGTTCCGTCTGGCTGAAAGGTCGTCCAGCAGGTTGAGGTCCTGGAAGACCTGCCCGATCCCCATGCATCGCAGGTGGGCAATTTCGCCGGCCGACAGATCGCCCGTGTCCCTGCCGCACAGCAGAACCCTGCCGTTGCCAGGCATATCCAGCGTGCCTATCAGGTTCAGCAGCGTGGTCTTGCCCGAACCGCTTGGCCCCACGACGCAGAGCAGCTCGCCCGCGCGGACCTTGATGCTCACCCCGCGCAGCGCGAACACAACCCGTTGGACCGTCCTGTAAGCCCTCTCCAGGTCTTGCGTCTCGATCAGGATTTCGCCGTCCGCACCGGCCATAGTATCGGCAATTGATCAGGCCGCGATATTCTCCGCCGCGGCCAATCAGAGCGGAGTGAGAATATGCGAGCAACCCCCTTACCGTCAAGCCGGCTGATTGCCGTTTCGTGGAGTTGTCGGCGAAAGAAAACCGCACGGAGCCGGAACACCCACGGCACGCGCGGGCAAGCGAGCCGGCGACACGGACGGCCGCGGCTGCGGATGGTTACTGCACCGAAATCAGTTCGGTTACTTCCGGGACCTGTTCCTTGAGGTGGCGTTCGACGCCCATCTTGAGCGTCATGGCCGCGCCGGGGCAGCCCTTGCATGCTCCCTGAAGGCGGACCTGGACCTGTCCCGTCGGCTCGTCCACGGCCACAAGCTCGATGTCTCCGCCGTCTGCCTGAAGCATCGGGCGGATCTTGTCGATGACTGCCTGCACACGCTGTTTCACATCCTTCTTCTGTTCAGCCATGATTGGTTTGTTCCTGTATTTTCAAGTTAATCCGAGTGGGATTGGCAACCGTTCCAATCCAGGCACATTATATTCCGCTGGACGGTATGCACAAGCGCGGCGGTGAGAAACAGCGAAATTATTTTGATTGGGACGCCGCGGGGGCCGTTTCCAGGGGGGTTCGGCCGTCGGCTGCGGGGCCGGAGGTCGGGGCGTTTTCAGCAGAAGGCCCGGCCCACGCGGGCCAGTCGGCGACCTTCAGGAACAACTTCGAACTTGCCGCGGCTTGACATGCGATGGTCCGCTTGGTGTTCGTTACGGCGACCGGCTGCGGCAGGGATTGCGAACCGGTTTGTGTGAGAGCGATTAAAATTGCAGTCGTGTAATTTGTCATGGTAGTGGCTGCCGCCGGCGTCAGGCGTTCGGCGGAGCCTTCGTCGCGAGCCTTGACGCAGACCATCGCGCGGACGCCGATGGTGCTATCCAGGCCGATGCACAACTCGCGGTAGACGATGTTGCCGAAACCGCCGGCCGGCGTCTTATCGATGGTCAGCATTTTTATCCGCCAGCCAAGTTGAGGCTCGGCCAGCGTCTCGAATCCCAGCGCCGGCGGATTCTCCTGAAGAATCTCGACGCCCGGGCGGTAGCCGATCGCCTTGAGCGCCCCGACGATCGACTTGAACTGCTCTGCCGTCTTTATCACCACCGCGCCGCCGTAGCCCATCGCCGCCAGTTCGCCGGCCTTTTCAGCCGTGTCCGCCGGCTGAAAGAAATACCCGCGCGAATTGCCCCGGATGTCGCACCGCAGCTCGCCCGAAAGCAGCAGATCGTACGCCACGGCGTCGACTCCGACGGCGCGATACGCGGCGGCGTCGGGCTTGAGCTTGAGGTTTTTAAGGTCCAGGCGGCACTCGCGGACCTCCATCGATTCGGTCGGATGGCTGGGCAGCAGGACCGTCTGGTCGGTGTTGAACTGATCGATTTTAACGACCTTGCCGGCAGCGTCGGTCGTTACTATCGCCGCGGCGCGGGCGTTCCAGCCGGCCCCGAGATACTTCTGCGCGGCGAAGTCCCAAAGTTCGCAGGTTACGAACAATACCGTCCTGGCGGACTTGGGCAGGTTCGTCGAGGCGTTCAGATACGCCGCCGGCACCTTGAACTGGCAGTCCGTCCACTGCGGGCTGGCGATGTTGCGGGGCGTAAAGACGTTTCCCCACGAGAGCACCATCGGCCGGCCGTCGGAAAATTCCAGCGTCTTGTCGGCGCTGAGCAGCACCTGGAACCGCACCTCGTACCAGCGATGTGCCGGGCCGGTGATCTCGAACGCGCCGCGAACGACGATCCCCTCGGCTGAGGCCGAGACGATCTCCGTCTTGAAATGCCTGCTCGAAACGTCGGTCGGCTTGTCCTGGCCCGCCGCCGGCAACGCGGCCCAGACCAGAATCGACGAAACGAATCCTGCACTAACAATAATTGGCAATCCCATGCGATGGCTCCGATAAGGACCGGCTATAACCCGGCCCGCGAGCATTGTCATAGCCGGGCCCGGCCGTGTCAATGCGGCACAGGCTTTCCGGGCCGTGTTACTGACTCTGGACAGCCGGGGCGGGCTTTGGTATTGGTAATCGGCCCCGGCCGGGCCGGCCGGAATTTCAGGGAGACTAACAAGATGGCGAAGGCAAACGCGTTTTCAACGAAGCTCAAGTCGCTGGCGGCGGCGCACGAAAAATTCATCGCCCGTAAAAACGCGATCGACAGGACATGGTACAACGGCGTGTTCGACCGGTACGTCAATCCGGTCCTGACCAACGAGCACGTCCCGCTGTTCTGGCGGTTCGACCTGAATCCCAGGACCAATCCGCATCTGATGGAGCGATTGGGCGTCAACTGCGTGTTCAACGCCGGGGCCATCGAGATCGACCGGACTATATACATTATGGCCCGCGTGGAAGGCGCGGACCGCAAGAGCTTCTTCGCGGTGGCCCAGAGCAAAAGCCCGACGGAAAAATTCCGGTTCCGGGATTATCCGGTCGTCATGCCCGAGACCGACAACCCGGACACAAACGTGTATGACATGCGCCTGACACGGCACCAGGACGGGTGGATTTACGGGCTTTTCTGCACGGAGCGCAAGGACCCCGCCGCCAGGCCGGGCGACGAGTCGGCCGCGGCGGCCTCATGCGGAATCGCCCGCACCAAGGACCTGAAAAAATGGGACCGCCTTCCTGACCTGGCCTGCGGCTCGGCCCAGCAGCGCAACGTCGTGCTGCACCCGGAATTCATCGGTGGCAAGTACGCGCTTTACACCCGCCCGCAGGACGGCTTCGTCGAGGCGGGCAGGGGCGGAGGCATCGGCTGGGCGCTGTGCGACGACATGACACGAGCCGTAACCCGCGATGAAAGGATCATCGATCCGAAGGTCTATCACACGATCAAGGAGGTCAAAAACGGGGCCGGCGCACCGCCGATCAGGACGCCCCAGGGCTGGCTGCACGTCGCCCACGGCGTCCGCAACACAGCCGCCGGACTGCGATACGTGCTGTACGCGTTCCTGTGCGACCTGAAGCGTCCGGAGAAGGTCATTCGCAGGCCCGGCGGGTTCCTGATCGCCCCTTACGAACGGGAACGGGTCGGCGACGTGTCGAACGTCTGCTTCAGCAACGGCGCTGTGGCCCTCGCCGACGGAAGCCTTTACATATATTACGCCTCGTCGGACACGCGGCTGCACGTGGCCGCCACGAGCGTCGAAAAGATGCTCGACTACGTCAATAACACGCCTGAAGACCCGCTGCGGTCCTTCGCCTGCGTCCGGCAGCGGATGAAACTCATCGACGCGAACCTGGATTACATCCGCAAAAACAGCAGGGACCCCGTCCTGAAAAAACTCGCCGGCCAGGCAATATAAAATGGGTCAAATAGCTATAATCGACAACCATCGCCTTTTTCAGCGGGCTGCTATGCTATATCGAACGGGTCGGCGTCGGTCTTTGCGAGCATGACGGGCAGCCTGGGCAGTTCGCCCTTGATCCGTTTTGCGAGTTTGACCAAAGCCAGGCGCTCGGAATTTGAATGGCCAAGACAGACGACCGTCAGCCCCGCCGCGGTGGCGGCAAGGGCGTCGTGATGCTTCATCTCGCCGGTCAGGTAGAATGTCGCGCCGGCCTCGACAGCGTCCCTGTAAAGCGGCCCGCAGGAACCGGCGGCGCAGGCGGCAACCTGGACCATCCGGCCGCCCTTTTTCGCCCCGGATTTGCGGGTCTCGGCCAGCATCACCTTTGATATCCCGGCGGCCTTCTTGATCTTTGCGATGATGCTCTTGAGCGGCATGGGCTTGGGCAGCGAACCGATCCGCCCCATTCCGAAACCTTCCGGATAGACCTGCAGCGGATAGACGTCAATCGCCGGCTCTTCGTAGCTGTGGGCCGAGCGGATTGACTGAACGACGTTGGGCGCCTTGGAGATAGGCGCGATGATTTCCAGGCGCATCTCTTCGGTCGCCTCCTGCCTGCCGGACTGGCCTGCGGTCGGCTGTGCGCCCTTTTTGCCCAGGAACGTCCCGATGCCATGGCTGAAAAACGCGCACCGCTCGTATTTGCCGATGTGCCCGGCCCCGCTGCTGAAGGCCGCGTCGGCCACGCGAGAAAGGTCGTCGGGCGGCACGAACGCCACGATCTTGCACTTGCCCCTGCCCGGATACGGCGAACGCCGGTCGGGCGAGGGGGCCGCAGGCGGCATCGAGCAGATCGGCACCAGCGGGGATCGCATCTCCAGGCCCATCGCGTCGGCCAGAACGTCGTTGGTCCCGCCGGGGGCCACGTCCAGGGCCGTGTGCATCGAGTAGACCGACACGCCCGCCCTGGCCGCCCCGTATACCACCGGCGAGTCGCTTTCGGTTATCCGGCGGATGTCCCGGAAGATCACCGGATGATATGCCATCACCAGTTGGACGTCCGCGGCGACCGCCTCGGCCAGAACATCTCGCGTCATGTCCACGCAGAGCATGAGCCTGCGGACCTCGGACCGGCTGTCGCCAACGAGCAGACCCACGTTGTCCCATTCCATCGCGTGAGCCGTCGGGGCGATGTCCTCAAAAACCTTCACTATGTCTGAAATCTTCATCAATATCTCCTTGATCGGCTTTCGGCTGACTGTTTTAACCTGTCGGGCCGTCCGATGCACATTCTTTATTTACAAGGTCCTGGTATGCAACCATGATCTTTTTTGTGACAGGTCCGGGCCTTTGATCGCCCACGGCGTGCCGCTCGATCATGACGACCGGCCTGATGCCGCTGCACGAGGCGGTAACGAACGCCTCGCCCGCCGAGAGCATTTCGTGAACCGTCAGGGGCCTGGAATCATCGCAGGCGATTCCCATGCTGGAGCAAAGTTCGATCACAGCCTGGCGGACGACGCCCGGCAGCACAGGCGTATCCAGCGGCGGAGTGCGCACCTTGCCGTCCAGGACCAGAAACACGCTGCAGAAGCACGCCTCGGCCAGGCGGTTGTCGGTCGTGTAGAAAAGGGCCTCCTGCGCGCCCTTTTCGGCGGCCTCGCGGGCGGCGAGGATGCGGGTGAAGTAGCAGCCGGTCTTTCTGCCGCACGTCGGGTCGCCCGAAAGCTGCCGGTATGATGAGACTATGGCGTTGATGCCTTTTTCGTACCACTCAGGCGGATAGGCCGGCAGCGGCTCGGCGGTTACCAGCGTGGTGGTCGGCGATGCTTCCTCGCCGTGCACGCCGCCGGGCGTCAGCGTGATCCGCATCCGGGCGTCCTTGAGCCGGTTGGCCGCCAGCAGGTCGGCCGCCGCGGCCGTCAGCGATTCGGCCGCCGCGTCCGTCCGCAAGCCCAGAACGGCGACCGTGTCCAGCAGCCGTTTTATGTGGCGGTCCAGCCGGAAGACACGGCCGTTGCGGGCGAGCATCGTCGTGAATACGCTCGCCCCGTGCAGGAACCCCGCGTCGTCGATGCCGATGCACGCCTGGCCTGCCGGAATTATCCGGCCGTTGAAATATACGTTCAGGGAAGGCATGAAGTAATAATAGGCCCGCGGCGATCATATGACAACGTCGTGAGACGGGAAGAGAGGAAATTTTTTCAGGAGAGAAAATCCGTCGAATTCCGCGGATGCCGGCGTCAGGAACCGCGGGCCATTTCCTCGGCCATGTCCCATACGTCCTGGCGGAAATAGCGTATCCGCGTGCCGCTCTGGAACCCTCTGACGCTGTGAAGCTGGTATTCGGCCTGTTCCGGCGGCATTTCCAGAAGCTGGGCCGCCTCTTCGATCCACATCCACTGCGCCGGATCGATTAGCTGGCCGGCGCCTATCGGCTGGTGAAAGGACTTGTCCTGATTCAGATCCATTGCGGGCTCCAATCCAACTTATTATCGCAGATTTGCCTGTGCGGGTAAACATAATTTTGGCCGGCTTTCCGGCCGAATATGGCCGCTCACATCACGCATGGCGTCAAGTTTACATTGCACTTTCCTTATTATTACAGACACGCCGTTCCGCCGAAAGTTAGGGATGTCAAGCCCGAAATCAGAATCAGGGAATGGATTGAAGATTACTTTCCCGGCGAGTATTCGGCTGGGCGAGAGAGAACTTTCTTTCTGAGCAGAGTCAGGGCGGCGAAGATCATGGCCGCTGCGGCCAGAGTCAGCGGCACTTGCCATATGGCTGGATCAGACCCCCAATATCGGACGGCGCCGGGAATTATCCCGATCACAATCGCCAGCGACGGCAGGCCGAACGACAATCCCGGCCGGCCTGGCATTGTCAGATAAACGCCCGTCAGGGTAACGGCCATGGTCATCTGGATCAGAAGCATCTCGATTATGAGGATGCCGGGGTTGTTGCGCGGTGCAACAGCAATCAGCAAGGCCGCCAGCAGCAATACTCCGGCGCCAATTATCCGCCATCCGATTTTGTCGGCCAGGAAGCCGCCGGCCATTTTTGCCACAACAGCCGCGCCGGCCAATGCCAGGGCTATTCCGCCTGTAAGTTCCGGCCAACCGCCTCGCACAAACCCGCCTGTGACGGATCTGACGCCGACGGAGATCAGCAGCAGCACGGCCACAAATATCGATAACGAAATTTTCCAATCATCACGGGTCGTTGTCCGGATATCCGGAGTATCGGCAGGCGGCGCCGGGAACCTGGCCATTGTTACCAGGATCGCACAGGCCGCCAGAAACGCAACAAAGATGGTGCTATAGGCGAAACCCTCCGAACCCCACCATAGCCCCAACGCCACGCCCATCGCGCCCGGGCCGACAAAGATTCCCGGCCGGGTTGCCCGTCCCCGGCAGCCGGCGAGCACGGTTGCCCCGCCGCCCACGTGGAACATCGCGTTGCCCATGGCGACGGCGAGAGCCGACGTATAAGGCCAGAATTCTGTAACGGCGACCGCCCCGGCCGTCGCAAAAAGCCCAAGCACGATAAAGAGCTTGTACGATTTCAGTCGGTCCGCCAGCAGTCCAAACGGCGCCTGAAGCCCGAAGGCAAGGGCGTTATACGTGAGAATCAGGGATACGATCTCGTCGAAGGCCAGGTTGTCCAGGCAAAGTTGGATGTAAAGGATTGCCAGGGAGGCCGTGTCCACCGCGCAGTGCATCAGGCCGAGAATCCATGCGGCCGCGGCGGGGTTCCACGCCAGAAGGGCAGGGCGGGACAATGCGGCGGGAACGGCTGGGGCGATATCAATCTGGCCGTTCATTTTGCGGTCTCCGGATTTCGGTTCGTCGGAACATCGACGAAAGCCTCGACATCATCCGTCGGACGCACATCCTTCAGGAGCCAGGTCCAGCGGCCGTTTTCCTGGCTGGCAGGTTTGAAGTTTCCGATCACGCTCAATCGCAACGGCTCTGGAAATTCAACAGTAACGGTCTCCTGGCCGATGGGTTTTGCCCAAGTCCCGCCGCTGCGGACCACATACATGAACCTGGCCCTGTTCTGGCGGACGGGCAGAAGCATGGTGTATCTGACCCTGCTTTTCTGCAATTCGCCCTTTGGGGCCGGCGAGGGCCAGCCAAATCCGTCGTAAACGACGGACCGCCCGGTTGGATCGGCCACCTCGACGTCCAGCGGCTCAAGTTCCCTGCATTCAATGCCGTCAGTCCAGGTCTCAAACTTTGTGATTATGGCGGAGGGAGTGCTTTTTTCAAACACCGGAAAGACAATTCCGGAATCCTCGGCCGGCACGGCAGTGTCATATTCCATCTCAAAATAACAATCCACCTCGGCGACAATGAACGGCCCGCCCGGCGGGGATTGCGATTTGTCGTGCTTTGCCGAAGGGCCGGAAAGTTCCTTTTCGTCGGCCAGCCGAAGCCTGGCTGTAACTTTGGCCGATTTCATATACGCCGCCGGGGCGAGGCTGGGGTCGTCGGGCGTCCGGACGAAAGGCCGGGGATCAGACTGCAAGGCCGCTATGGCAGCAGGGCGAGAACCCGGCTGTCCGCCTGGTGTCGGTGCCGCATGTTGAGTGGGCGACACGGCAGGCCTTATCAAGGCCGCGATGCAAAGTAACGCCCCGCCGACGATAATCCAGCCGATGATTCTCCGCCGCATGGTGCGACCTTCAGTCTTTGGGACTGATGCGCGTATTGTCCTGCGTTTTAGTGCAGACGGCGATCTTTGCGGCTGTGCCTTTGGCAGGAGTAACCACGACTGACATGCCTTCCTTCAGGTCGCCCATCTTGGCCTCTTTGCCGTCAATCGTCACAACGGTCTTGTCATCCGTGGCAACCTTGACGTTCTCGACTTTTTCGCCTGCCTTTGTTTGCGATGGAGCAACTTCGACCACGCCCTTCTCGTCGGCGGTCGTGGCGATCTTGCCGATTAAATTGGTGATCTTCGGCGTAGGTTTGGGCCTGGGGCTCGGAGCGACATCGGCGAAAATAATCGTGCAGGCCATAAGCCCAAGCACGGCCACAACAGCCAGCGTCAATGCGATGTTCTTCATGTACCTGTTCCTTTCAATTCTTGTCATTTCCGGCCCGGCCGCGCCTGACCCTTCAGGCGTTTTTCGGCAGGTCCGTACAATGCCAAATCAAATCTATGTTATCCGGTCCCCGTCTTCGCTGGGCTGGTGGCCTCGGCCTTGATGACCGTGCTAAAGCCGCAGTAGGTGACCTTAACGGTCATGCCTTCCTTCAGGTCGACAACCTTTGCCTCTTTGCCGTCGATTATTATGGCAGTCTTATCATTTGTGGTGAACTTGCGGGCGTTTTTTTCATCTTTCGGCGTAACTTCAAACGCGCCCTTGTCGTCGGTGGCCTTGGAGATCGTGCCGTCCAGCGACGCGGGTTTCTGCGGCGTCGGATATGGCGTGGGCGCTCTATCTGCGAAGATTATCCCGACCGCCAAGCCCAATGCAACCACAACTGCCAGCGATAATGCGACGCTCTTCATACGACTCCCTTTCAGAGACTAAACCAGCGAATCTTAGCAGGCTGACGCGCCGCCGCGTTCTTATGCCGCCCCGACTGCTGTTTCATGGCGATATTTATTGAAGACACACGGCCCTCAATACGCTGCCTCTGCACCGTATTTAACGCTCTTTCAGCCATTTGGTTCCCGGATTTTTTCATTATTCCTGCAAATGCGGACTGCCATCAGTCAATTCGCGCCCTTTTAAGCTTCTACATCTGATACACAATGGCGGGTGGTTTTTATCTGTCAATCACTGAAAAACCCCGGTTTTAGACCTTTGGACGCCCGCATCATCAAAGTCGGAATTTCTGCAGATATAACGCCGCGCAGGGCGGATCGTCCAAATTAATTTTCCTACATCAGATTTTTCCGGCTGTTAAAATACAAAACGCTGCCAGGTCGTTGAAAAGCAGGCCTTATGCGGCGTATTTCAAAAATTACACGGCATTTTATTGACCGAACCGCAACTCCGTGGTACTAAGGCACTCTAACAAAACCTAGTTTTTGAGCAATGGTTTGGCCGATAAATATTCTGTGTCAGGGAGGACACAACTATGGCCAAACCGCTGCTTACGGACGAATTATGGCGACGCATCCAACCACTTTTGCCGCCGGA
>JACRIL010000077.1 GCA_016235825.1 Planctomycetota bacterium
CTCCGGCGGCAAAAGTGGTTGGATGCGTCGCCATAATTCGTCCGTAAGCAGCGGTTTGGCCATAGTTGTGTCCTCCCTGACACAGAATATTTATCGGCCAAACCATTGCTCAAAAACTAGGTTTTGTTAGAGTGCCTTAGTGGTTCAACCGCCTTTGTGTCTCCAAGTTTGCCGAGGGCGTGAACCGCTCCCTCGCGAGCATAACATACTTTGTCCTTTTCCAATATCTGTATCAGTAGATCAACTGCCCTTTTGTCTCCCAAATCGCCAAGGGAGTATGCCGACGCAAAGCGAACCTGGTCATCTTTGTCCTTTTCCAATACTTTCATCAGCGGTTCAACCGCTCTTGCATCACCCACACAACCAAGGAATTCAACCGCATATAAGCGAACAATATCATTTTCATCATTTAGCAGAGAAATAAGACTTGGCGTGGCGGCATTACCTATCGCCTTTAAATCTTTTACGATAACATCATCTTCCCTCGGTTTCGGTTTTTCTTTCAGCATAAAATCCAGTTTCCATTCCTTGAGGCGTTTTTCCATACTTGAGTCGGGATATCCGGCTGCCTCATAAACAAGTTCGCAGACCTTGCGATCTATGGCGGTTGCTTGCTGGTACAAGTAATAGCCACCGATTCCGCCGGCCAGGACCAGCAGGATCGAGCCAAGCCAGATTGCCTTTCGCCTCCGGGACATGAATCAGATTATACCGCGCGGCCGTGAGGAAATACATATCTACCGGCTTTCCATGTTGCCTGCGCGGGCTGCCCATCTGCCTGCCAGTTTCCTGTTTACGGTTTCCTTAAAAAGCCTCTCAACCTGGACTCCCCCCGGCCCGGCCCCCAGCGAGCGGAAATGTTATTGGGGGAAGACTCAAAACGATTTTATACGCCTGCCGTCCAGACTGGAGGTAACCGACAACGTGAATGAAATGTAGTGAAGACTTTTAGGCATTTTCGACGTAAAATAAGGACTTACAGCAATAGTTGGCGAAGTTGGGGTAGCGAAGTCCGCCGGCCAGGCGGACGAAGCGAAGCCCGGGGATAGGGCTGATTTCGATGAGCCCGGATAAAGAAGCATTTCATGGCAGACAGATGGTTTTCAATCGCCAGCAAGAGGCTCTGATCGAATGGCGTCCGTTACCCCGCCCTCCGCTTCCGGCTTCGCCAAGGCTACGCCGGACAAGTCGCTCCGGAGCGGGGCTACTTGCAAACGCCCTCGCGGGCTGACTGAGTGGACTTGCCAAGACGTTGTATTTGAACAATACTCAACCATGTTTTTGGGATGAGAACCGGAATTCTATTTCTTCTTTTCTTCCAGATCGACCTTTTCGGGCGGCTGGGTCAGGTCGCTGATTCTGCCGGTGGCGTAGTTCACGTCGGCGTAGTCGCGTTCGAGCCGCAGGCACTCCCTGTAGAGTTCCAGGGCCCTGCCGCGGTTGTGGAGCTTATAATCATATGTCAGGGCGGCGTAGTACCGGGCCGGCTTGGGCACGTGCGGGTCCCACTGCCAGGCGCGTTCCAGCCACCTGACCGCCAGCGGATAATTGTTGGCGTACTGCCGGTAGACGTCGCCGATGTAGAAGGCCGCAAGGGCGATCTTGTTGCTTCGCGGATACTTGGCGATCATCTCGCGGAAGACGTCGAGCGATTTGCGGAGCTTCGGAATGTCGGCCATCGCGGGCAGATCCAAATTCTTGCCGTCCTTGTAGAGCGCCAGGCCCCGTTCAAACAGGGCGTCGGCGGCGGAAATGACCTCGGCCGGTTTCAGGTCGGCCGGCGGAATCTCAGCCTCCGGGATATATACGAATGTCTCGTGCGGACGAAAACGGGCCTGCATGTTGCGGACGAGCCGCGTCTGCATGGCGCCGGAGCCCATGCGCTTTTCATAGAATTTCGCCACGCCCTCCACGGCGTCGAGATACGTCCGTTTGGTCGTAACGACCCGCTCGGCCAGAAGCTGCTCGGAGGCCCCTTCCAGCGACTCCTTCTCGGGCGGGATGATCTGAGGCAGGCCGTTCCACCTGAACGTCTGCGACTCATTGAGATTGTTTAGCTCGGTGCAGGCCCAGTTGTACTTGTCCAGGCAGCCGACCTTGTAGTAGTAGGCCTTGATCACGTCCAGGCGAAAATCGTACTCGACCCTGGCCTTTTCGGCGGCGACCACGGCGGCCTGCTCCTCGCTGTCGGACGGGCTGACGGCGATGAACTCCACCTTCGGACCGTACCAGGTCGGCTTGGGCGGCTCGGGTCGCGCGTCGCAGCCGGCCTGAACCATCATGCCCGACAGCACCAGAAAAATCGTGTACGCACTTTTCATGGCGATTGCTCCATTATTTAAACCGAATGTCCGGAGGCTATTATCCCCACAGGCGGCCAATCATTCAAGCCGGAATCTGAAATCTGAATCTGAAATCTGAGATTTGAAATCTGAGATTTGAATTCTGAAATTTCAAATCTCAACTCCCGGCCCGACGGCCGCGATTTCATAAACGGCCTCGACGCCGTCGATCTTCATGCTGACCGCATCGCCGACCGCCTTGCCCATCAGTTCCTGCGCCAGTTGCGTTTGATAGCTGTAAATCCTCTTTTCCACGTCGCTTTCCCACGGACCCAGGAATGTCATCACCAACTGGCTGCCGTCGCCGCGGCGCTTCAGGGTTACTCGCGAGCCGATGGCCACGCTGTCGGCCGGCACGTCGTCCGGATGAAACACACGAGCCCGGGCCAGCTCGTCCTGCATCTTGGCGACTCGCGCGCGAAGCAGGTCCCGCTCCTCCAGCGCGAACTTCCATTCGCTGTTCTCGCTGAGGTCTCCGTGCGCGGCCGCGTCGCCGATGGCCTTGGCGTTTGCTGGCATCTTGATCTCGACCAGGTCCTTAAGCTCGGCATGCCTGCGGTCCAGGGCCGCCCGACTGGTCCAGATCGCCGATGCGTCCAGCCAGGGCGGCAGCTTCGTGCGGGCGTAGAAAAGCTGCGGGAAGGCCTGCCGCAGCGCCTTGACCATGTCGTCGTGAACCGATTCGGCCAGCCCTTCCTCGCACCGCTCTACGAGCCGCTTGATCGTCGCGGCCACGTGCTCGTCCATCTCGGAAATCGCCTGGCGATACCCGGCGTAGTCGCCCGCGGCCAGCGCGTGCCGCAGCCGCTGAAGGAACGCCTTGCGGACAGGCGGCTTGATCTGCCAGTCGTGCTCGATTTCCTGAATGGCGTTCAGCAGCCTGGCCAGCAGTTGGACTCTGGACGGCGCCGATTCAACCTTTACCGCCGGAGTCTTCCACAGCCAGACGCACAGCTCCGTGTGCTTGAGCGGATCGGCCAGCGAGCCGGCGGCGGCCTGATTTATTTCCCGCTGCCTGCCGGCGCCGGCCAGCCAACCGGTTACCGCGTCCAGATGCTCCGCTGGGGCAAGGTACATCAGCCTGGTGAACTGTTCCGCCGCGTCGGGCCTGGCCGCAAGGGCCTCAAGGGCCGCCGGCCAGAGCGAAGGCTCGTCGATCTGCGCCACGGCCTCGGCAGGCATGGCCGTCCCGGCCAGAACGTCAGCCGGTTTGGGAAACGCCGCGGACGGGGCCGGACAGCCGAGCCCCTGGGCCTTTGCGATGGCAAGGCCGGCCGCAAGGGCGTCGGAGGGACGGTTAGCCGCGAAACCCGACGCCTGCCCGGCAAGCCCGGACATTATCTGCCCGACAAATCCCTGATTCATCGTCAGCTTGCGGTCCCGCAACTGACGGACGTATTGCTCCAGCACGGCCAGCTTCGACAGCGGAGTGCGGGCCTCGTGCACGGCCGCAGACATCTCGTCCTCCAGCGTCAGCCCGCCTGCGTGATACACCACCACGATCGGATTCTTCCCCTCCAGCACCAGGTTCGGACACCGCTTTGCCGCCGTCCGCGCCCTGCCCCACCAGCCGCTCCACTTTTCGCCCTCAATATACTCCGGCACGAGCCGCTCTTTAAGCGCGTTGGCGTCTATTTTTCCGCCGTGGGTCTGGCAAAGCCCGATGAGCACCTCGGCCGGTTTCTCAAACAGCATCTCGACCAGTTCCTTCGGCCGGTGCTGGCTGAGGACGCGAAAATCGTTCTGCCCGACCGGCTCGTACTCGTCGGCCAGCGGCCTGGGCTCCATCGCGACAAGGTTGCCGGCGGTATCGGCAAGGTTGAATATGCCATCGGCGCCGTCGAAGCTCAAAACCTTCATCGCCTTGTGATCGAATTTGTTGACCACGTAGGCCTCCGGCCCCAGGGCAAGACACACCTCGATAGTCCGCAGGGCCCGCTTGGGCGACTGGTTGCCCGCCAGGCCCGAGGCCGCCAGCACCGCCTTGAAGTTCTCCCGGCCGCCGTAAACTTTTCCCAGAAGCTCGACCGTGGTTTTGCGGATATCGGGGCTGTCCGGCAGGGCAAGCAGGAGCGCCTTGGCCATTTCCAGGGCCGCGGCGGCCGGGACCGACTGCTTCTGCTCGTCCAGCAGCGTCGAGGCCAGCGTCCGGGCCAGTTCCGCCTTGTCCGACTGCACGAGCGATTCCATAAGCTCGCCGGCCTCCTGCGGGGCTGGCGAAGTTACCACCACGTCCAGCCAGGCCGTCTCTATCGCGTCCTGGCCCGCCCCGCCGCTTATCAATCCCTTGATCTGCTGCATATTCATGTCTGTTGCCTCTTTCCGTTTTCCGCAAACAATGGAAAGTCGCCATCATGTCATCTGACGCCCCGCATGTCGAGAGTTTTTCCGGAGAGTAAGGGCGGTGATTGTGGTGCAGCGTTTTTCTCGGCGCGTAAATTTTTACAAGACATGAATACCTTGCATATTCCGTGTCGCCGGAATTGAGGCCCGAAGGGCCGGCAGAAAGTAGCTCCGGGTGAAGCTGAATCCGCCGGTAAGGCGGATGAAGCGAAACCCGGGGTTGAGTCGTCATTCAAAAAATTCTAAATCTTCGCTCGCGCCACGGCAGATGTGCCAAAATCGTGGAACGCCACGGCTGAGGTTTTTCGACAAAGCATTTATCTGCCGTTGTGAAAAAAACGCCGTAGTCCGGCCTAGCAGCCCGTTGAAAAAGTCTCTTTACAGTAGCATGGACGTCTCGTCCATGAGTATCAGGGGCGTCTCGCCCCTGAAATGCCCAGAAAACAGCAAAATCCACGGGCAAGATGCCCATGCTACTTTTTCAACGGGCTGCTAGCCGTATTAACCTAACCTCGCATTTCCTTTTCAGCAACAAACCAATGAATCATCCACGATAATTCGCCGGAAAATTTCGCAATCTTGCCATGCCTGCCTGTGGCGGGATCGCAAATTTGGAAAATGATGAATGACCGCCACACCCCGGGTTCCGCTTCGTCCGCCTGGCGGCTGACTGCGCTCCACCCGGGGCTACTTTCTGCCGGCCCTTCGAGCCTGCGATCCGGTCTCATTGAATCTGCAAGATTGCATTGTCCTGTTTAATATTTACGATTATGTCTCGATGACCAGTTAAAAACTGTGGATGAATCAGATAAAGTTTTTCGATCTACAGATTATTGCCATCCCGGGCGGTTTTTGTGGTAAAATGGTTTCAATTCATCGAAAGGAAGGCGAACGGCATGAAGGGCGAAAAAAAAGCGGCGATTGCGGTTGCAATAACGGTTGGCGTAGCATTCCTGGGATTGATTGCCTTCGTCAGCATCCGGCACATCAACGCCAGAGTTGAGGCTTATCAAAAGAGGCAGGAATGCCTAAATAATATTAGCGAAATCGCCAAGGCGCTAAAACAATATGGAGGAGAATTTAATGATAGTTACCCTTGGATCTGCTCTGATGCGGTTGAATCAAACAATACAACTGTCTTCACATCTTCAACCGCTCCAGCCGCCTCGGCCCCTGCCAGTCAGCCGGCGAGCAAACCTGCGACGCTGCCGGTCGATCTGAAAAGTTCCAAACCCCGAACCGGCGCCGGCGAGTCGGGCCAGCAGATCACAGCCGAGACGGTGCTGGTTACCTACGTCGGCATACTGCTGCGAAGCAAAGACACGGCCAAGCAGACCGTCTCGTCGGCGAACCTGCGGAACATCGGCACGATGCTCAAACTCTACGCCGAAGAACACGAAAAATTTCCCGCCTCACTCGAAGAACTGAAGACCTCGCTGGCCAGCCCCGGCGACGCCAAGTACAAGTACGCCTACGTCAAGGGCCTCACGCCCGGCAGCCCCGGCACCCACATCCTCGCCTACGACCCGGTTACCTATGGCGGAAAGGTCGTCGTCCTCCAGGTCGATGGAACCGTCGCCATCGTCGATTCCGAGGCCGCCATGAAAAAACGCATGGAAGATCAGCAGAAATAAAATTTCTCCGCCGAAATGCCAGACATATCAGAAAATCCATTACCACCGATTCCTGATGTCGCGAATGAATTGCGACTCCATGCCCGAAAGATTCGCTGGATTCATTATCTCGGCGCTCTGACAAATGGTATTTCCTCGTTGTTTTATTGGAAATGGCACAAAGGCAAAAACGAACTACTCGCAAATACCGCTCTGACATCTTTTGCATGGTGTTTTTTCTTTTGCCTGACAATAGGGATAATATATGTCGTCACGGCTTTTGTATGTGTGATCGCTTTAATCCACCCTGATAGAACCCTTATACTTGTGATAGGATATTTGGGGCCTCTTCCATTCATGCTTGTTAACTTGCTTTTTGCCCTTCGAGCTGTTCCAAAAATTTTACGTGGGGACAGCAAACCTTATCCACTTATGCCTATGAAAATAGCTGAAAAATTAGCCTATTTTTTTGCGTGGTTCCCCTTTTTCCCGCATACAAAGCCCGGCGAACCGCCCGTTCAAAAATAAATGGAACCGATGTTCATCCGGACCGGTTCACGGATTCCAGAGGTCTTGCCACGCCTCGCCGGCGACGGCGAATCTGGGGCTGCCTGCCCTGAATCGTTCGGCCCTGCTGGCCGAGACGAAATTGCCGTCGGCGTCGAAGACCACATTGAGCGGCCAGTAGCTCTCGGCGCTCTGAAGCGGAAAGCCGTATCGCATGTCGTGAAACTCGACCACGCAGCCGGCGTTTGATTTATGATAATGCGGCCTAAGCCTGTCGCCGGTGAACCAGACGTAGGTTTTCACCTCCGGCAGCCGCCATGCCCGGTCGATCCATTCGTTGTTTGCCTTGGGCGTGATCGTCTCGGCCTCCTGGTCGATAGGCCTGTCGCTGAACAGGTGCCGGCGGACGACGATCCACCGGCTGTCGGTCTGGACGACCGCCCGCCAGAGAAATATGGATCCGATGGCCGGATATGCGTCGGCGGTTACAACTTTTTCTTGCCCCGCCAGCGGGATCACGGAGTCGACGACCCTGTCGTGAATCACCCTTCCGGCGGCGATGTACATGCAGCTCAGCAGAAATCCGGCCCAGCCGATTATCAGAGTCGTCCGCCTGGCGACGCCGTGTTTTGCCAGCCGCACGATCCAGCAGGCCAGCAGCGTCAGGATGAGCGTCGGCGTGTAGAAAATATCGACTATCGGCATGCAGTCGAGGGCGAAGCGACGGTCGGTCAGCGGGGCCAGAATCTGCGTGCCGTAGCTGGTCGTCAGGTCCAGCAGCGGGTGCACCAGGACCGCCAGCCACACGCAGCAGAACAGCCAGAGAAAATGAGGCGGGGGCTTGTCGCTGGTTTTGTGGACGGCCTGGGGCATTTCGCGCCTTCGCAGCGCCCTTCTCAGCCACCACCAGCCTGCCGCAACAGGCAGGGCCAGCAGCGGCGAAAGAAACAGCGAGTGCGTTATCCCCCTGTGCATCTGTAGGTGCGACAGGCCGTTGGTCTCAGCGCCAGTCAGCGTCATTATCGGGGCTATGAAGACGTCCAGGTCCGGCATCGCGCCGGCCGCCGCGGCAACCCAGGCGGCGGCGCGGCCTATCCGCTGGCGAAACCCCAACTGCGCGGTCGCGGCCCCCAGAAATGCATGTGTAAATGTGTCCATCTGTGTACATTTTAGCCGGCAAGGGCCACGATTTTACCTGGAAAGTTTTTTTTGCAGCTCAGCGTCCTTTTCCAAAACCTTTTTCGCCTGGGCGGCCTTGAATTTCTCGAGCCTGCCGGCGAGCGTCGCATCGGCCAGGGCCAGAATCTGCGCGGCCAGTATCGCGGCATTTGTCGCACCGGCCGGACCGATCGCCATACACGCCACGGGCACGCCGGGCGGCATCTGCATGGTGCTCAGGGCCGCGTCCAGGCCGCTGGGCATTCCCGACGCCATCGGCACGCCGATCACCGGCAGCGTGGTTTTGCTTGCCAGCACGCCGGCCAGCGCCGCGCTCATGCCCGCCCCGGCAATCAGGACCTTCAGCCCTCGCCGCCGGGCGCTCGATGCGTATTCGTGGACTTCATCCGGCGTCCTGTGTGCCGAAAGCACCCGCACCTCGCAGCCGATCCCGAAATCCTTCAACTGATTGACGCAGCGTTCCATCACCTGCCAGTCGCTGTCGCTGCCCATCAGCACACCCACAAGCGGATTCTTGCTCGCCATCGGAAATTCCTTTTCAATCAGATCTTATTATCGCCAAAGTTCGCCGTTAAAGCCCCCTGCGCGAGCAGGGGGACATCTTTTATTTTTAAAAGCAAAACTTGCACAGCATCCCCGCGTTAACGCGCGGGGCTTTAAAAACAACTTAACAACCGGCCCTTCACTTCTGCCTGAAATCAAACGCCACCTTGACCGCGCCCGACGCGCTCTTGTTGATGGCCGTCCGGAAGGCCTGCTTGTAATCTTCGAGCCTGAACCTGTGCGTCAAAAGCCCCACTATCGCCGAATTCAGCGAGCCGTCAAGCGCCAGTTCGTGCACGAGCTGATATGTGCCGATCTGTTTTTCCTCAAAGGTCTCGATCTGCCGGCCGTACGCGCCGATGACCTTCAGCTCGCGGAACCAGATCGGCGTCAGGTCGAGCTTGCCGCCGTGGGCAGTGCCCAGCAGTACGATCTGCCCGCGAGCGGCCGTCCACTTGATCGACTCTTCGAGCGACCGCCGCGTCCCGACGCAGTCGAAGACCACGTCGTATCCCCCGCTGAGCATGCAGTTGCCGAACCGCACCTGTTGGACCGTCGAGCCGGTCCGTCCGGCTATCATATCGAACCTTTCGCGCGTGCGGCCCGGCAGGACGAGGAATTCGTTTGCACCCATGGCCCTTGCGAATTTTTCCGCGTGGCTGCCCCTGGCGACCACGTCGATTGTGCCGGTGAAGTTTATCGCCCTCAGACATACGATCAGCCCCAGGCCCAGCATTCCCGATCCGTAAACAAGCACGGATTTGGCGTCCATCAGATCGGCCCGCAAGGCGGCGTGCAGGCTGCACGCAAGAGGGTCGGTCATGACGGCCAGATCATCGGTCATCTCGTCGGGCACGGCGATAAGCTGGCTGACGTGGGCTGTGAATTGCTCGCCGTAGGCCCCGCCCGTCCGGGCGTTGTAGCCGATGCTCGTGCCGGCCGGCAGGCCGTATTTGCCGCCGCCGGAATTGCCGAAATTTTCACACGCCCCGAACTGTCCGGCACGGCACGGCCCGCAAGGCGGATCTATCCCGCGGACCTGGCAGCACAGCGTCGGCTCGACGCAGACCCGTTTGCCCAGCCACGACCTGTCCACGGCCTTGCCCACCTGCTCGACGATGCCGACGTTCTCGTGCCCCAGGCCCATCGGCATGGAACTGAACGCCTGCAAAATAGAATCGGGCGGCTGGCGATGGGCGATTATGGTCAGATCTGTCCCGCAAATCCCGGCCATCAGCGTGCGGACCAGAACCCAATCGTCGCCGGGAAGCTGAGGCGCGGACACGTCGCGCAGGCTCAGCCCGCCCATTCTGGTCAGCACGCAGCCGGGCCAGAACCGCTTGAGCAGAAAGCACGCGGCCCAGCCGGCCGGCTTGATGTCGTATAAAATCGCCTTCATTATCCATAGAGATAACCGTGCAAGCCGAAAAAGAAAAGGTACAATATTTCACATTCAAGGCCGGCGTCCGGTTATATTTCCCGGCCCGCGCCGACGATTGAACCGTGAACCATAAAGCCCCATGCGTCAGCATGGGGACATTTGTTATTTTGAAAATTTGTGACAAGGAACGAATTTTAAACAGCATCCCCATGTTTACACATGGGGCTTTAAAAACTGCGCCTTGAATGAAAAAATACGGAACCAACATGAATAGACTGACGATCATAATGCAGACAAACCTGATGTTTGCGTTAGTCCTTGCGGCCGGCTGCCAGAAGCCGGTGCACTTTCCGGCCGAGTCGATGCAGCAGGACGCCGCCTCGGCAGGTGCACTGCGGGCCTACGACACCGACGGCAACGGCAAGGCCGACTTTTACATGTTCGCCGACTCATCGGGCAGGATAAACCGGACCGGCTTTGCAAGCTCCGGCCAGACGTCGGCCAGCCAACCGGCAGTTGTCGATATCACCGACCTCGACTCCATCCCGCCGGACCAATGCCGCCATCTGTTCATCATCCTCGACGGCTTCGGTTACGACGTGCTGAAGAAATTCTACGATGACGGCGGACTGCGGGTGTTTTATCCGCCTTCGCGCGTTATCGCCCCATACCCCTGCCTGACCGATCTGTGCATCGAGGACATTTTGGGCTACGTGCCCTGCCTCGCCTTTGAATCGCTTTACTACGACCGGCAGACGGGGAAAACCGTCGGCGGAAACGATTATTACATGGCCGGCAAGAACCAGCCGTACAACCAACTCCTGCAATATCGCAGCGACACGATCTGGGACGCCATCGGCTTCATATACCCGCAGGACGTATTCGGCAAGGAACTCAACGACCTCAAGCGCGTGCTCGACCGCAATCAGACCCGCGAGGTCCGCGGATACATGGTCAGTTCTGCCGGCATAAGCACAAAATTCGGCGCGGATGGCCAGAGAAAGGCGCTCATCCAGGTCGAGCGGCTGGTAAATCAGGTCGTCCGTGAGAGTCGCGGCAAGATCAAAATCACGCTCGCCGCCGACCACGGCCACAGCTACACGCCCTCCACGCAGATTCCGCTGGATCAATATCTGAAGGAAAAGGGCTGGCGGATTGCCGACCGGCTGGAAAAACCAACCGACGTGGCCTACATCCGCTACGGCCTGGAGACCTACGCCAGCTTCTGCACACAGCGGGCCGCCAAGCTCGCCGAAGACCTCATCCAGGCCCCCGGCGTCCTGATCGCAAGCTATCGCGACGGCGATTCGGTCGTCGTCCTCGCCAAGCCCCAGCCGCCGGCCTCGCAGGCGGCTGCCTCACAAATATCTCAGCCGACTGGCACACCAGCCTTCGATAAAGCAGTAATCCGATGCAAAGACAGCCGGTATTCGTATCATCCGGCCGGCGGCGATCCGCTGCAACTATCGCAGGTGCTTGCGAACCTCAAGGCTGACGCCGACGGTTTCTACGACCACAAGAGCCTCTTCGAGGCCACTGTAATGCACATATATCCCGATTCGCTGGAAAGGCTCTGGCGGGCGCATACCAGCATCGCCCAGAACATCCCGGATGTGATCGTCTCGCTGGAGAACAACTTTTATTCAGGCTCATCCTCGTTCGGCGGAATGGTCAAAATCGCCTCGACGCACGGCAGCATCGATCGCTCAAACAGCACGACATTCATCATGTCAACCATCGGCCCGCTGCCGCCGGCTATGCGCTCGGCCAACGTCCCGGAAAACATGTCGAAGCTGCTGGGTGAAAAATGGCCCCTCGGAATCAAGCCGCAGGCATCCACACAGCCTTAACAACCAGGAATTTTCCGGTTAAATCTGCCGGCCGGTGAGGATCATGTCGCTGACGCGGGCTCGGACCTTGGCGTTGACGAACAGCAGAGGCATGAGCATCTGGAGCGAGGTGCTGGGCAGACGGATGCGGTCGGCAAGTTCCCGCCGCCAGGCGGAATTGAATCTGACGAGCGTTTCCTGCAATTGCGTACCGGAGATCGCTTCGCCTGCGATTTTTGCGGCAATAAGGGCTGAGCGGACGGACGGCAAAATGGTCTGGCCGCTGACGCTGTCGGCGAATCCGCCGGCGGTGCCGGCAAGGAGACACCGCTTGTTATGGTGCGTTTCAATCTCGATCGCCTGGCCGGCCGGAGGGTTCCAGACGCACATTGCGGCCTTGCCGGCGGCCTTGGGCGGCAGAATCTGACGCGACTTCAGAAGTTCTATCATCGCGGCCAGCATCTCTTCGGCCCGCCCGGCCTGGTGTGAATCGACTATCGCCCGAATGTGCAGAACTCTGCCGACGGCGAACATGATTCCAAGCTGCCCGTAATCGGCCATCTGAACGACGTGAAGGGCGCCGGCGAGCCAAGGTCCATGTCGATCCCAGCCACGGACATTCCGCCGCCCGAAGGCGAGCCGCACGAAACAGCCAGCCGGTCGGCATAGTCGGCCGGCAGGCCGCCGGTGATAATCAAACAGCTCGCCCTGACAGGTTTGGAAAGCCCCAGAACAACAGCGTCATCGGCGACAGCGAAGTCGGAGGCGCCGATTGATTTGAAGAATCTGACGCCGGCCTTCTTCGCCTGTTTTTCCAGTTGCCCGGCCAGTCCGCCCGATGGAAACACCCAAACGGACGATCTGCCCAGTTTCTGGATGACATGGGTTTCCTTTGAATTGTCGTGATAACGGATCTCGCCGAGTTGGGCCGCCCCCGCCTTCATCAGCACCGCCTTCGACAGCTCGGGCAGTTCGGCCAGGTCGAACGGCGACCAGTCGCAAAGCGGCGATTCGACGAGCCTTTCCGGCCCGCCAATGACCGCAACTTTCCGTCCCGCCGTCGCCAGATGGCACGCCGCCGCCAGGCCAGCCGCATCTTTGCCCAGAATCGCGATGTCAAACTGCCCCTGCATCGCCATAACCTCTGTTATTGGTGATCGGTTTATAAAGCCCCATGCGCAAGGATGATATTTCAAAACCGTCGGACACGGTACTTGTTTTTTAAATAATGCACATATCATCCTGCTGGCGAAATGGACTTTACCAAAGTCTCGGCCGCGATTTCCGATGCTCATCCAGTTGGCGGAAAACGTTCCAAAATAATGGCTAATTTGCTTGCATCGGCCGTGCGTTGAGAGTATGAAAATCACGCGCGCCGGCTTTATCCGCCGGGCGAAACAGGAATGACAGCGATGCCCGGAACAATCGAAGAATTCGTGGCTAAGTTGCAGGCTGATGGGGTCCAGGCCGGCAGGCAGGCCGCAGAGGATATCACCGCCAAGGCCGGCAAGCAGGCGCAGCAGATGATCGCCGACGCCGGCGAGCAGGCCAGAAAGATCGTCGATGAGGCGCAGGCCCAGGCCGATTCGATCCGGGCCCGGTCGCAGACGCAGCTTGACCTGGCTTGCCGCGACGCCATTTTAAGGTTGCAGCAGGCGTTAAACGATGTCCTCACGAGGGCGATGAAAAACCAGTCAGCCTCGGCTCTGGCCGACGGCGAACTGCTCGGCCGGATCATTCACGACATGATCCTTTTGTGCGTCAAGCCCGCCCAGGCCGCGCAGGACCGGGGCACCGCGGGCCGCGGCTCTGCCGCGGACGACCTGAACGCGATAAAACTTAACACCCAGTCGCAGCTTCGCGACAAGGTAACCCAGTGGGTCAACCAGGCCTTGTCGCAGACACAATCGGGCGGGCTGGCTGTCGAGATAAAGACCGAACTGACGGGGGCAGGCTTCGAGCTCAAGGCGCGGGGCGAAAAATATGAGATATCCGTCGAGTCGGTGGCCGAACTGCTGGCCGGGATGGTCGGCGACGAACTTGCCGGCAGAGTCCGGACGCAGGCAGGAGGCGGACGAGAAGCATCATGAGCCTGGAAAATGTCTATGTTTTATCATCGCTGCCGTCGCTCGGCGAATTGGGCAGCCGGCCGCCGATGACTCCAAGGCAGTTCACCGAGGCGCTCGATCCGGACGGCTCGGTCTGGCCGATAGTTCAGGCCGTCTTCCTCGGCGACGACCTTATGCAGCATCAGAGCGTGCTGGCCGGCGTCAAAATTCAACCAGCCCCGGCCGTTCTGACGCCCGAACAGGTCAGGGGCGATTCGCCGCTGCCTGAATATCTGTCCGGCCAGGCCGGCGCGACGGTAAAAAATCCCGCCGACGCCGTCTGGGCGGCTTATTTTCACCACACGGCCGACCTGGCTGCGGGGGCCGGCAGCAAATTTCTGGCCTGCTGGACCACGATGGAAGTTGCGCTTCGCAACGCCATTGCCGACGCGCGGGCAAAGACGCTCCAACTCGACCCGGCCGATTTTATCGTGGCAGGCGAACTGGGCGACGGGCCGGAAAGCCTGGCTGGCCTGGTCAGGCAGTGGGCCGGCGCGGCCGACGCTCTTGCGGGCCAGATGATGCTCGATGAGTTCCGCTGGGACTGGATTGACGCGAATGAGCAATATTTCACCTTCGCCGATGACGAACTGGCCGCATTTGCGGCAAAGCTCATGCTGCTGACGCGATGGGACAGAATGTCCAAGGAAATGCACTTGGAATGATTTCAGAGGCAAATAGCAATTTTTTTGTGCCACGGGCATCCTGCCCGTATGTTCCACGACCGTCCCGGTCGTGGTAGGTGTTATTCGTAATATTCCAGGGGCGAGACGCCCCTGGGACACACGGCCGTGACGGCCGTGCCACTGTAAAACTGACGTGAAAGGATGCAGCAAGTGAATGGCAAAATAGCAGCCGTGTTCGGCAACATGGTAACGGTCGAGTCTGCCGGCAAGGTCGTGCAGAACTCGATCGGCTATTGCCTGCGCGGCGACGGCGCCAGGCTGCTGGGCGAGATCATCCGCGTCCGCGGCAACATGGCTGACATGCAGGTCTTTGAGGAGACCCGCGGGCTGAAGGTCGGCGACGCAGTCGAGCTGCGCGAAGAGATGCTCTGCGTCCAATTGGGTCCCGGGCTGCTGGGCCAGATATTCGACGGCCTGCAAAATCCCCTGCCGCAGCTTGCGGAAAAGGCCGGCTTCTTCCTCAAACCCGGCATGTACCTGCCGGCCCTGCCGGACCAGAAACATTGGCAATTCACCCCGTCTGTGCAGCCCGGCCAGTCAGTCCAGGCCGGCCAAACGCTCGGCAGCGTGCCCGAAGGAATTTTCTCGCACAAGATCATGGTCCCATTCGGCTGGACCGGCAGATTCAAGGTCGTCAAAATTGCACCGGCAGGCGGCTACACGTCCGGCCATGAGATAGCCTCGCTCGAGGACGAGCAGGCCGCGGTCAGGCCGGTTACCATGAAACAGTCCTGGCCGGTGAAACGCCCGCTGTGCGCCTGCCGCAAACGCCTCATGCCAACCGAGCCGCTGGCCACGCGCGTGCGGATCATCGACACGATGTTCCCGATCGTTCGCGGCGGGACATATTGCATCCCCGGGCCTTTCGGGGCCGGCAAGACCGTGCTTCAGCAGATAACCTCGCGGCACGCCGAGATTGACGTGGTCGTGATAGCCGCCTGCGGCGAGCGGGCCGGCGAGGTCGTCGAGACCATTCGCGAATTCCCGCAGCTTACCGACCCGCGAACCGGCAAGAGCCTGATGGAGCGGACGATAATAATCTGCAACACGTCGGCCATGCCGGTTGCGGCCCGCGAGGCCTCGGTCTACACGGCCGCGACGCTGGCCGAATATTACCGGCAGATGGGCCTGCACGTGCTGCTGCTGGCCGACTCGACCAGCCGCTGGGCCCAGGCGATGCGGGAAGTCTCCGGCCGGCTGGAGGAAATCCCCGGCGAGGAGGCCTTCCCGGCGTATCTGGAAAGCCGCATCGCGGCGTTTTACGAGCGGGCCGGGGCGGTTGAACTGCACGACGGGACCGTCGCCTCGCTGACGATCGGCGGAACGGTCAGCCCGGCCGGCGGAAACTTCGAGGAACCGGTTACGCAGAGCACGCTCAAGGTCGTCGGGGCGTTCCACGGCCTGTCGCGGACAAGGTCCGACGCCAGACGCTTCCCGGCCATTGACCCCCTCGATTCGTGGAGCAAGTACGCCGGATTCGTCGCGCCGGAAAAAGCCGCCCACGCCAGAGCCGTGCTTAGACAGGGCAGCGACGTCAAACAGATGATGGCCGTCGTCGGCGAGGAAGGTACGCTCATCGATGACTATGTCGTCATGCTCAAGGCCGAATTTTTCGACAATTGCTATCTCCAGCAGAACGCCTTCGACAAGGTTGATGCCGCAACCACGCCGGAGCGGCAGGTTTTCGTGTTCGACAAAATCCTGGCCGTGCTCGACAGGGAGATGGCCTTCGAGTCGAAGGAATCGGCCAGACGGACCTTCGTCGGCGTCTCGGACCTGTTCCGAAACTGGAATTACGCCGAATGGCAAAGTGGACAGTTCAACGACCTTCTTGCCAAAATAGACGGATTTTTGGCGAGTGAAATAACCGCGGCGCCAAGCAGCGCCGCAGCCGGATAACGCCATGCTTCAATACCACGACGAAATAACGAGGATATCGGGCAACGTAGTTACGGTTCGGGCCGGCGGAGTCGGCTACGAGGAACTGGCCGTGATAAGCGGCCCGGGCCGCTCGTCGCTGGCGCAGGTCATCAGGCTTGAGGCCGAGCACGTCAGCCTCCAGGTCTTCGCCGGCACGCAGGGCGCCTCCAACGGCGACCGCGTGCGTTTCCTGGGCCATCCGATGCATGCGAACTTCGGCGATGAACTGTTCGGCCGGGCGTTCGACGGCGCGGGCAGGCCTCGCGACGGCAGGCCCGAAATCCGCGCAAAACAGGTCGAGCTGGGCTCGCCGCCGGTCAACCCGATAAAACGTCGCCAGCCCGACAAAATGATCCACACCGGCATCCCGATGATCGACGTGTTCAACTCGCTGGTGGAGTCGCAGAAGCTGCCGATCTTTTCCGTGCCAGGCGAACCTTACAACGAGCTGCTTGCACGGGTCGGCATGCAGGCCAAGGCCGACGTGATTATCCTGGGCGGCATGGGTCTGCGGCACGACGACTATCTGAAGTTCCGCGCCACGTTCGAGGCCGGCGCGGCGCTGGGCCGGACGATAATGTTCGTGCACACCGCCGCCGACCCGGTTGTCGAATGCCTGCTGGTGCCCGACCTGGCCCTGGCCGTCGCAGAGCAGTATGCACTGGCGGACAAGCGGGTGCTCGTGCTGCTGACCGACATGACCGCCTTCGCCGACGCCCTCAAGGAAATCGCCGTTACGATGGAACAGATTCCCTCCAACCGCGGATATCCGGGCGATCTTTACACTCAGCTCGCCCGGCGGTACGAAAAGGCCGTTGATCTCGACGGGGCCGGCTCGATCACGGTCCTGGCCTGCACGACCATGCCCGGCGACGACGTAACCCACCCCGTCCCCGACAACACCGGCTACATCACCGAGGGCCAGTTCTACCTCCGCAACGGCTGGATCGAGCCGTTCGGCTCGCTCTCGCGCCTCAAACAACAGGTCAACGGACAGACCCGCGACGACCACCGCTCGATCATGGACGCCTGCATCCAGCTTTACGCCCTCTGCCGCGAGAGCCGCGAAAAACGCGACATGGGCTTTGAAATGACGCCCTGGGACAAAAAACTCCTGAAATACGGCGAATTGTTCGAGGGCCGGATCATGGACCTGGCCGTCAACATCCCGCTTTTCGACGCCCTCGACGCCTGCTGGCGGATGCTCGCGGACTGCTTCGACCCGGCCGAAACCGGCATCCGAAGAGACGTGATAGACAAGCATTGGCCGAAGGCAGGCATTTAAAAAAGTAGCATGGGCATCTTGCCCATGAGTATCACGGCCATCTTGGCCGTGGGTTTTGTTTTTCGGGTGTATAGGGACGAACGCTCCTGAGACGTACGATGATGGAGTTATTGAGAAATATTGTGAATGGCACATTGAACAACGTGGTCACTTTTGAAGACAGACTTATCTCGCCCCTTCAGGGCTTGAATATTGAGGTGGACCGATTTCCCAGGGCGTTGCCCTGGGCTTTCATATTTTGCCCTTTCAGGGCCAAGAGAACCGTTTTGCCCTTTTCATCAAACGAGCAAATCACTGTTTTTTCCGCTGTCGGCAGTTTTTTAAGCCACAACGTGGCGCAATATGACAGCCCAGGGCAACGCCCTGGGAAAATCCATTCATCCAATGATGTTCCCATTTTTCGTCCCCGCCACAGGCAGACATGCCTGAATACCGGAATATCCCAACCGACGGTTTTCGGCGAAATATTCGCGCGTTGTGCAAAAAAGACTTCATGC
>JACRIL010000076.1 GCA_016235825.1 Planctomycetota bacterium
CTGTAAGAATATGCCGCCGCTGCCTCCAAAACCATAATCGGGCCTGCATGAGCCGCAATAGAAGGATGAACCGCTTCGGTGTTGGAACCCTGACGGATACATTATTGACTTGACAGGCGACCTTTACTCATAGAAGGGCGTCGCCGGTCCAGACGCTGGTCTCAAAGTACTCCGCAAGCCCCTCGTTGACCCAGACGGGTATCTGTCCGCCTATCACGAGCCTCACGAACTGGTGGAACCCCTCATGCCGCATGGTCTTCCATGCGCCCGCCCCGGCAGCCTTGTCGGCTCGGACATAAAGCGTTACGGTCCGGCCCCGACTGTGGCACAGCCCGCCGGTATTGGCATACTTGTCGCCAACCGCCGATTTGTAGTCGGCATAGCTGCTGAACAGGTACACCGGGGCTTTCGATTGCAGCGCACCGGCGAAGCCCTTTGTGCGGACCGCGTATTCCTCGGCCGCCGTATTGAGGCGCATGATCGCCTCGCGAACCGTCTCTTCGGGCAGATCGGAATAAATCGTGTAATATTTGCTCTCGTAGGCCTTGAGTTTTGCCTGAATCTCCTTGGGAATCACGCCCAGTTCGCCGCCCGTGGCGGTTGAGGCCGATAGGACCGCAAAAAGAATCGCGATCCGGGCGATGAGTCGCCCCGGAAGCTCCCGGCTGCCCGTCTTTACGATAGTCTTTATGTGCATTCGACGTGTCATGGCGCCATTCTCAATATAAGACGCCCGATCCGCTGAAAAGTTCCGGTAAAAAACGGATTTTCAGCCGCAAGCCCGCTTCGACATGTTTTTCCGCAATTGCGCCCGGCAGGCCGGCCGACCCTGCTTTTTGACCTTCTATGGAATTTTACCCGAAAACCTGCCGCCGGCCAAATATTTTGTATGGTCTCCGCCAAAAAAATCTCCCATCGGGAGGAGTTTTCTGATATCCTTCCGGGCGACAGGAACCTCCGGAAAAGCGCAAGGAGGCGCAAAATGAAATCGATACATGTTGTAGAGGACTCGCTGCCGCTGGCCTGGGAAAAGGCCGTCATCGCCTGCTGGGAGCAGGGCGAGAGCTTCCCCACCGAGTACGACAAACCGGGCGACCCGCACAGCCGCGACGTTACCGCGCTCATTCACGTCCGCCGGCCTTTCGACGAGCCGCGTCTGCACCGGGCGTTTCCGGCCGGACTGGACGACCTGGAAAAATACCGCTGCGAGGTGCTCCACGGCGTGCACAACCACTGGATCGACCCGACCGTCGGTAAGTGGGAATACACGTACCACGAGCGGCTCTTCGAGTACCGTCTGCCCGACGGGAAAATCTTCGACCAGATCGCCGGGGCGATAGAAAAGCTCCGCCAGGCCCCGCACACCCGCCGCGCCCAGGCCGTAACCTGGCAGGTCTGGAACGACATGAACATCGCCGACCCGGCCTGCCTCCAACTGATATGGTTCCGCATATCCGGCGGCCGGCTGCACATGAACGTCCATATGCGCAGCAACGACGCCTTCAAGGCCGCCTTCATGAACATGTACGCCTTCACCGAGCTTCAGCGGCAGGCCGCCCACGAACTGGGCGTACAGCCAGGCGAATACATGCACATCGCCGACTCGTTCCACATCTACGGCAGCTATTTCGCCGACTTCGAGGGCTTCCTCAACACAGTCAAGACCCGCAAGCCCGAAGACCGCGTCTATACTACTGATTTCGCCCGCGATTTCTTCATCGACGGCTGCGACGCCCTGCTGGCCGAACCCGACATGCCCGAACCCAAAAAGGAACTCGTCCGCAAACGCCGAGCGGAACTGGCAGGATAAGTAGGGCGTGCAACCTTAGCCTGCGAAGCCTTGGCAAAGCAGGCTCGTTGCACGCGAGATATTTTGTCGCGCAACAAGTTTGGCTTCCGGGCACAGAAGAAACGTGTCGGAGGAGAGTTACGGCAGGGACAAAAATCCAGATTTCCAGGCGATCCTGCAATGGCTTTGTGGCCTTGCCGAGCCCGCCAAGGACGGCAAGGCTGCTCCCGACATACGGACTGGGTCGCCAAACCGGCAAAATAGCCTTGGCCGATGAAATTGACTGGCCGCGATATTTTGACATAACTACTGCTTTGACAATATAATATGTCGCAAATAGCAATCCAGTGCTATTATCCAACTAATTTTCGTGAAAAAACTCTTGATCTTTATGATGTAATACTTGTATAATAGTAATATACATATATAACACGCATTGCCAAATTTAGGAGAAAACAATTGTATCGCGTCCCGGCCGTCGAAAAGATGATTCAGGTGATGAAGCTGCTCTGCGACTCAGAACGGTCGCTCGGCGTTTCGCAGATCAGTCATGCACTGGGGATTAACAAGAATATGATCTTCAGGCTCCTTCGCACGCTTCATAAGGAAGGCTGGATCGTTCAGGAAGGAGAACCGCCGAAGTACAGGATGAGTTTGCAGGCGTTTCACTATACGAGCAAGCCTGTCGCGAGGATGGATATCCGTGTTGCCGCCCATGGCCCTTTATTCGAGTTATGGCAGGAGACGGGCGAAAGCTGTTATCTGGGCGTCCTCGACGACGATCGGGTATTGTATCTGGAGCACTTCGATTCGGTAGGCAGCATAAAGATCGCGGGGCGGGTCGGCGGACGTTATCTGCTGCACTGCTCGGCGCCCGGCAAGGTGCTATTCGCCCATGCCGATGAGAAATTATTTCAACGGCTGGCGAAAGAAGGTTTCACGCAAAATACGGATCGGACGATCACCGATCCGCGGCAGCTGAAGAAGAATCTGGAAGAAATACGTCGCAGCGGCTATGCGCTGGACATGGAGGAATACGCAAGGGGTTTGATGTGCTTCGCCGTGCCTGTGTTTGATTATGCCGAGAGAATAGCCGGCACCGTCGGCCTTTCCGTTCTTGCGCTCAATTATTCGCTCGATGATATGATTAACAAGCTCGGGCCGAAGGTTATCAGGACGGGCCGGGAAATATCGCTTCAGTTGGGAAAAGAGAACCCCTGAGAAAGGCAAATCCTGAATAAAAAAGAAGGAATCCGCATGAAAAAGATTCTGGCGATAAATCTTCTGGTGGTGTTTTTTATTGGTGTGGGGTTGATTACATCTGTCGCCGGCGAACCTGGAGATGCAAAGACCGATCCGGCTGTCGTGCCGCCGGAGAATCCCTACAAGCCCGGCGAGACGATAGACATTCACAAGAATCTTTCGGACAAGGAATGGCCTCAGCTTGGGAACACGCCGCAGCGGACGAATTATTCGCCGGTGAAATTCGATCCTCCGCAGGGGAAAGTAAAATGGAGCACTTGTTTGGCGGATTTGAGCATTGACAACCGGATTCAGCCGACGGTGCAGGCGATTATTTCTGACGGCTCGGTGTATGTTGGAACAAAGAATGGCCGGCTGTTCGCATTGAATTCAAAAAATGGGAAGATTCTATGGCAATACCAGGCGGGGGGGCCGATCCTCCACACAGCAGGGGTTTCAAAGGGAAAGGTTTTCTTTGGTTGCATGGATGGCCGCGTGTACGCCGTGGATGCCGCATCTGGGAATCTTGCATGGACTTTTGACAGCCAACGGCGTTTTGGATTTGGAAACGCGGTCCTTCTGGCGGAAGATAAAATATTCATCCCGGATGACGGCGGCAGACTGTACGCGATCGAACAGGAAACGGGGCGCAATCTTTGGCATTATGACGCGGGTGCCCCCGTCGCGCAGTCGGCGGCGTATGACGCCGGCAAGGTCTATGTCGCCAGCGAAGATATGCGCGTCCATGCTGTGAAGGCCGACGACGGGGCCCTTGCCTGGCGAAGTGAAAAATTATCCGGCATCAGTTTCCGATATTTCCATCCTGTTGTAATTTACGGAAAGGTGATAGTACGTTCCCTGGCATATGGGCCGTTCCATGATCGAAAGCTGGTGTTTGAGTGTAGCGGGGATTACCGGAGCCTTTTCTCGCTGGATGGAAAGACAGGAAAGGAAGACGCCGTTCTTCCCCATTGGACCGTTGGACATGACGGACCGATGCCGCCGCCTGCCGTAACTCGCGACGGGTTCCTCGTGGTTCCCTGGTCACATCCCGATTTTGTGAAAAATTGTCCATCCAATGCTTTTCGTGCCTGGGCGCTGCAGGATTCCCAGACCGGGAAAATCGTCATGCCGCTGTTGGAGACAAAAAAACACGAAATATTCCATGGCAAAAAATCGTATCTGTGGTATCGCGGCTGTTGCGCGGGAGACGAAAACATGATTGCCAGCGTGGCGGGAGACGTCGCGTTTGTTTTGCATTTCCATGGTTTCCGAAACGGCCCCACGACCTCAATGACAGGCGCCTTTCATCTGCTGTGGCGGGAATGGCACGTCCGTAACGAAGTGAAAACGGGCTGGGAAAGAACTTCCCAAAGCGGCAATAACCAACAGGCGGGAGGGATGAACGCCGCATCATTGGCTGATGGCCTGTTATATCATTTGGGTGGAGCAGGCGACACGGTCGTTTGTTTTGAACCCGCGAACGACCAAAATAAGGATGTGCGCTCGGGAACTCCGGAAGAAGGAGCGGAAAAATGAAATCGCCGGCAAATGAGTCGGACAGGGGAAAGAACATGGATGCATATCAATATTGCAAGATATTATTTTTATGTTTATTTTCTTTTGGCGTATTTTCTGTCCCCCTATATGCGCAAAAAAATATTCCAACGACTATACCGGTCACGGGAATGCGGGGGGAATCCATGTCGCGAAACCGCGTGTCGGGCCTCGCCTTTCACGTTGAAGACGCGGGATGGCCTTCCTTGATGATGCTCGGGCATCAGCATGGCCTGATCGGCGCACTTGCCGGTTCTGCCAAATCTGCCGGCGGGCTTGTGCCCGTTCCTCTGTCTTACGGCCTTGTGCGACTAACCGGCAAGGGGCAGCGGATTTCGGAGGATGCGAGTGAAGTTACGAATACGACGACTTGTTCAAATGAAAAAGGCCAGACGTTGCGAGTAACGGTTACGAGGCTCTCGCCGGCAATCCTTTGTGAGGGGGAAACTTCCGAAATTGAGTGGTTTGCCCAGGAGGAAAATCCGGCAGGCAGCGGGAACCAGAATAGTTTTCCGCCGTCGCCCGGATCGGTAAAACCGCTCCGCTGGGCGGCAATAGGAGCCGAGGGAACGGTTGCCGTCGGAGTTTTGGGAAAACAGCCGGTATCGGAGATGCCTTTTCGCGACTGGGAAAAACGATTTGACCGTCCGTCTTCACTTCTGTCAAAGACAGTTTCGCCTTCCTTCAAACCGGGGGCGCCAGCATGGCTTCTCCTTTGGTATGGCAGCGATTCTCCCTTTCTTACATCAAAGGTTCCCGAGTGCCTGTATTCGGAATCATTTCATCCAAGTAAGCCCCTTCGAATGCGAACGGCGTATTCGGCGGATGTTCCTTTTCTCTTTGTGTTTGAAAAAGCCCCTCAATCCGTCGAATGGAAAACCGATAAAGATGGCGGACATCTCCATTTTTCTTTCCAGGAGCGCATGGGCCGGATTGTCATGCTTCCCTTATTCGGACACGATCTTCAGTCGGCGGCGACAACAGAAAAATGGCTGGAGCGTTTTCCCGATGAAATAAAGGCGAAATGCGAAGTGTGGATGAAACTGCTTGGCGAATTTCCGGTGAGCGTGAAAGAAGAAGCCGTATTCGACGATAAGGCTGACCAGGTTTCTATTACGCAAAAATTCGGATTTGTTAAAGTTCATGACGTTGGCGAGAAAATGTCGCCGATTCCCCCCATGCTTGCGCTTGCCCGGCAACAGGAATGTCCCGTGGAATTTTCAACGCCGCCGACGGACTTGAAATGTCCGACGCAGTTCGGCCCGGTCATGGGAATCAGGGGAGATAAATTCACGTGGACGTTCAAAGGACTTGGGAAAATCATTCAACACAGACAAATGATCGGCCCTTCCAACGCAAAATCGGCGGATTTGGAGAAAGAACTTATCGCCGAGACAGATAAGGTGCTTTCGGCCGGGCATCTCGCTCCTTTCCTTCATATCCGTCAGGCGCCATATCTTACCTCTTGGGGATCCGCATTCTGGACGGACCCTTCCGAAATTCATTATTTTCTTTCCGAAGTCTTTCCGCTTCTGCCTGTCAAGGAACAGGAACGGCTGCGCGAGTACATGAAGACGGAATACGCCGCGAATCCTCCGGAAAAGGTCCTCCGCCTGGAAACAGGGAATGGGAAGCGGCGGGAATTTTATGAAGTGCCTGCGCGAATTGCCAAAATGTACGAGACGCCCAACAGGATATATAGCGCCGAATTCTTCGAGGAAACGCCATTTCTGTATCGCGCGTACGGCGTTTCGCGGTATTATGAAACTATTGAGGAAAAACCATCCGAGCAGATTGTCCGTTACTGGCGGAATGCAATGCAAGATTCCCTGGCAGGCCGGCAATGGGATTCACTGGGATGGTTCAGGGGCAAGTACGCCTGGCTACGGGGACAGAACCCGGAAAACAATACGCCACTGTATCGCCATTACCAACAGACCATCCGATGCGTGCATCGCGATTTTGCCGGCCTGGTCGGATATCTCCGTCTTTGCGCAATGACAGGCGGAAAAGGCGAATCCGAGGCATGGGGGCAGATGGCGAAACTCCTGGTCCTCCGGTTCGCTCTCGCCCGTTACGGACGCTATCTATTCCGGTCGGGATTGTTTCAGATGCCGGAAGATGCCGAGGTATGGGAATATCTGCGTCGTTCAACGGATTGGAGCCGCCCTGAAAATCATTTCGAGCAGGTTTGGGAAATGAGTCAGCATGGAGTGCGTCTTCCCTTGGGGCTCAACAAGGAGACGGGAAGAAACAATCCTTCGGAAGGCGTGGGACGCGCGCAGGCCCCGTTCTTTCATCCGACTTTCCTCGATCTGGTTCCTGAGACGGGAAATGCCCTTGCTGACCTTGGATTGACGGAGGATGCCAAGGCCTATTTGCGCCAATGGGGAGAATTGCAGACGAACTGGCATGTTGCCTATGCGGACAATCGGCCTTCGGGTACGGAGGGCGCCCAAATGCTCGCATGCGACTCGCATTCTCTTTTTCTGGCTCATTCCCGGATTGCCAAGACGCCGCCGGAGCAGTTGGAACGTTTTATCCACGTCCCATGGGCTGCTGTCGGCGATTTCTTCTACATGCACAAGCTGGCTGAAACGATAAAGGCGTATCGCGGAGTGAAGTGGGAATAGATCGATTACGAAACATCAAGGGGAAAATCGATGATGAAATGCGTGAAACTGGTGAAAAAAGCGGGATCGATTCGGATTATATTCGCTTTGGCTTGACTTGCTCAAAATCTATCGGCCAGGGCGGAAAGACAAGAACGCATTTTAAAGGAAAGGAGCAGCAGAATGAAGACTGGGAAAATTGTGAGCGTGGTTCTGGCGGCGGCAGTTGGCCTTGGCATTGTGGAACGGGCGATGGCTGCTTTTGCCGGGAGCCCGATGGCCAATATTCTTTTTCAAGCCGGCCAGAATGCTGCCATGGGGCAAACAGCCGGATCGGCAGCCGCGACGAACCCGGTCACGTCGTCAGCGGTCAGCCAGGAGGAGATCAAGAAATTGATCGCGGAACTGGGCGACAACCGGGTGAAAGTTCACGAGGCCGCGGCCAAAAGGATCGTCGAGATTGGCGAATCTGCCTTGGCCGCCCTCAGAGAAGCTGTCAAAAACAAAGAAACAGATCGAGAGATAGTTTGGCGTTCCAGGAAGATACTACTCACACATCCTGTTGCCGTTAAGATGGACAAAGATACGCCCATAGACAAAGTAAGATTGCTTGACGCCAACAGTTTTGGCGGCGGAATAAATGTTTTTCTGAATGGCGATGGCTCCGCTGTTGTCCAGGTAGTTGGACCTTTAGAGGGGAAAACCGGCGTGTGGGAAAAGAGGTATGAGATCAAACTGGCCTCTGAGAAGATCAAGGAATTCGAGAAGCTCCTGGCGGAGCACGCTTTTTTCAATATTAAAATTGTCGAGCCGACGGGTCCGGGACCTACCGATTCTACCCGACCGAGAATAGCGGTAAAACTGGCTTCCGGACACAAAGGAAGCGCGGGAGAGTGGAGCTATGTCAGGACCCCAAATCCGGATTTCCGGGCGATTTTGCAATGGCTTCGTGGTCTTGCTACGACCGCCAAGGATGGCAAAATAGTCTATGAAGGAGCTTACGACGAGAAGTGGCGGCCAAAGGCCGAAGTCCGGAAGCCCTCGCCTGAACAAGAAGAAGAAATCTCCTGGCTGATCTCTCAACTTTACGACGAAGACTCGAAGGTTTGCGAAACTGCCGCAAGACGCCTGATGGAAATGGGCGAAGCAAAAAAGCAGCTTGAGGAAAAGCTAAGTGAGAAAGATCTGGATTCCAAGATAAGGCGCCAAATAATGGAAATACTGTCCGACATCAATGATCTGTAAGATTTGAATGTTTGAAAACTCACAGGGTTGTCCGGGGATCATGAATAGTCAAACGCCATATGCAAGTCAGGCGGAGCAGATGTACGAGAAAACCTTTAAAGGAAAGGAGTAGTAAAATGAAGACTGGGGAAATTGTGAGCGTAGTTCTGGCAGCGGCAGTCCTGGCATGGTGCCAAGAGCCGATTATGGCTCAGGAAAATGTCAAAGACTCGCCTGCCACCATGAAAAAGGAAGACCAGGCGCAAGGCAACCTGGCCGCCAGGGAAACAGAGACGCTTGTCAAATTCGATGCGGGCGTCAGGCCGAAGACGCATCTCATCAGCCCTGACAACACCCGCATCGCATACGTGCTTGAGCGAGACGGCAAGGCGGCAGTTTTTATCAATGGGAAACGGATCGGGGAGCATGATGGCGTCAGGATGGGTTCTATGGTTTACAGTCCGACTGCCAAACGCTTTGCATACGTGGCCGGGAAAGACAAGGCATGGAAGCTGGTGGTGGACGGCAAGGAATCCAAAACATATGAGGATATCATGCATCCGGTTTTCAGCCCGAGTGGTGAACGTGTGGGTAGCGGGGCATGGTCCGGAAACCAGAAGTTTATACTGGTCGACGGTGAGGAATTCAGTCCGTATGAGATGCCGGAGAAACGAAACATGACACCCTGGGCCGCTTCGGTGGTATTCAGCGCCGATGGAAAACATTGGGCGAGTTTATCGCCGAAAAAAAACGATGCAGTGGTTATCGCGGATGGCAAGGAAACGGGCGTCTATGATGCCGCAACATCGGTGGCAATTTCCGCTGTCGGCGACAAGATTTGGGCTGTCGTCATGAAAGATGAAAAATGGCATGTGGCGTTGAACGGGAAGCTCGGCAAGGCTTATGGCGGAATATCCATGATTGCCGTCAGTCCGGATGGAAATCGTATCGCCTATGTGGCCGGCAGCGGTCCTGACCATCATAACTTGAGTTGGCGGGTAGTGGTGGATGAAACCGAACAAGAACAATACGCCTACATCAGTCCGAAGATTGTTTTCAGTCCGGATAGCAAACATGTCGGCTACGTGGCCCGCGGCAGCGCTCAGCCGTGGAATTGGGCGATTGTGCTGGATGGAGAAGTGAAAAAGAGGTTACAGGGATCCGGGCACATCGCACCGGACGGCTTCACGCCGGCCGGCCTTCTGATATACAGCGGTTTTTTGATAGGCGGCAACCGGATGCCGGGGGGAAAAAAGGTGTTAGGCATCGCCGGAGAAAAAGCGGGGGGCAAGGAAATTGCTGATGAAGGAGTCAGCGCCGTGACCTTCAGCGCTGATGGAACGCGATTTGCATATGTGACTGAAATATGCCGGCAGATACAGAAGGGCGCCACCAGCGTAATCGTTGTTGACAAGGCGACTTTGTTTATTGACGGGAAACAGGACCAGGAATTTGAGAACGTAGCCTCGATTGAGTTTAGCCCGGACGGCAAACAGCTTGTCGTGGTTGCGCGAAAAGCCGGCAAGTGGCTTGTGATCATCAACGGAAAGGAAGGCCCGGCTTATGATGCAATAGGAAGGGGAATTTTTAACGAATTTGAGCAATTAGCCGGCGGCAAGGCGATATTTGCGGCGGATGGCTCGATTTGTTACATCGCCAGAAAAGGCGACGAGGTGATCTTCGTCAGGGAAAAACCGGTCAAAGATTGAAGAAAATGACATGGAAAGACATTTGTTTGGCAAGTTGCCGGTGATATTGCTTGGGCTGTGCACAAGCGGTTGTTTGGCCCATGTGACTGGTCCGGCTGTTCTTGAAAAACGGGAAATCACCCGCGGCCTCTGCGCGCTTCTGGGCGACCTACGGGCAGAAGAGGCGCCCCACGACGCCCTGATGATCGTCCAGGATCGGATAGGGCAATTGCTGCTCCATATGGAAGATCTGAGCCTTCTGGTTCGTCCAGTAATTCGTGGAGTTCACCGCCAGCCAGATCACGTCCTTGTCCTTGTACTGTTCGGCCAGACAGATCATGGTCTTAACGTCCGGACGATAGTGATACTTGACGAACGGGCAGTCCGCGTTCATCCATTCCAGCACGACGATCTTGCCGGCATAATCGGCCAGCCGGACAGTCTTGCCGTTCTGATCCTCCAGTGCGAACATCGGAGCGACCGGATCGGTCTTGGCCATCCATTCGGAGAAGAGTTCCGCATTGTCGGCCTTGGCCTTTGCCGCAACGCTCAACGCCATCTCGACCGCCGCTTCGCCAGGCAGACAGACTTTCTCGCAGCCGAGCCAGTCAACCTCGGCCTTGATAGGCACGGTCGAACCTTCCTTCAGTCCGGCCGGCGGTATAACTGACGCGTACAGCAGCACGGACCCGGAATAACCGTAGCCGACAATGTCGCCGCTCTGCCGGAACATCTGCGGCGTCGGCCAGCGCAACTTGCCGACCACGAATCCTTCCGGCAGGATGAACTTTACGGATGTCGCCAGGCCGGCGTCGCCGGGGTTCTTCCAGTAGATGTGCCAGCCGGGATCGATCTTAAACAACACGCCCACGTTGAATGACCTGCCCGATTCGATAGCCGACGCATCAGTAACGAGCCTGGCCGAAACAGGCAGCATCGTGGTTGGCCCGGCTGATACGCCGGGCGTCGTTTGATTGAGACTGGATAAGATCGCAGCCAGAATCAGACCTGCCATGCAATATGTGATTACGTTTTGCATCGTGCGCCTCCTTCCCTGACCGCAAAGGTCATTTTCCTTGTTCTTCTATCCAATTCTAGTGCTCTGTCAGCCGTAAATTGATGATTAATAATGGGCCTCTTTGCCGATGGGATAAGTATAACCCAGGCAAGGAGACCCGCCATGAAGAAAAAGTATATCGTGACGTTGACGCAAGAGGAACGACAAATGTTAA
>JACRIL010000078.1 GCA_016235825.1 Planctomycetota bacterium
CATCACCGAGACGCAGAACCGCAATCGGCGCGCACGGCAGTCCCACGTGAAAGCCAAACTCAGGCGGTTACGCAGACTTGGCGTCAAGTTGTATAAGCTGCGATGCTGCATCATGCCAGAGGAAGTTTCGTTGTAGTGTTACGGTAAGTGCGCTAATGATCTTCCATTGCCGGCGGGCAGGCGGTATCCTGAAGGGCGGTTGATTTTCAGGAGAGTCGCATATGAGTCAGTTGAACGATCTTGCAGCGGTTCAGGCTTCGGCCCGCAAGGCGGTGGCCGAGGCCGTGGTTACGGACATTCACACGCACCTGTTTCCGCCGTCGCACGTGCAGATGCTGCTGTGGGGCGTGGATGAACTTCTGACGTATCATTATCTGGTGGCCGAGCTTTTCACGATGGCCCCCCGCGGCCTGACGCCGCAGAAATTCTTCCAGATGCCCAGGCGGGCGCAGGCGGACCTGATCTGGGACCATGTTTTCCTGCGCCACGGGGCGCTGAGCGAGGCCTGCCGCGGCGTGATAACCACTTTGAACCGGCTGGGGCTTGATGTCGGCTCTCGCGACCTTGGGCGGGTCCGCAAGTGGTTCGACAGCCAGCGGATCGAGGACTATCTGCCGAAGATTATGGAACTGGCGGGCCTGAACTACGTGGTGATGACGAACAATCCGTTCGTGGCCGAGGAGGCCCGGCCGTGGGAACAGACCAGGTGCGTCCCCGACTGCATGAAGGCCTCGCTGCGGATCGACACGATGCTGACGGACTGGAAGGCCGCCGCCAAGGCGATGTCGTCGGCCGGCTACAAGACCAAGGGCAAGTCGCCCAAGAAGGCGTTCGCCGAGGCCCGGCGGTTCCTTTCCGACTGGTCTGTGCGGATCAGGCCGATCTACATGGCCGCGTCGTTGGGACCGCAGTTCGCATGGCCGGACAAGAAAAACTTCGGCGACGTCATGCGAAAAGTAATTCTGCCGGCGGCGCGGGAACTGAACCTGCCGATCGCGCTCATGATAGGCGTCCGCAAGGGCGCCAATCCCGCTCTGGGCGACGGGGGCGACGCGGCAGGCGAGGCCGACGTGAATTCCGTGCTCAACCTGTGCCTGGAAAACCCGGACGTGAAGTTCCTGGTAACGATGCTCTCGCGGGTCAATCAGCACGAGCTTTGCATCGCGGCCCGCAAGACGGGCAACCTGCACCTGTTCGGCTGCTGGTGGTTCTGCAACAATCCGAGCATCATAAGCGAGATGACGCGGATGCGGCTGGAGCTGCTGGGCGCCAACTTCACATGCCAGCACAGCGACGCCCGCGTGCTGGACCAGCTCGTCTACAAATGGTCGCACAGCCGCAAGATCGTCGGGGATGTGCTGGCGGAAAAGTGCGGCGAGCTTTTTGAGGCGGGCTGGCGGCCGACGGAAGACGAAATCCGCCGCGACGCCCGAATGCTGCTGGGCGGGGCGTTTGAGGAATTCCTGGCGAAATAAAAAATCTGTTTTATTTGATTGTGCAAATTTTCAGAAGGATAACGATACCTTGCAGATTTATCGCCGCCAAATTCGAGGCCTGAAGGGCCGTCAGATAGTAGCCCCGGGTGAAGCGAAGTCCGCCGCCAGGCGGACGAAGCGGAACCCGGGGAAAAACGGCCCCTTCAATGAAGTTCCAGATTTTCGATCCCGCCACAGGCAGACGAGCCAAAAATTCCGACAACCCCGGCCGAAGATTTTCGATGAGATATTCATCCGTAATGGAAAAAGCAAGACCCGCGTTTGTCCTTTGCGGCAACAGAACTATGAATCGGCTATTCTCTTTGAACGCGGTATTCGAGAATTTTGCCGCTTCTGCCGTGGCGCAAACGAAAGTTTGAAAACTTATTCAATGACGATTTATCCCCAGGTTGCGCTTCGGACGGCTATTGCCGTCCTCAGCTTCACCTGGGGCTACGATCTGCCGGCCCTCCGGGCCTTAAACCACGGCAACACGGATCCGCAAAGTGCGGGGAATTGGGATTCAGCTGTCGCATCGCCCGTTGCTTACGTTTCATAACTGAACATATGGCCAAACAATATCGAATAGGCGTCATAGGATACGGGAGCATGGGCATGGGGTACGTCGAGGCCATGCTAGCCGGCGACCGCTGGGAGGTGGCGTACATCTGCGAGGCGGACCCCGTCCGGCGGGCCTGGGCGGCTCAGGCGGCGCCGCGAGCCGCCGTGCTTTCCGACGCCCAGCCGGTGCTTTCCGACGCTGCGCTGGACGTGGTCGGCATCTTCACGGTCAGCGACCTGAGGCCGACGCTCATCCGGGCCGCGCTGGCCGGCGGGTTCCACGTCATCACCGAAAAGCACACCGCCGCCGACCTTGCCGCCGAGCAGGCCCTGCTGCCGCAGATCGAGTCGTCCGGCAAAATGGTCGCGGTCAACCTGTTCAATCGCAACGCATGGTACCATCGCAGGGCGATGGAGTTCATCGCTTCCGGTCAGATCGGCAGGCTGGCGATAATCCGCATCTGCCAGATGATGCCCGGCCCGATGCCCGGCGAGGGCCAAAGCCCCGAAGGCCCGCCGTTTCTGGACGCTGGGCTGCACTACGTGGACCTTGCCCGCTGGTACGCCGGCAGCGAGTACAGCCGCTGCCACGCGCAGGCCGTCCGCACATGGGGCGAGCAGACGCCGTGGTGGCTTGCCGCGCACGGGCAGTTCGCCAACGGCGTTGTCTTCGACATCACGCAGGGGTACAACTACGGCCAGCTCGCCCGCGAGAAGACCATCAACTGCTACACCGAGGCCGTCGGCACGCAGGGCGTGGTGCGGCTCCGCCACGATTTCAACCAGGTCCATATCGAACTGTTCGGCGTAGGCGGGACGGTCCGCCAGACCAATCCGCACGGCGACAAGAAGCTCGACGTGTTCTGCGACATCTTCGCCCGCTCGCTGGACGAGGGGAAGAATCTTGGCTTCGCGACCGCCAACGACGCCTTCATCGCCGGCCAGATCGCCCGGCAGATGCTTGAGGCCGCCATGGCCGACGACCCGCCGTCTATCGGAGACTCGCGGGACATCGAGGAAATAATCGTCCACCGCAACTATCTCCGCTCGCTGGCTGGACCGCAGGAACCCTCCGGCGGGTAGGCTCATAAAAGGAGGTTTTAAAATGGAACACGAGAGGTTGAACTGGGCTTTTGGGCTGCTGCCAGCGATTGTCGGATGTGTTTTATCGCCTTCTTACGGCCAGGACGCCCAGACCCCGCGCCTGGACCAGTGCCGCGTGGCCTACATGGGCGAGGCCCACACTAATTTCCGCCAGTTCGCCGATAGTTCAATCTGGCTGACCGACGGATGGGAAGTTTATAACGACGAATGCAAGGCCAGATATATAAAGCAAAACATGCCCTTTCCATGCCGTCGGGCGATCTATTTCGACGGCAAAGACCATTTTTCAAAATGCCAATTCAGGATATTGGACCTCGACCCGCAAGGCCGGCCATGGTTCATGGATAATAGAAACGACAAACAAGTTCTTTGCTGGATCGACAAAGAAAAATTAAACCGAAAAGAACTCGGCGGTTATATCGAGTTCGACTCTCATGTTCCCGTCCAGCCATCCGGCTGGCCAAATATCGGATTGAACGCGTTGTGCGATAAAGATGGGACGATTTGGGTTGCCAACAGGGATCGGATCATTCGATGGAAGGCTCCTGAAGAAACGCCTTTCGAGATATCTCTGACGGCCCCGGACAATACCGCGCATGATTCGCAGAAGTTGATGGGAGAATATGGCTGGTGTGCGGACCAGCTTTACGCGCTGGCCGGCTCAATCTGGCTGGTCCGGTCGTCCCAAACCAACAGCCGCACGCCCGGCAGTTCTGTCATTCGATGCGTTCCGGGAGACGCAAGGCATATCATTTCCGTATCCAATAAATTCGTTTCCGGGCTGGTATATCATGACGGTAAAATTTACATGCTGGTTGAAGCTGATAAACCCGACTGCATTTACAAGCTGGACCTGGGGCAACAACAACAGCTCGACGTTGCAACCATAACCCGGAAGATAGCTGAACTGGACGACGAAACCTACAAGGTTCGCGACTCCGCCCAGGAATTCCTCAAAAGAGTTCCATTATCGCAATCCAAGCTGCTCGAGGACGCCCTGACAGCCAGCACGAGCGCCGAACAGAAAGCCAGGCTTGAAAAATGCATAAAAGCGGTCGCCGAAGCCTTGCAACAGTCCGTCAATGCGATGCTGGAGAATGCGTCGGCGGCCAGGCTTGTCTTCACCGATCCGGAAGGCAGGCAGTATGTCCAGCCGTACTCGCAGGATGGCAACGCACGGGCAGAACTGTGGGTTTTTGACGGGAAAAAATGCACCAAGTTTGCCATGCTGTCGGCGAAATTCGGTCTGGATTGCCGCGGTGACGACGGTTTGATTTACGGCCGCGACGACAAGTCTGTCTTCAGCATAAAACCGGGCGGTGGCATTCCGCAGACAGTAGCTTCGCTTGGAGACTTCGCGGACAAAGACATTAAAATCGCCGCCAGACATGGAAATCTCTTGTGCATCGTCGTCAACATAATAAAACCGAATAATTGGCCCAAAACGCTGCCTGTCTGGTTCGACCTGTCCAGCAGAGAAAATCCTCCACCGCTTCCGGGAAAGAACATTTACGGCAAATTGCAGCCCAAGGAAAATGAGGACGACAGGATATCCTTTGCTTTTGGTCCCGACGGCTACTTCTGGTTTTTAAGCAGCGAACAAAATAAAGATCTGGCCGAGAATTCCCGTCATCCATCGTGGCCCCCACCCGCCTATGCAACACAATTGTTCAGGGCTGACGGGCCAAACGTCGAAACGCTGAGCGAATCTCTGTCGACGGATTGTATCGAGGGAATCTGGCCTATCGGAAAAAACTCCGCCATCGTGGTTCCCCATGGCGGCGGGGACAGAAATGAGAGTTGCCTGTTTTATGACGACAACCGCATTGAACGTTACGCGTCGCTTCACGACCTGTTTGAAAAACGCCATGGCCGTTTGTTGGAAATGGTGAAGGATGGCGAGGCCTTCTATACCAAGAAATGGTATTTCAGGTCGGCGATGATTCGTCTGGGCGACGCCTTTTACATTGAAGAAATGCTCGATATAAGGGAAGACAAATACAAAGGATCAAGAAATACCAGCGGCATTTTTTGCGACGGAAAATGGCTGGAATACCGGCGGGCGCCTCTGAATAAAAGCGAGGATTACCGGCAAATCACGGATCGTCTGGCCGGATTTGACGCCAGGGCGCGCAGGCTGGTGGGTTTTCAGGACGGATGGAGTTCGCTGAAATGGATAGATGTTATGTCGGGCGGGAGGAAAACTGAAACGCTGGCGAAACACGACAGCGCTTGGGCCTGGTGCTGGGTAAATCATACGTCCCTGCCCCGCTTCACAACCGCCTGGACGATGACGCCCGAGGCGGCTGAAACGTTTCTGAAAGTGGAACCTAAACGCAAAGAGGAAACAAAAGAAAGAAATAGAGTTCCTGGCGTGGAAGACATTTATTTATCTGGCGATATGCCCGCGTTTCGGTCATGGAAAGATGGCGGATGGCATGTCGTGAACCATACGTTGTTCGGCGGGGCAGTATGGGAGGATGGGGCGGGCAACGTCTGGCATTTCCGGGTGCGCGAGGCGGAGGTGTTTTTTGCCGATGGAAGCTCGCAGCTTATTCCGCTGGATTGCGGGACCGTGGAGCAGTTTCGCCTCGCGGTGGAATCGCCGGACGCGGTCTGGGTCGCCAGCCAGCAGTCGCTGTGGCGGTTTTTGCTGGTTCAAAGCGGCAGCGGCAAATCGTGGAAATACATGCCGGAACGCCGATTCCGCCTGCCGCAGATCGGGTTCAATTTCTCGGGGCCGTGGATCTCGGGGAAAAACGTATATTACGCCTCCGGATCGAACCTTTATCACTCGCTGCTGAAAGACCTGCTCGACGACAAGGCCGCGGCGGCGGATAAAAGCGTTCTGGAAAAGCCGGCCTCCCAACCGGCCAGCCGGATGCATGAAATCAATGGGGCTGGAAGCTGACGGCCGCACAGGTTTCAGGAGCCTTCATGGATTCTCGTTCGAGGTCCGCGCTATAATGATTCAGGATAAGGAGGTCTGACATGACAGACGATATGAGAAATTCATGTCCGCTGGATCAGCGAACGTGCGTGCCGTGCCGGGGCGGAGTCGAGCCGCTCAAGGGCGGCGCCCTGGCGGAACTGGCCGGCCAGACGCCCGGCTGGGAGGTCGTCAACGAGCACCATCTGAGCCGGACTTTCAGGTTTCCGGATTTCGTCAAAGCCCTTGAGTTCGTCAACAAGGTCGGAGCGACGGCCGAGCAGCAGGGGCATCACCCCGACATTTATCTGACGTGGGGCAGGGCGAGGATAGAGACTCACACCCACAAGATCGACGGCCTGACGGAAAGCGACTTCATCCTGGCGGCCAAAATCAGCCGGCTGGCGTGACGGAGCATCGTGCAAATCCGCAATGGGTCAGTTACAGGGGGATTGTGGTGCAGGCATCCTGCCTGCAACTCTACGAATAAAAAATGCAGGCGAGACGCCCGCACCACAAGATGGAGAAATATCGTTGGGATTCCCCCTGTAACTGACCCATTACGCAAGTCCGAATTTAGACCTTGAAAACCCCATGACGCGGCTATATGCTTGGTCCAGCCGGAAACAGGAAATTATCTGGGAAAGGACGGACCAGCCATGACGAGGCATCCTGCATGGGAAAAGTGGCCCAAGGCGGAGAAGGTAATTGTCCGCCAGGCCTTTAAAAACGCGTATCAGCGGGAATGTGCCGCCCTGATTGAAACGCTGAAAAAGGAGCTTGCCGCTGTCGAGAAACCGGAAGACCTGTGGATCTTCGCCGACAAGATCGCCGACTGCCGCGATGAAATCCACAGGAAATATGACTTCAGATATTCCGTCTTGCAGCGAGTCCTGGCGAATCTCCTTGTCGATGGCTCGCTTTCGCTGGACGATCTTCAGGGGTTGAACGAGGAAAAACTGACGGACCTGTCCAAATCTGCCAGAGATTATCGTGAAATCAGAAAAATGTACGAACGGGACGACGGATAAGCGGCCGAAATCCTTTGAATGTTCCGCGCTGATGCATTATAATATCAGGATGATGCGAATGTGCCGTTTAGGGTGAAAAACTGGAACTGCCTGATCCCCAAGCCGCTGCAAGGGACAGTTTTGGAGGCAGACATGCGGACAATCAAACTCATTCTGTTGGCGGGCATGCTGGCCGGCTGGGGAATCTGTCCGGCCCAGACAAGCGCTCCGGCGACGCAGGTCGCCAAAATTACGGAGAAGGACGCCCAGGACGCCTTGCAGATTTTCATAAGCCTGTATGCCGACGACTTCCGCACGGCGGCGATCAGTCCCGACAAGAAGGACGACATCGAGGTTGCCGGCAAGCTGCTGAACGCGGCCAGGGCGTCAAAGACTCAGCCGGCCCTGGTGTGGCTGCTCTGCGGGAAGTGTTACGAACTGGCCAGCGTTCTTATCGACGGATACCTTGTAGCCGCCGAGGCGATGCAGGTGGCCATCGACAACGTCCCGGAGAAAAAGGCCGAGGCGATAGAAAATCTGCTCGTCGTGCTTTATAAGCAGATAAACATGCTGCCGGGCGACAAACGCAAGGAACTGGCGGACTGTTTCGCCCAGATGTCGCTCACGCTGTCGGACCTGAGGGTCGCGTCGGATGATTTTGACGGGGCTGTGAAAGTCATCCAGAAGGCGCAGGCGACGGCCGGGACGAATTCGCCGCTGGCGGGCGAGTTGAAGTCGAGAGTGGAATCGCTGATTGAACGCCAGAAGCTCTCAAGGCAGACTGAGCAACTTATGGCCGCGGTCAAGGCCGACCCCAAAGACGCCAACGCCCGAAATCAACTGGTAACATTCCTGGTGGTCGAGCTGAATCAGCCGGGCAAGGCCGTCGAATTTCTCACCGACGCGGCGGATGAAAAGGCCCGTGCTCTGGTTCCCCTGGCCGCGAAAAAAATCGAAGATGTCGCCGAGACCGATCTGTCCATGCTGGCCGACTGGTATCGCCAGCTTTCATCAAAGACATCCAGTCAGACCGGCAAGATCAACACCCTGACGCGCGCCAAGGAATATTACGATCTGTTCCTGGTCAAACACACGGCCGACGACCTGGCCAAGACCACCGCGACGCTGGCGGGCAAGCAGGTCGAGACCGAACTGGCCAAAATCGCCCCGCAGAACGCGGTCAAGCCGGCATCGGCGACAAGTCTCAAGGGCGTCAAGGTTCTCGTGGTGGCGAGTTCCACTACCCTGGACGGCGATCTGGCGCCGGTCCAAAAACACCTGAGCGACGTCGGAGTCGTGTTTACCGTCGCATCATCCCAGAACTTCGCGCCGGAACAGCTCAAACAGGTCAAAGCGGTCCTGATCGTGGATTACAACGGCAGAGACGCTAATGCCGTGCAGAAACTGGCCGAGTTTATCGCATTATCCCCTGTTCCATGCGTTGTAACGTCAAGCCGCCTGTACAGCAGCGCTCAGTTTTTCAAGCAGCTTGAGGCCAAACTTGACAAGGGCGACAGCCTGCTTATCAAGGACCCGCGGCATCCGCTGGCGGCAGGCCTTTCCAAAACCGTCAAGGTTACAAGCGAAACAATGGATATGCAGTGGATGAAGCCTTGCGATCCGGCGATACCCGTGGCCTTTCTGGGCGACGATCAGGGGAAGGCCGTCATCCTTGCCGTCGAGAAAGGCGCCAAGCCGACGGCCGACAAAAAGGACGGCGCCGCGTGGGGCCCGGCGCCCGCGCCGGCAAGAAGAGTCATATTCTTTCTGGGCAGGCCGACGCCGATTTACCCCAAATTCACGCCCGAGGCCTGGAAGCTTTTCGACGCGGCGATCCTCTGGTCGATCGGCGGCAGGTGAGTTTTATCCGCTGAGCCCGGCAGGTCGCAGGGCCGGACGATAAGGATTGCTTGCCGGTCCGGTTCGGAAACGTTACAATTCCCCCCGTCGATGGCAACATCCATTTGATCTGATTCCAGTCGGAGAATCGCGATAAATTCGCGCAGAAACAAAAGTGTTTTTATTCGCATGACGCCTCTTGCCGGGCTGGTCCTGGCCGCGGCGTCTGTTTGCCTGTTTCCGGCCGGCTGCCGGGACAAACAGGAAAAGCCGGCAGTAAAGGCCGTTTCCGTGTCCGCAACCAAATCGGTCTGCAAGGACATGCCCATTGAATTCAGGACCTTCGGCACGGTCGAGGCATATGCGACCGTTTCCGTCCGATCGATGGTTACGGGCGAGTTGAGGAAGGTTCATATAAATCCGGGTCAGTATGTCGACGGCCCCAGGAACGGCAAACCCGGGACGCCGCTGTTCACTATAGACCTTCGGCCGTTCCAGGCGGCATTTGACAAGGCCAAGGCCGACCTGGAAAGCAGCCAGGCCGGCGCCAAAGACGCCCGGCGGCGAGCGGAGGAGTTGAAGCGGCTCTACGAGGCCAAGGCCGGGGCATATGACGAGATGCGGACCGCAGAGGCTATCGCCGACGCGCTGGAGGCGAGAGTATCGGCCAATCGCGCGGCGGTGGAACAGACGTCCCTCGACCTGGATTACGCGACCATCGAATCGCCGATCGACGGGCGGGCCGGCGACGTGCTGGTCAAGGAGGGCAACCTGGTCAAGGCGAACGACGCCGTGCTCGTTACGATCACGAAGATCAGGCCGATCTACGTGACGTTTTCCGCCCCGCAGTCGTACCTGCCGCCGATACGCGAGCGGATGGCGAAATCCGATCTGGAAGTTCTGGCGGAGGTCAAGAGCCCCGACAGGATCGAGCGCGTTGACAGGGGCACACTGACGTTCGTCAACAATGCAGTGGACGCATCCACCGGAACGATACTGCTCAAAGCCACGTTCAATAACGCCAGCGAACTGCTCTGGCCGGGCCAGTTCGTCAATGTTACTCTCATCCTGGGGAGTCAGCCCGGCGCCGTTGTCGTGCCGGCCCAGGCGGTTCAGGTCGGCCAGCAGGGGCAGTATGTTTACGTCGTCGGGCCGGACAAAAAGGTCCAGCCCCGCTTTGTAACCGTTGACAGGAACGTCGGCGAGGAGGCGGTCATCAGTTCGGGGCTGGAGGCCGGGCTGACCGTCGTTGCGGACGGGCAATTGAAACTTTCCCCCGGCGCTTTGGTGAAGATAGAACAGCCGACCGCCGGACCTGCGACGGCGACTGGCCCGGTTGAAGGCCCGCCAATTCCGGCATCGAAGCCTGCCGTTACAAATCTGCCGGATGCTGACCGGCTAAAGACGTCGGCAACCCGCCCGGTTGCGGATTCAATCCGTCCGGATGCGGCTTCAGGCCGGCCTGATGTTGCAGATTTTCCCGCAAGCCAACCCGCCGCCGCGAGCCGGCCGCCGCCGGTCAATCCGACGCCGGTTGCGCCGCCGCCGGCCAGCAGACCAGCAAGAGATGACGGCAGAAAACCGCTCGACAATGACGATCCGCCGCGGCCGGAGATCAGGCAGCCGATGACGCGGCCGGCCGGTTGACGTGAGCCTGGGGGGATCGAATGGTTTTCAGCTCGCATATCTTTCTCTTCTATTTCCTGCCCGCCGGCCTGCTGCTTTATTATCTTTGCCCCCGCCGGCTCAAACAGGCCGTCCTGACTATCCTGAGCTATATTTTCTACGGCTGGGCCAATCCGCTTTTCGCCCTGCTGATGCTGGCGACCACCCTGATCGATTACATAGCGGGACTCGCGATGACGGGGCAGTTCCGGCTGTCGGCATGGCGGCGGGCGGTGCCGCCCCTGCCGCCCGGCGGGGCCAGATCGGCCGGCCAGAAGGCGGCATTGATCTGTTCGGTGGCCGCCAACCTGGCGATCCTGGGCTTCTTCAAATACTTCAACTTCGCGGCGGAGAATTACAACTGGTTCGTGACGGCGGCCGGAATTTCGGGACTTCGTCTCGACTCGGTCATGCGGGTCGTCCTGCCGCTGGGCATAAGTTTTTACACGTTCCAGTCGATGAGCTACGCGATCGACGTGTATCGCGGCAGGGCGGCGGCGGCCAGGAACTTCGCAGACTACGCCTGTTTCGTCTCGATGTTCCCGCAGCTTGTGGCCGGACCTATCATCAGGTTCACCGAGGTCGCCGGCCAGTTGAAAAACCGCTCGCACACGTTCGAGAAGTTCGCCCGCGGCACGGCGTTTTTCGCGATGGGGCTGGCCAAGAAAATCCTGCTGGCCAATCCCTGCGGCCAGGTCGCCGACGCAGTGTTCGACGCAGGCTCGCGCGGCGTCGCCGAGGCGTGGGCGGGCGCCGTCGCATACTCGATGCAGATTTACTTCGACTTCAGCGGTTACAGCGACATGGCCATCGGGCTGGGCCTGATGCTCGGCTTCGTGTTCCCCAAGAATTTCGACTCGCCCTACCTCAGCCGGTCGATCACGGAATTCTGGCGGCGGTGGCACATCTCGCTTTCTACCTGGCTGAAGGATTACCTGTATATCCCGCTTGGCGGCAACCGCAAAGGCGCCGGGCGGACCTATGCGAACATCGCTATCGTCATGCTGCTGGGCGGGCTGTGGCACGGCGCGGCATGGACGTTCCTGATCTGGGGCGCCATGCACGGTGCGTTGCTGATGCTCGAACGGACCGGCGGGAAAAAGGGATTTTGGTCGCGTCTGCCCGCCCCGGCCGCGACGGCCTGCACGTTTGTTTTTGTGAGTCTGACATGGGTGTTTTTCAGGTCGCCCGACCTGATTTCGGCGATGCAATATCTCGGCAACATGTTCGGCCTGGGCGGCGAACAGCAGGGTTCGGCGCTGCTTGGCGGAATTATCTTGCGGCCGTATTACCTGGCGTCGCTGGGCGCGGCGTGCTGCGTAACGTGGCTTGCGCCTCAGACCTGGGACTTTACGCGGACACTGACGGCGCCGAAGGCCGCGCTGGCCGGATTGCTTGTTCTTATCAGCGAGGCGATTCTGAGCATTCAGGGATATAACCCGTTCATTTACTTTATTTTCTGAAGGCAAAATGACCGAAGGTCCGGAAAAACCCAGCCGTGAGCAGGTCGCCATGATGGAGGTCGGCGCGACGCGGATAAGTCCGCGCCTGGCCCGAATCATGGCGATCTCATTCATCGGCCTGATCGCGGCGGTCCCGGCGATTCAACATGCAGCCGACCTTTCCCGGAATCCGGCGGCGTGGCCGGAATGTTACGGAATTTTCGGAGCCGTCGGCCGGACCTGCCGCGATGCCCGCCGCGGAGGCGGCCTCGCTGAAAACATCATGTCGGCCAACGCCCGGCTGACGCGGGAACTTCGCGATTACGAAAACGCCCTTGAGGATGAATCGCAAGTCAACAAATTCCTCCGGCCGGTTACACAGCTTGCGATCTTCAAGGCCGGGGCCGGCAACAAACAGGTCTATGTGGGAAACGACGGCTGGCTGTTCTACAAACCGGACGTGGATTATGTAACGGGGCGCGGATTCCTCGAACCGCCCGCCCGCCCCGCCGCCGGAAAAATGCCCGAACCGCGCCAGGCCGATCCCGTCAGGGCTATCGCAGATTTCAACGACCAGTTGGCCCGGCGCAGGATTCGATTACTCGTCGTGCCGACGCCGAACAAGGCGATGGTGCATCCTGAGATGTTTGCGCACTGTTGGTCGGCGCGCGGGTGTCCGCCGGCCGGCGAGGGTTTGGAAAATCCGTCTCACGATGAATTCATTCGCCGGCTCAATCGCGCCGGCGTGCCGGTGTTCGATCCGTCGGCCGCCCTCCGCGAATATCGCCTCGCCGCGGGCGGACGGCAGGCGTTTTTGAAGGGCGATTCCCACTGGACAGCACCCGCGGCTTCGGCGGTCGCCGGGGCGCTTGCCGAATTCATCGGGGGATGGAATATTCTGCGGCAGGCCCTCCCGGCCGGCTTTCATGCGGACAATGAACCAGTCGCCGGCACGGGCGACCTGACGAGGATGCTCTGCCTGCCTGACTGGTGCGCGGCCGGCCATGAAAACGGACAGCCGATTGTTAAATCCGTCGTTCGCGACGACAAAGGGGGGATTTGGCAGCCTGATAAAAACGCCGACATCCTGCTGCTTGGCGACAGTTTCAGCAACATTTATTCCAGTCCGGCGCTGGGCTGGGGGCAGGCCGGCGGACTGGCGGAACTGCTCAGCCTTCATCTCGACCGGCCTGTGGATTCCGTACTTGTCAACGATAACGGCGCGTGGGCGACGCGGCAGGCGCTGGTCGACGAACTCGCCGCCGGCAGCGACCGCCTGGCCGGCAAGCGGCTGGTGATCTGGCAGTTCGCGGCCCGCGAGCTTGCCGCCGGCGACTGGCGGATGATCGATCTGGCCGGCCCGCTGATGCCGGCGACGCCGGCCTCGGATTTTTACGTCCCGCCGAAAGGAAAAGAGGAGACGGTTACGGCGGCTGTGGCCGCCGTCGGGCCGATACCGCGTCCGCGGAACGAACCGTACGACCATATCACATGGGTCCACCTGAAGGCCGTCAACGGGGTCGAAACCAGCCAGGCCCTTGTATATATATGGTCGATGCGGAACAATCGGCCTGTTGATGCGGCCGGCCTGAAGATCGGCCAGACCGTCAGGCTGCAACTGCGGCGATGGGATGAAGCCCCGGCCCGGATCAAGACGATTAACAGATCGAGGCCGTATTATGAACCGTTGAAATCGGCCGGGCCGTGCTGGGGCGAGATGGAAAAATGAGGAAGACGATTTTCATTCTGGCAGCGGCGGTTGTGGCGTCGGCGTGGGCCGCCGGCGACGATCAGCCCGCCAGCCGGCCGGCCGATTCCCGGCGCGCCGAGGAATTCACCGCACTGTGCGCCGCGCTTGCCGCCCGGGCCCAGGCAGCCGACACCATGACCGTCGCCGGCGCCGACGGCTGGCTGTTTCTGGCGGGCGAGTTGAAGTTCCTGGCCGTCGGCCGGTTCTGGGGCGACCGCGCGAAGGTTGTCTCGCGGGCCAACGACCGCGAATCGGCCGACCCGCTGCCGGCGATCATCGACTTCAAAAAACAGCTCGACAAACTGGGCATCGAATTGATCGTCGTGCCCGTGCCGCCCAAGGCCGCCATATATCCCGACAAACTTCCGGCCGCTTCGGGCGGCGCACAGGCCTTCCCGGCCGCCGGTGCGGTTCGATACGACCCGGCCCTCGCCGAATTCCACAAGGTGCTGGCGGAAAACGGCGTGCGGACGCTCGATCTGTCCGCCGCGATGTTAAAGGCCCGCGCCGCCGACGCCGCCGAAGGCCCGGTCTTCTGCCGGACCGACACGCACTGGACGCCTCGCGGCTGCCGGATCGCCGCCGATGCAATCGCCGGCCAGATCCGTCTCTGCCGGTGGTACAAAAAGCCCGACAAGGCCGTCTTCGCCTCGACGCGGCAGGCCGTCGAGATCGTCGGCGATCTTGTGGACAACCCGGCCGGGGCGAAAAAAGAGACGATTGATCTTCTGTGCGTCGGCGTGGAGCGGCAGGGCAAACTGGAACCGCTCAAGGCCGACGCTAAAAGCCCGATCTTGCTGATGGGCGACAGCATGTGCCTGGTCTGGAACATGTTTCTGCCGGGCGAGCAGGACCAGACCACCCAGCCTCGCGGGCTCCGGCCTTCCACCCGGCCGGCCGGAGCGGGGCTTGCGGACCTGCTGGCACTGGAGCTTCAGACGCCGGTCGATCTGCTCGCCGCGATGGGCGGCGGAGCGACCCAGGCCCGCGAAGACCTCGCCGACCGGGCAAAGGCCGACAGGCAATATCTTGCCGGAAAAAAAATCGTCATCTGGTGCTTCGCCGCCAGGGCATTCACACTCAGCTTCGACGGTTGGCGGATCAGCCCCCTAAACCGCTGAAAAAGCGGCATGGGCATCATGCGATTGGTGCCACACCCAAACGAAACGACTTGTACGGCGAAGCCGAAAGCTGCGCCGGACAAGTCTCGCCCGCGAAAATAAATCGGAAATTTCTGTTAAAAGTCCCGCTGATTCGTAGTTGCTTGTGAGGGCATCAACCGGCATTGCAGGCCGGGGCGACGGGCGGATGGAAGACTTGCGCAATATCGAAGTTCCAAAGGAGCGGAAGATGGCCGGCGTCAGGTGCGAAAACTGCGGCAACAGCCTGAATCTGAAGTCTCTGGCGGAGATATCGTTCAAATGCCCGCTTTGCGGAGCAAGGCTGCTGGTCCCGGCGGATTGTGCCGGACGGCTGGAAGGCGAAGTCGGCGGCCGGCCGAAAGATGCGTTGCCGGATGGCAATAATAAGGAAGCAGGCCGATCCCGACGCGAGGATGCAAATATCCTGGGTATTCTTGCGTGCGGCATGCCATGGGTTTTGAGCATTTTCATGCACGCGGGCGTGTTTCTCCTGGCGATGTTCGTGGTGTTCATCGTCGCGTCGGCCCGGCCGAAACCGGTGGAAATCCCGGACGTCAAACCGTGTCTGGGACCGCAGGCCAGCGAGGGCGTAATGACTCCCGGCAACGGAGGGGATATCCGCGTAAAGCCCGCCGCTCCGGTACATGGCAAAATAAAAGGATACTACATCAGGCCCGGCAGACTGGCGGCCGAGTCTAACGGCTTTGACGGCAGGGACGACCTGATAGGGACAAAAGAGTCCGGCTCGGCAGGCAGCGGGCAGGCGGAGGAATTTGGGTTGCAAAGCGGCGGAGGCGGCGTCGGGCCGCAAAAGATTTTGCCGGAAACAATTTTTACGCTCACGGGCGGCGGAAGCGCGAGCGGGCCGAGATGGGGAGGTTGTACTTTGGGTGGTTGCGGTAGTTATCAGGTTATTTATGTCATCGACCGATCAGGCTCGATGGCTTGTTCGTTTGATTTTCTCCGCAGGGAAATGCTTCGTGCGATAGGCATGATGAAAGACGCGCAGGATTTTCATGTGATATTTTATTCCGACGGCGAGCCGATTGAAAATCCGCCAAAACAGCTTGTTGCGGCCAGCAGGGCCAACAAAATAATGGCTGCCGAATTCCTCAAGGGCATTGCCCCCTACGGGCCGACCGATCCGCTGGCGGCGCTGAATCGCGCATTCGACGTGCTGCAAAACAAGAAAAAGGGCGGCAAGCTGATCTATTTTCTTTCCGACGGCCTGTTTCCGGACAGCAGCGAGGTGATGAATCTCATAGCCCAGCGGAATCCTCAGGGGGCCAATCAGGTAATGATCTGCACATTCCTTTACGGCAGCAGGGACAAAAACGCCGAGGCGGTCATGCAGAAGATCGCCATAGAGAATAGGGGCCGGTACAAATATGTTGATCCGGAGGAGTAACGTCTCTGCTGGTTCGGGCGAAGGCTTACTGCTAACTTCTTTATTTGCAATAAGATAAGCCAAACCCCTGTTCTGCTGTCCGAAATGGCGGGATCGTCGGGCGGAAACGGGGAAAAATATGCAGAAAAGCACTATTAAAAGTATCACTGGTTCGTAGTTGATGTTGAAGGCCTGCGGCAGAGGTTGCCGGGGCTGGCAAACATGACAACCGTTAAAGAAAAGGGGTAGGGAAATGGCCGACTTCAGGTGCGAGAAATGCGGGAAGCTGCTGAGCGTGGACGCCGGGGCGGGGACGTCGTTCAGGTGCCCGCAGTGCCGGGCGCGGCTGCTGGTGCCTGCGGGCCTGGCCGCGCTGCCAAGTCCCAGGATTGCGGGCGACAACCTCCGGGCCGGGGAAGCTGCCGGCCGGGACGAGGCCGAACAGGTCCAGCACGAGGAGAAGCTATTCGGCGTGCTGGCCTACGGCATGCCGTGGGTCATCAGCGCATTCATGCACGTCGGCATATTCCTCATGGCGATGTTCGTGGTGTTCATCGTCGCAGCGGCCCAGCCCGTGCGAACCGATATCACGATCCCCGACGCGGTGTTTAACACGGAAAATCCGGGCGGAGTGATGAATCCGGGCGGCGGCGGCGATCCGAACATAAAGGCTGCCGCACCGGTCAAGGGCACTTCCCCCGGCCTCTCGAGACGGGAAAGCAAGATCGCAAACTATTCGTCCGAGGCGAGCGGCAATATCCCCCTGATAGGACTGGATACTGGCGGAACCGGTGGCGGCGGCGGGGCCTTTGATATCGGTCCCGGCGGCGGCGGCAGCGTGGGGATTAAAAGCAATTTCTACGGCAGCGGCGGCGGAAATGTTCACCAGGTCGTCTATGTCATAGACCGGTCCGGCTCGATGATCGACACCTTCGATTATCTCCGCAAGGAGATGCTGACCTCGATAGGCCAGCTCAAGGACCCGCAGGATTTTCACGTGATCTTCTATTCCGACGGTCCGCCCATGGAGAATCCGCCCAGGCAGCTTATCCAGGCCAACAAGGCCAACAGGCTCATGGCCGCGGAATTCCTCAAAGGCATCACCCCCGAGAGGCAGACCGACCCGGTTCCGGCGCTGAAGCGCGCGTTTGACGTGCTCCAGGGCGCCAGGAAGCAGGGCAAACTGATCTACCTGCTGTCCGACGGCCTGTTTCCGGACAACAACGCGGTGCTCAAGCTGATAGCCGAGCGGAATCCGCCGGGCAATGGCCAGGTCGTGATCCACACCTTCCTGTACGGCGATAGGCCCAAGGAGGCCGAGGAAGTCATGAAGAAGATAGCCGACCAAAACAAGGGCAGATACCGGTACGTCAATCCGGAAGAATGAGAATCCGGCCGCCGTCGCGTGCGCGGGGCGGGCGGGTCCGCAGACGGGCGACGGCGGCGCGAAAAAGATTTCAAAAGAAATCGTGAAAAAAATTGAAAAAGACCGGGCCGGAGGTTAGAAATAAGGTATCTCCGGCCTGTGCAAACTCCGGGAATTCAGGCCAAGAGTTTGTAAAATTCCAATAGGGTCCTTAAACAAGCAGGAGACTAGCCATGGCAGTCGATTTCCGATGCGAGAAGTGCGGGAAGTTGCTCAGCGTTGACGCCCCGGCGGGCACGTCGCTCAAATGTCCGCATTGCAAGGCCAAACTGGTTGTGCCGGCGGGCCTTGCCTCCCTGCCCAAACCCAAGATAGCCGGCAGGCCGGGCCAGCGCGGGGACGGCGAACCTGACGAGGGCGAGGGAGGGGAGGGCGAGGAAGAGGAACAGCGCAATGACAAGCTCTACGGCGTGCTGGCTTACGGCATGCCGTGGGTGATAAGCGCGTTCCTGCACATAGGCATATTCCTGCTGGCGATGTTCATAGTGTTCGTCGTGGCGGCGGTCCAGCCCAAGCCCGTGGGCATAGAGATTCCCGACGCCCTGCTCAACACGGACAATCCCGGCGGGGTGATGAACCCCGGCAGCGGGGGCGATCCGAACATGAGGGCGGCCGCCCCGGTCAAGAGCAATTCCAAAGGCTTCTCCAAGCGCGAGGGGAAGGTGGCGTCCGACGCCTCGGGCGAGACCGGCAACATCGACCTGATCGGCCTGGGCGGCGGCGGGGCCGCGGGCGGCGGGGCGCTGGCCGAGTTCGGGCTGGTGGGCGGCGGCAGCGGCTCGGGCCCCAAGAGCGGCTTCTACGGCAGCGGCGGAAACGCCTACCAGGTCGTCTACGTCATCGACCGCTCCGGCTCGATGATCCAGACCTTCGACTACCTCCGCAAGGAGATGCTGACCTCGATAGGCACGCTCAAGGATGTCCAGGATTTTCACGTGATCTTCTACGCGATGGGCACGCCGGTGGAGAATCCGCCCAAGCAGCTTATTGCGGCCAACAGGAACAACAAGGTGGCCGCCGCGGAGTTCCTCAAGGGCGTTACGCCGGAAGGCCAGACCGACCCTGTTCCGGCGATGCAGCGGGCATTCCAGGTGCTCCAGGGCGCCAAGAAGACCGGCAAACTGATCTACCTGCTGTCGGACGGCCTGTTCCCGGATAATGCCTTGGTGCTCAAAACGATCAAGGAACAGAATCCGCCTGGTCCCAATCAGGCCATGATCAACACCTATCTGTACGGCGAAAGGCCCAAGGAGGCCGAGGAAGTCATGCAGAAGATAGCGACCGAAAACAAGGGCAGATACAAGTTCGTCAATCCCGACGAATGATGCCTGGCGATCTGAATAGAGTTGAAAGGAAGCACTCATGCGCAAGACGGCTGCAATACTGGCGATTCAATGCCTGATGGCCCTGCCGGCCTGGGCGCAGGGCACGGACGAAGTAACGCCCTACGGCGCCGACGGGAAAAACGCGGGCATACCGTTCAAGGCCGTCTCCGTAACCGACTTCAGCAGAGAGTACAAGCTGGAGTTCACTGACGGAACGAGGACCTACAGCAAGCCTATCAAGGAAGTAAGGCAGATCAAGCTGACGAGCAGCGCCGATTTTTCCAAGGCCGAGGAAATGGCCGCCAAGGGAGACGACGGCGCCAGGGTGGTCGCCCAGTACAAGAGGGCCGAAGGCCAGATGTCGGGCGCCTGGCAGAAAAGACTGATCCAGATACGGCGTCTCCAGGCCGCCGGCAACAGCGGGTTGGTGGGCATCGCCGTGGATGACTGGGTCAAACTGGCGAAGGAAAACAGCAAATACGACCCGGTGATACTGGCCCTTGCGCCCACGACGGTCGCGATAAAAGGATCCGAAGAGAACAAAAAGGCCATCGATATTCTCAAGGCCAATGCCGAAAGCCAGAACGCGAACTTCAAAAAGCTGGTCCGCGACCTGCTCATGAATGTCCTGACGGCGGAGGGACGGGCCGAAGAAGCCGCCGTGTATGCGGGAGGCGGCGGTGAAACCACGACAGTCAATCCTATCGGGCCGACTCATGTCGTAAGCACGGTGGTCGGAATCGCCGCGATCAACACTCTCCTTGCGGCCAAAAAGTACGACGACTGCATCGCCCAGGCCAAGGCCGGGCTGAGGAATTTCCGGGACGCCGATCTGCCCGATGCCCTTTATATTCTCGCGCAGGCCCAGTTGATCAGGGGCAAAGAGTCCAAGGACCAGGCCATGATCGGCGAGGCCGGCCTGAACTTCATGAGAATTTACACGTTCTACGACACCTATAGCCGTGCCGGCGAGGCGCTGCTGAACGCCGGCATCGCCTGCCAGGAACTTGGAAACAAGAAGGCGGCCATGATCGCGTTCAGCAAAGTTCTGGAACGATATCAGAATAACGCCGAACTGGCCAAGCGGGCCCAGGCGTGCATCGGCTCGCTGAACAAGTGATTTTTTGACGTCATGCAGGCGGTCCGACGCCTGCCAATGCGGGAGTCGTCATGCGGACGTTCGCGGTCATAATGATGCTATTGGGGGCGCCGGCGGCCTGGGTCCGGGCTGACGACATAACCCTCACGACGACGCGAATCCCCTGGCGGGCTGTCACCATCACCGATTTCCGCGACATGCGGGTCTGTTTCACCACGGACAACGGGGTGAAAAAGGAAAAGCCGCTCGGTGAAATCAGGCAGATAGCGATGTCGTCCAGCGCGGATTTCACGAAGGCCGAGGAGATGCTGGCCAAGGGCCAGTATGAGCAGGCGGTGGAGCTTTACACCAAGGCCGGCCGCCAGTTCGACCAGCCCTGGCAGAAAAAGCTTTCGGGCTATCGCCGGCTGGCGGCGGTCTGCAACACCGTGCTGATCGGCACGGCCGCCGACGACTGGCTGGCCATGGCCAAAGAGAGCCACTACGACAGGACGGTCCTGGATATGGTTCCCGCAAAGGCGGACAAAAAAGGCTCGGCGCAGAACGCCGCGGCGATAAAGTCTCTGGCCGCCGCCCAGAAGACCGAGAACAGGGATTTTCAGCGGTGCATCTGGACGCTTCTGGTTACGATCCACACGGCCGAAGGCGACGGCGACAAAGCCGCCGAATACGCCAGGAAACTTGTCGGAGAACAGGCCGACGCCAACGCCCTGCCGATAAACGCATTGCGGGCGCTTCTGGAAGGCAATAAGCTTGACGAATGCATCGCGGCGGTTTACAAGGGGCTCAAAACCGACAAGTACAAGGATGCCGACCTGCCCGAAGTTTTTTTCATATTGGCCCAGGCCCAGCTTGCCAGGCACGCCCGGTCGAGCGACCAGGCCCTGCTTGTCGAGGCCGGGCTGAACTTCATGCGCGTGGCGGTTTTCTATCCCTCGAGCCGCCAGGCGCCCGAGGCCCTGTTCAACGCCGGACAGATAAACAGGAAATTGAATAACAAAGCCGCCGCCCGGGCCGCCTTCCAGAAGATCATCGAGACGTATACGACGGATGAGGCGATAATTGCCCGGGCCAAAGAGGCGATTGCATCGTTGAATTAGCCGTTAAGTCGGATATTATTCCTGAACTTCGCAAGCTGTCCCCGCGGCGAAGCGGCGACGGCTCCGTGTGTCCGGTTCGATGAGCCTGCGGCGCGGAGCGGCCGGCTGAAGGTCTGGGTCGAAGCGTTTTCGCCCGTTCAGCCGGTCCAAACCGACAGGGACTTTGAGATTCAAGGAGATTGTAGATGAATTACTTCAACGTCTTGTTCTGGCCCGGCGGCGGCGCCATAGGCCTGGTTTTGTGGTGCGTGAACGTGATCGTATGGTCTCTGATCATACAGCACTTCATCATCATACGCCGCACCACCATTGTGCCGGACCTGGTCAAGGCGCAGCTAGAGGAGTTCTTCGCCAACAAGCGCTACCGCGAGGCGATCGAGATGACCGCCAACGACCCCAGTTTCCTGGGCCAGATCGTGCACGCCTCGCTGAGCGAGGCCAAGCACGGCTACCCCGCGATGGAGCGCGCCCTCGATGAGGCCGCCGAGCACAGGGTCACCAGGATGCTGCGGTATACCGAGTGGCTCAACCTGCTGGGCAACCTTGGCCCGATGGTGGGCCTGTTCGGCACGGTCTGGGGCCTGATCAAGACGTTCTTCGTAATCGTGGAAAAGGGCGGCTCGGTCAAACCGGCCGAACTTGCCGAAGCGCTGGGCATCAAGCTGGTCTGCACGCTGCTGGGCCTGGCGGTGGCCATTCCCGCGCTGGCCGCTTATGGCGTGATGCGCAACAAGATCGACAGCCTGACGGCCGAGGGGCTTGTAACGGCCCAGCAGTTTATTTCAAACTTCCGTCCGGCCGCCGGCGGGGCCAAGAAGCCCGAGTGATTTTCGCGGGGAATCCGCTCTTTAGCAAGGAGTCGCAGACATGAAGAAAAAGAAACGCGGGTCGCCAGGAGAGGTGGGGTTCAACTACACCCCGCTGATCGACGTAACGTTCAATATTATCATTTTCTTTATTCTGACGACAGAGATCGCCGAGGCCAATCTGGCCCAAGTAACTCCGCCATATCCTGCGGACAGCGTCGCCCATGGCCGCGTGGCGGGCGAAAATCACTGCACCGTGAATATCGTGGTGAAGAACCCTGACTCCAAGGATACGGAAGGCGCAGGCGAGGCCAAGGAATATCAGATAGACGGCGAGCCTATCCCGCTGGGCGATGTCGAGAGGCTGTCCCAGGAGTTCAAGAGCCGCCAGGCGAACTGGCAGAGGCCGGCCGGCGCCAGCAAGGACGCCGAGTTCTATATTGAGGTGCGCGGTGACGAGCGCGTCAGATACGACGCGGTGGCGCCGGTTCTGCTGGCGGCAGCCAAGGCCCAGATAAAGAAGATGACTCTGACGGCCAAGAAGAAAGACGATTAACCCCAGATTCTCCACGGGAGAAATGCAAGATGAGCGAAGACAATAACATTCCCAGACTTCCAGCAAGCGCACCCAGGCCCGCAGGCGGCGCCAAGCCGCCCGGAGCCGCCGCCCGTCCGCCCGCCGAGGCGCACTATGTAAAACCCCGCAAGAAAAAAGAGGTCGAGACGACCAAGATTCACCCGCCTCTGCTGGCCCTGATCGACGTGCTGTTCACGCTGATGATGTTCTTCATAATAGCGGCCAGGACCAAGCTGGCCGAGGGCGAGATTCCCGGTTCGCTGCCCAAGATCGGCGGCGCCGCTGCCGCCGCCAGCACGACTCCGCAGCCTATCACCATCACCGTCCGTCCGATCGGCGACGGGAACTTCGCGTGCCAGTTCGACCTTGACGGGCAGGCCCTGACTGAGCCGGGCCAGCTTTACGAGATACTGCGTCGCAAGCAGGCGGCCTACGGCCCCGGGACTGCCGATACGGTTCCGGTGATAATCAGGCCGATACAGGCCGCTCGCTGGAAATGGGTTGTCGAGGCGTTCAACCAGGCCTTGCGGGCGCAGTTCAAGGAGATAGGATTTTCTTCGGCCGGATGATTTATCGTGCCGCCGGAACGGCCTGATATGGTTCCGTCGGATGGGCCGGTTTATGTCGGGGTTTTATTGATCCCGAAGGCTCGCGGAGGCGCAATCCGCCGCGGGCGGGATCGGTAAAAAGAGGGAGAAGCGACATGTTTGACATGGACAAATCGTGGAATGACGGCCCGAGGTCGCCGGATGCGACCGGACAATCGCCGGCCGCGGAGCCATATGCCAGACCCCGGAAGAAAAAGGAAGTTGAGCCGACCAGGGTTCACCCGCCTCTGCTGGCCCTCATCGACGTGTTGTTCACGCTGATGCTGTTTTTCGTTATCGCGGCCAGGACCAAACTGGCCGAAGGCGAAATTCCAGGCTCGCTGCCGAATATCACCGGAACGGATGAAGTATCCGCTGAACCTATAGCGATAACGGTCAGGCCTCTGGGCGACGGCCAGAACAACTGCCAGTACGAACTGGACGGCCAGGCCCTCAGCGACGCCGGAAAACTTTACGAGCGCCTCAGTTCCAGGCCCAAGTTGTACGGGATCGGGACGCTGGAAAATATCCCGGTGCTCATCAGGCCGCTGCGGGGCGTCCGCTGGCGATGGGCGGTCGAGGCGTATAACCAGGCCTTGCGGGCCGGCTATCATAAAGTCAGGTTTGACCCCGGATATTATTGAAGAAAGCGAAGAAAGGTTTTTCATCCGAAATGCAGGCCATGCCGCGAGATTCGGCGAATTTTGAAGGAGCAGGATAATGCGTATAAGGACAGCGATCATATCAATCTGCCTGTGCGCGCCGCTGGCTGTTCAAATGCCCGCCTCGGCGCAGGCGCCCGCCAGGCCCGCGGGCAGAAACCCATATGACAGCCTGGAGAATGACAAGCTCCGGCAAGCCCTTACCAACATGAAGATGGGCGAGTTCATTCAGGAACTGGCCAAGAGCCTCACCGGACCGGAGAAGGACCTTACGGAAATGGCGGGCCTCCTTGTCGGGGCCGACGCCGCCGCGGACCAGAAAAAACGCGAGGCTTTGTACGATGAGGCCTTCCAGAAGCAGGAGAAAATCGTCGAAGCAATGACCAAGGCCCTGTCCAGGGACCCCACCGGCGAAGATGTGGTGAAGGTGTACAACGCCAGAATCTCGCTTATCGACATCCAGGGCCTGCGGCGGACCAAGATATATACCGACCGGATGCTGTATCTGCTTGCCGGCGAGGAGGATCGAAAGGAAGTCGAAGAGCACACCGCCATCGCCGTCAAACTGCTGGATGCGCTCACCAAAGACATCAACACCCAGTTGAGCAAGTGGGGCCAGGACACCAATCGGCTGATCGCGGACCGGCCGGCCCTGGAGGAGATACTGCCCATCCTTAAATACAAGAGCGCCTGGATCAAGTATTACCGCGGTTCGTCCATCCTGGCCGACGACAAGAGCAAGGATGCCGAGCGGAAAACGGTGCTCAACGAGAGCATAAACCTGGCGAACGAGTTCGTGAACAATCCCGAATATGGAGTGGTGGTCTGGAGCAGGCGGTTGCGAGCCAGCGGATATCGCGAAACGGGCCAGCACAAGGTGGCCGAGGCTGATTTCGCCGCCGTGCTGGGCGACGCGACCGCTCCACCCGACGCCAAGCTGGAATCGTTGTTTGAGTCCGCCCGCAATCTGGCGGAGGCGGGGGCCGAATTCATCAAGAATGACAAGCTCGACCAGGGCAATGAAAAATTCAATCTCGCCATCAAAGCCCAGGAGGAATTTCCCCAAGCTGCGATGGACGCAGTGAAGAACGAAAGCGCCAGGCTGGGCGTCGATCTTAAGGCTGCTATGTTATGGGGATACATCTACGAATTATGGTCCAAGGCCGTCAGGCCCAAGGATCCCAAAAAGGCCGATGAGTATATGATAAAGGCCCAGGATTCCATTGTGAATCTGATGAATAAATATCCGCAATACAATGAAGAACTGATAAAGATATTCAAGGAAAAATACCGCACGGGCAGCGGCGGGGCGAATCCTGAGACGATGAATCCGCCCATCCTGTTCGGTCTGGCGATGGAGGAAATCCGCAAAAAAACAGATGATGGAAGAAAAAAAGCCCTGGAATATCTGGATGTTCTGATCCACCGGGCGGAAAAAGGTGAACAAACCGCCAAAGGGATGTATCCTTTGGCCCTGCTGAATAAGGGGATAGCCTGCTCGTATTTGGCTAAGAACATCGAGGCGGCTGAGACGCTGAAGAAAGTCGTTGAGCTTTTCCCTAACTTTGAAAAAGCGCCTTTGGCCGCCTATAACGCCGTTAATATATACAATACCATCATAAACGACTATTCCAAGGCGCATCCCGGCGAAGACATTCCGATCAACTACCGCGAGGGGCTGGTCAAGTGCATCCTGGAAATGCTGGCCAGATATGAGAAGAATCCGGAGTCTTTCAAGGGGAGCCTTGAACAACTGCCCGAGCAAAATCGCGATCTGCGGATATGGTACTATGATCTTGGTTTCAACAGCGAGGTGCTGGCGGATTATTCCGAGACGGCCCGGCGGGCCAAGGGTCCGGCGTCGGCGCCTGCCGGCAGCCAGCCGGCGTCAGGTCCGGCAGTGCCGGCCAAAACGCGGGAGCAGTGGCTTGCCGATGCGATTGGCGCATATGAAAAGTATCCCCAGGACAAGCCCGAATACATACAGTGCCGCGACCGCATCGTGCACATAACCTGGAGGCCGTTTGAAGATTTCGGCGAGGAGGACCTGAAGAAAGACAAGGAGGCGGTTCTGAAGGTCGTGCCGAAATTGCAGGAATTCATAACCTTTTCCAAACAGAAGATCGGTCAACTCAAGACTGCGGTTCAGACGGCTGAAAACAGGGCGGAACTGGAAAAACCGGTCAGCGAACTGTTGAGGATGTATGATCAGACAAAACCGGGAAGTGACGAAGCTGCTCGACTCAAAAATGCCATTGACTATAAACAACTCCAGGAGAGCGGGTCGTGGGCTGAGTTTACGGCCCTGACCCTCCTTTACGACCTGAGGAACGAAAAACAGGTGCTGCCGGAGATCGACAAGTTTCCGGAAACATGGCCCGGCATGCCTATTCTCCGCAACAGCAGGGAGTACGTCATCCGCAAACTGGTGGACGAGGGCAAGATCAAGGAGGCCATCTCCAAGATCCAGGAATTCCAGCGCAAATATTCCTCCAAGGATGCCACGGACCTGATAAGCCTCGTGCTCAGCAAGGTCCGCAGGAAGATCAACGACTTGCAGGCTCTGGCCAAAAAGGATACGGCCAAAAAGCAGGAACTGGAAACTTACGTCAAGGCATACGCGGAATTTGCCGGAACGCTGTATGACGACGCCAAGAAAAGCGGCGCCGAACCGGAAAAACTGTATCCGCTGACGCAGATGTACGGCGAATCGCTCCTGCTGCGGGCCGATTCCGCCACTGACGAGGAGAAAGCCAAATTCTACAAGGATGCCCAGGCCTGCTTCCAGGAATGTTATGACTACGACTTCAAGGAGCGCCAACAGACGTTCAAAAAGGGAAAATTTGACGAGATCGATCGCCGGCTCAAGGCGGTCGATAGCGTCGGCGCCGATTACAACCAGTTGGACAAGCTGACGAAGGACTATTTCAAGTTCTGTTCCGATAACGGGATCGAGATCATCAGCGGCGAGGAGATTCAGTTGAGGCTGACCTCCGACGCGATGATTGCCGCCCCCAATGAGCAGGAGCGGGAGAAAAAGTTCAAAAAGGTCAAGGAACTGCTGACGGCGGTGTACAAGGCGCTGCTGCGGCAGGATGATCGCGGCCAAACACGGATCGACGCCCTGATACCGATCGACGCGACGAATGTCCGCGGCGTCGGCAAATGCGCCTTCCATCTCAAGGACTACGGGAGCGCCAAGAAATATTACGAACAACTGCTTAAAGGTCTGGATCCGGTGAAATACTGGGAAATGTACTGGGAAGCCAAGGCGGATTTATTTGAGGCTCTGCTGGAGCTGAATCGCAAGAACGCCGATCCGAAGAGCCTGATCGCCCTGGCGATGTCGATCAATAAGCTGCTGATCGACGCCGAGAACGATGAAAGGCTTGTGATGCGCATCCGGCCTTACCGCGACAGGATGCTCGCGGTCAAGAATCAGGCCAATGAACTGGCAAAGGTCTCGGTTCCGGCCCCGGCCACCGAACCCGCCCATGGGGCGGAGACGCCGGGCGCGGCCGAAAGTCGGCCGGCATCATCTCCCGCCGAGGGCGGGGCGCCTGCGCCGGCAGAGCCGGCGGCGTCGGAGCCGGCAAAAACGCCCCAGCCCGCAAAGACCCCTGAATCGTCCCCGGCTTCAGGACCTTCGTAAGACAGTTTGCGGTCGGACAAATGCCCGGACATGACCGGCAGGCGGCTCGCTCAATGCCGCCGTGCTTTATCATGTCGATCGCGAGCTTGACAAGGCGGGGCGTAAAGGCCAGAATCAACCAATCCGGCCGTGCGGAGCATTGTTCTGCCGGGCAACCGGCGGCATACCCAAGCGGTTCAAGGGGACGGATTGCAAATCCGTTATCTCGTGGGTTCAAATCCCACTGCCGCCTGTTTTGGCGCCGAGCGATTTGTCAACGGATACGCAAAAAAACTGCCGATGCGCCTATCTTTTGGGCTGTTCAGTTGTCGATATTATAGGGACGAACACTGCAATCGGAGAACGATCATGACGGTTAACCGGGATTCGCGGCTCGCGTTGGGAATGGTTCTGGGCCTTTTTCTGGCCTGTGCGGCTTTTGGCGAGGATCAGATTCTCGTCAAAAAGGACGGCATCAAGATCACAGGCGAGATAACCAAGGAAGGGGACAATTATAAAGTCAAAACACGGGCGGGCGAGGTGGTCGTGCCCGCCAAAGACGTGGACCGGATTGATCCGACGCCCAGAGGCGTCTACGGCAAAAAGGCCGCCGAACTCAAGCCCGACAGCGCCAATGTCGCACAGAAGAGATACGAACTGGCCCAATGGGCTTTTGAACAGGGGCTTTTCAACGAGGCGATGGAGCAGGTGAAACTGCTGGAACAGGCTCAATGGGGGGGCGAGGGATCGTTCTATGCAACGGTCGGCCCCAAGCTCAAGGAAAAGATCGAAAGCGCCATTGGCGGCAGAACGCCCGATAACGGCGGCACGCCCGCCGCCACTCAGGGCGTTGGCAACACGCCGAAAACAGGCGGCGAGGTCGTTCACGACTTTACCAAGGAACTGTTGACGCCCGAACAGATTTCCCGGATACGCCTGGAGGAACTGACCAAGGAGGACAAGGATGTAAGGGTCGAATTCAAACCGAATACCCTGAAAGGATTCATGAAAAAGCTTGCGGGCCGGGACGGCTACGACGAAAAAACGTTCCAGAAGATGAACGACTTTGAGAAGCTCTGGTTCATGCTGGACGCTTTCGGCGGCAAGGACAGGGATGAGGTGAAAGACGCCGTGAAGATAAATACCGACCCGAAATTCATGGTGGAATTCAGGAAAATCTGGCCGCTGATCAGGTCAAACTGCGCGTCTGCGAATTGCCACGGCGGGTCGGGATCGGACATCAAGGGCGGATTTTACCTTTACAGCGGCGGAGGAAACATTGAGCGGGAATTATACACCAATTTCATAATTCTCAGGGGCTTTAACAAGGGCGCCAGGATGATAGACGTCCAGCAGCCGGAGAAATCGCTGCTGCTGTGCTACAGCCTGCCGCGGGACAAGACTGACATGAAGCATCCTTTCGCCAACCAGAAAGAGATTAACGCGGGCGGCGCCACGGTCAGCCCGATCGAAAAACCCTTCCTCTGCGACAGCAAGGATTCAGTAAACTATAAGAAGATATCCGAGTGGATGTCCAGCCTTCAGCTTCTCATGAGGGTCGATTATAACCTTGACAGTTGGGCGCCCTGGGGCGTGGAAAAACGCTTCTTCCAGCTAAAGGTATCCGTGAGGGAAATCCTTGGCGAGACGCGTCCTGCCGGCAAGTAGGAATGAACCTCAAAACAATCAAATCATAAGGGGCCGGCCGGAGATGCATCCAGTCCTGGTGATAGTGTTGGTGGGAAGCCTGGCGACAGCCGTGGTTTCCTTTGTCGTTCTGGGCTTGCGGCGATGGCGTCGCACGGCCGGCCTGGCCGCCAGGGCCCAGTCGATGGGGTTGAGATTCAGCCCCGACGACCCGTTTGACGTCCCTCGCCGCTACCGCCAGTTTCCTGTTATTTGCAGCGGCCACAGCCCTCTGGCGGAAAACGTCTCTTATGGGCGGGTCGACGGCTGGCCGGTCCGGGCGATGCAATTTCACCACGAGAACGGGCACGGCACGCGGAGGCTGACGAAGCATTACAGCATTATAATCTTTGAACTCGGCTTTCCGCTTCCGGCGGCGACGCTATGGAATGACCGCGATCTGGCCGACGCCCCCCTGGAAGTCAGGCCGGCATCTGGCCGGCTCGACTGCTGGGCGTACGGCGGAGACGCCGAATTCGCCCGGCTGTTCACCCGGCTGGCCGGAAATCTGGGCAAGGACGGATTCAGCGTTCAAACTCTGGGGCAGTCCATATTTTTCAGCGTTGTGGAAAAGCGGACCGGGGGATTTTACACCGACTATATAAGGCCGATTATCGCCGTGCTTGAGAACCTGCCTCAGGCCGGACAACGCGCCGAAACGGGCCGTGCATAAGAAACTATCCGAATAACCGCGATAGGCTCTTAAGTTGTTCGGACAGGCTCCAGGCCCGAAGAGGGCCTGGAGCCTTTATTCACGGGATGCAGCAGGCTGTGAGAATCTGTTGATAATCAATGTAAAGTATGGTAAAAAAGACTGTTGTAGAAGCTTGACTTGGGTCGATGACTATAGTCAGTCGGGAGAAAAACCGTGTTTAGACATAAAGCTGGATTTTTCACCGTTGCAACCATTTTGACGGTTGCCGCAGCGACTCTGCTCATGGCGTGCGGCTGCCAGGACTCCAAAGTTCGCAAGGCCGGCAAGGATGTCCGCCAGGCCGTCGACGATGCCCGACGACTCTACGACGCCGCCCAGGCGATGCTTTCCACCCCGGTATACATAGACACCGCGAAAAATAATGAAGTCCTTCCGGGCGACCCTTCCGCCGGCCGCAAGGTTGATCCTCTGAGCAGAGGCGTAGACGAAAACAATCTGCAAGCGAAAAAAGATATAAAAAAGCAATGGGACCTCATAATAAAAGTTCAGACGATGGCGCCCGACGCCGACGAAACCGGCGCCAAAAGCCAGAGCGAAGTGCTGACCCTGAAAAACATTCTGGATAAGCATTATAAAAACTGGCAGGATATTGTGGCAAAAAGCGAAGGCGTAGACCCCCAGGAGATTCTTGACGGCAGGGTCGCACTGACCGTCATCGACAAGCTCAATGTGATCGGCGTTATCAAACCGGGCGATTACGACAAGCTCAAACAGGAACTTTCCAATCTGGCCATACCCTGGACTTTGCCGACCACTCTTCCGTCTCAGCCGCCGCCCAAGGTGGTCAAGGCCCAGAGCGATGACGACCAGAAGAACGTAACCGAGCCTTATCTCCGAAGCCCGGCCAATCCTGCCAGCATCGAGATACTGGACCCCCAGATCGCGGGAACTTCGATGCCCGCCGGCGGCGCCGGTTCAAGCCATTCCCTGAGCCTGTCCCCGATGGACCCGTCTCTGGTGGTCAATCCGAAGGTTCCGGCCAAACTGAAGGAAGCCGAGGCGATCCTTACGAAGGCCATCGACGAGAATAAGGACGCCCCGAAGTCCGATCTGGTGCTGGCATATTCGATGCTCGCCAGGGTTCGCTGTCTGGCGGGCTACTACCAGTATCTGACATCCAAGCCCTATTGCCAGGCGATTGACGGCGCCGCCAGGCGGGGCGAGTGGGTGGTCTGGCTGATCAAGATCGACGCCAACAAAAAACCGTATTTGGACGAACTGCTGAAAATACAGGATGAAAAAACCGACCTGAACGACAAACTGCTCAAGGGCGAGGAAGACGCCAAAAAAATCCACTCGGAAATCACGGCCAATTCCGACGAGCAGAAGAGGGTAGCCGACGATATCGAAAAGCTCAAGACCCGGATCTCATCCCTGAGCAATGAAATCATGGATCTGAAGGCCAAAAGCGCCCGGCAGAAGGGCGAAGAAAGCATCAAGACCTACGATCTGACCGAGCCCAAAAACCAGGAGGTCAAGGATTCGTACCTCAAGATCGGGCAAATGGAGATTCAGCTTGACGATTTGAAGGTGAAGGGTAAGGAATTGCAGGCCAAACTGGCGGAGGCGAATGCCAAGTTAGCGGCCGGCAAAGAAATCACTGACAAGCGGACCGACGCCAAGGGCAAGATTGCGGCCCAGCAGAAGGGTATTGACGACCGTCTGGCCGTCTGGCAGGACCTGATGAAGCAGATTACCTCCGAGATGTTCGAGCTTGCCGGCCAGGCCAGGACCTCTTTCGAGGAGGCGAAAAAGGCTTACGACAAGGCGAAGGGAGATGTAACCAAGGCCGACATAGACTGCTCGCAGGGTGAAAAATCCGGCATTCAGGCGCAGCTCGGCGATCTGAGGATGACGCTCGGCGAACAGACGGTCAGGAATTGTCAGATGCTCAACAGGGTAAGGGATTTTGCCGCTTTGGTGAAAACCACATATGATGCGGCCAAGCTGCCGCTGCCGGACTCAATCGCCAAACTGGATGACTGCTGCAAGAATATGGATGACCTCAAGAAAGCGGCCGCCGACAGTTTCAGCGCGGCGGCAAATAACTTTGAGGCCGCGGCCAAGAAGCTGGACAAGAGCCTGGAAAATCTCGACAAGGAAGCCGCCAAGGGTCTCGACGCCAGGGACCTCAAGTGGGCTTACGAGGGCAGGATGGCCGACGCCTACGTCATGCTTTTGACGCTCGATCCCGGCAATGCGGAATACCGCGCTAATGCCCTGAAAAATCTCGACGACGCGCTGAACGGCAAGGATGCCTCGCCGATGCTTGAAAACATCCGCAGGCTCCAGGAAATTCTGAATCCGAAAAAATAAACCGGCGGCTGCGTGTGTTTGCGGCCGTTTGCGGGCCGTGTTTGGCCGGATTCCCGCGGATTGGCCGATAATCAAAACAGGGCGGATATAATATCCGCCCTTCTCTTTTCCGCCCGCCTGACGCGAAAATGCGTTGCCATGCCGGACATTTTTTATCATACTTGGATGCAGCGGCCGTTGACGGCTGATTGATGAGTCGGGCTGCATGAAGCCGGCTCGCGTTTAGGACCCTCGCGTAATGCCGAAGTATCAGAATAAACAGATCGAAGACCTGTCAGCGGAACTTTCCGCGGGCCTGCGAAGGCTCAAAAAGAGCTACGTCGATGCCGCCGAGTCCCTCGTCCAGATGATCGAGCCGGACCGGGACTATCCGTTTGAATTCGTGATTTTCAGGATCACAGGCTACCGGACCAGGCGGGGCCAGAACATGAATTCCCTGGTGTCGGGCAAAACGCTCCGCCGCGACCTGCTTCAACTGATGATCGACGTGTCGGACAGCTTCGATCTGAGGACCACCGATTACGCCGAGCCGGTCTACGACAACCAGGCCCTGGCGAGCCATTACAGCATCTCGCTCAAGACCGTTCAGAGATGGCGCAATCGCTGCCTGCCGTCAAGGCGCATGATTTTTCCCGACAGCAAGCGGCGGCTGGCCTTCCTGGACAGTTCCGTCCGCTGGTTCGTCCAGAACAACCGCGGGCAGGTCGTCCGGTCGATGAAGTTCACCCAGTTGACCCTTGCCGACCGCAACGATATCATCCGCCGCGCCAGACGGATGATTTCATTCACGAACTGCACGCTGAGCGACGTGGCCCGCCGCCTGGCCACCAGGACCGGCAGGGCGGTCGAAACCGTCCGCTACACGATCCGCAAGCACGATATCGAGCACCCGGACGACGCGATCTTTCCGAATCTCACCGGGCCGCTGGACGAGCAGGAAAGGTCCGTCATATACCGCAATTTCATCAGCGGCATGCCTGTCCCGGCGATAGCCAAACAGTATCGCAGGACCCGCGGAAGCATTTATCGCATAATCAACGAGATGCGGGCCCTGCAACTGCTCCAGAGGCCCATCGCCTACATACATAACACCCAGTTCGACAAGCCCAATGCCGACGCGATTATCATGGCCGGCATCGCCCCGCCCGATCCGCCGGAACGCGGCAAACCGGCATCCAGGCAGCCTCGCAAGTCCGGCGTCGACCTTCCGCCCTATTTGAGCGCGCTTTACGAAGTTCCGCTGCTTGCGCCCGATCTGGAGGCGGACCTTTTCAGGCGGTACAACTATCTGAAGTACAAGGCCGACAAACTCCGCAAGCAGATCGACATGAACCACGTCCGCACCGCGCAGCTCAAGGAGATCGAGAACCTGCTGTTGTCGGCCAACGTGATAAAAAACCGGATCGTCCGATCGAATCTCCGGCTGGTCGTTTCGATCGCCAAGAAGCATATGGCCGGCCCGCTCAACCTGTTCGAGTTGATAAGCGACGGCAACGTTTCGCTCATGAGGGCGGTCGAGAAGTTCGATTATTCCCGCGGGTACCGGTTTTCCACGTACGCCTCGTGGGCAATCATGCGGAATTTCGCCCGCAGTGTTCCGCGGGAAAAATACCAGCTCGACCGGTTCGCCACCGGGCACGACGAAGTGCTTGAAATTGCCGCAGGCCTGCGCGGGTATGACCCGGCGGAGATGAACGTTTCGGAATTGCGGGAGAGCATCGACTCGATGCTGACCCAACTATCGCCGCGCGAGCGGGCCATACTGATCGACCATTACGGGCTGGACGAGACCGTCCAGCCCAAGACGTTCGACCAGCTCGGCCAGAGCATGGGAATATCCAAGGAGCGGGTCAGGCAGATCGAGCTGCAGGCCCTCAAAAAGCTGCGGGACATGGTCGAAAAAAAGCGTGCCGAACCTGCTAAATAAGAGCCGGTTTTTCAGAAACTTTCCGGACGTAAGCGTGTCTGATATAGCATGAACAAACGATGGAAAAAATATGCGCTGTTTGCGGTTGCCCTGCTGGCCGGCGCGGGAATAGGCTGGCTGTTGTCGCCCAACAGGCTTGCTCCTTCCGGCGGCGCCGGGCCTGAGAAGGCATTGTCGGCAGAACGCCAGCCGATGGCCGGCGAAACGCCGGCAAGCCGCCCGTCATCCTCGCCGGCCAAATACCCGTCCGACGAACTAAAAGAGGCCTGCAAAAAAGCCCAGAAAGACCTTGCCGAAAAGCTGGACGATTCGTTCTCGTACATCGTCGAGCCGCCGTTCGTGGCGGCGGGCAACATGACCAAACAGCAGTTGCAGGCGCTTGTCGAGGCCGACGTGCTCAGGCCGGCCGAGGCCCTGTATGCCAGTTATTTCAAAGTCCGGCCGGACAAGGTTATCACCGTCCTGCTTTTCGCCGACGACAAGAGCTATCGGTCATGGGCGAAGAAACTGTTCGACGACACGGATGTCTCGCATTTCGGCTATTACAAGCCCGACCGGCGGACGATGGTGATGAACATAGGCACCGGCGGCGGCACGCTCATCCACGAACTGACTCACGCCCTGATCGTCTACGACTTCCCCGACCTGCCTACGTGGTTCAACGAGGGCCTGGCCAGCCTGCACGAGGGATGCTACGTCAACAAGGACGAGATCGTCGGGGCTCTCAACTGGCGGCTGCCGGCCCTGCAGAAGGCCATCGCCGACGGCAAGCTGCGGTCGCTGGAGGACCTGGTTACAAAACGGGACTTTTATGGCACGCAGCAGGGAATAAATTACGCGCAGGCCCGATACTTCGTCATGTACATGCAGCACAAGGGCGTGCTCAAGGATTTCTACAAATATTTCCTGGCCAATCATGGCAAGGAAGGCGACGACGTCAAGGCCATCGAACACGTCTTCGATACCGGGATCGGGAGCGTTGAAAGGGCCTACATCAAATGGGTCAAGGCGCTCCAATATCGCCAGTAGCGGATTCTTTAGGGCATAAGCAGCCGTTGAAAAAGTGGCACGGGCATCTTGCCCGTGTGTTCCACGACCGTCTCGGTCGTGGTTTGTGTTATTTTGTTGGATTCCAGGGGCGGGACGCCCCTGGAACACACGGACGAGACGTCCGTGCCACGAAAAATGACACTTTTCAATGGACTGACAGGGAGGTTTATTGAATGGCTATCGGCATGAATTGGCGAACCCTGATTGCCGCTGCGATTGTGGCGGCAGGATTGCATGGCCTGATTGGCGCCGGTGAGGCGCCGGCTCAATCGAAGCAGGCCGCTTCCGGGAAAAACGGGGATGTATGGCAGCCGCTGGGACTTTCGGGCGGAGGGTCGATGTTTTGCCCGGCGATCAGCCCGGCCGACCCCAAGCTGATGCTGATCCACTGCGACATGAGCGGGGCATATATCTCGCGCGACGGCGGGCGGAACTGGACGATGATCCACGCCGACCAGCTTTCGGGCAACACGTCATGCCAGCCGGCGTTTCACCCGACCGATCCTCAGATCGTATATTCCGCCGATGGCTGGTCGGGCCAGCTAAAAGTCAGCCGCGACGCAGGAAGGACGTGGCAGAAGATCGGCGACCTCAAGGGCAGGCTCACGGGGCAGATAGCGATAGACCCGGCCAGGCCACAGCGGATGCTGGCGGGAGTCGATGATGGCGCGTGCGTCTCGCAGGACGGCGGAAAAACCTGGGGCAAATGCGCCGGCCCGGAGGGCAAGGTCATCGCGTTCTTTTTCGACCGGACCAGCCCGGTCGAAAAACGCATCTGCCTGGCCGCCACAGAAAAAGGAATCTGGCGATCGGACGACGGCGGAAAGACATGGGCGTCGAAGTGTCGGGGGCTGCCCTGGCGGGAGATTCGCGGTTTTGCGGGCGGGGCCAGGCCGCCAGCTGAAAATGCGGCCGGCGCAGACGCCAAAGGACTGACGATCCTTTATTGCGCGATTCCGTGCAAGGTTCAGGAAGGCAAACTCGCCGGCGGAATTTTTATCTCGAAGGACTGCGGCGAGACGTGGACCTCAGGCCTCGGCGAGGGGCTTAACAAGGAGACCAAGGCATTCGACCAGTGGGCCATGGGCGACGTCGTGCAATATCATCAGGTCCTGACAACCGACGCCGACCCGCTGCGCGTTTACGCCTTTAACGCCAACACGGGCATTCCGCCGCCGCATCATACGGCCATCTATCGATCCGACGACGCCGGCGCGACCTGGAAACCGACGTTCAACCCGGACCCCCGCTGGCCCGGCTGCAATCTTCAGCCGGACTACACTACACTCGGCGACGGCCAGTTCTATCAGGCCGTTCCTTACGGCGCGGCGATCTGCCAGACGAATCCCGACATCGTGATGGCCGTGGATAGCGGCAACTGCTTCATCACCAATGACGGCGGCAAGGCATGGCTCACCGGGCATTGCAAGGTCGCCAATCCCGAAAAGATCGACCCCAAGGCCCGCCGCAATCCGCTGGCGGAGTTTCTCAACACCGGCCTGGTCGTAACAACCACGTGGAATTATTACATCGACCCGTTCGACCCGGCCCGGCATTACATCTGCTACACGGACATCGGCTTTGCCCGCAGCGAAAACGCCGGAAAGACATGGCTGTGGTGGGGGCCGGGCGAGCGGCCGCAGTGGCGGAATACCTGCTATGAACTTGCGTTCGACCCGCAGGAAAAGGGCAAGGTCTGGGGCGCGTTCTCGAACGTGCACGACATACCCAACGACAACATCATCCAGAACCGGCACAATGCCAAAGGTCCCGGCGGCGTGTGCGTGAGCACGGATTTCGCCCAGAGCTGGCAGGCGGGCAACCAGGGCCTGCCCGTCGCGCCGGCCCTTTCGGTCGTGGTCGATCCGGCCAGCCCCAAGGGCAAGCGGACGCTTTACGCCGCGGTATTCGGGCACGGCGTTTACAAATCGGCCGACGACGGCAAAACATGGACGGCAAAAAACAGCGGCCTGGGTTCGCAGACGAACATGCGGGCGACGAAAGTTATTCTGCATTCGGACGGCACGCTCTGGGTCCTGATAACCGCCCTCAAGAGCGGCAAGGATTTTGTGAAAGACGGCCCGGGCCTCTATCGCTCTGCCGACGGCGGCGAGACGTGGCAGTGCGCAACGGCCGGTAATCCGCTTTACTGGCCCAAGGATTTCTCCGTCAATCCGCAGGACGGCAAGACGGTCCTCGTCGGCGCCGCTGACGCCGGGCAGGACAAGCAGGGCGGACTGTACCGCACCGACGACGGCGGAAAGACATGGAAACTCCTGGTCCGCAAGGGGCCGCAGCACTTCGGCGGTTTTTTCAGCCCGCATAACAAGGGGTGGATTTACATGACCCTCTGCGAGAATTCGCCCGGACCGGCACTGTGGCTTTCCAAGGACGACGGCAAGACCTGGCTGCCTTTTGAGAATCTGCCCTTCCGGAATATCCAGCGGGTAGCGTTCGACCCGAAGGACAAATCCGTCATCTATCTGGCCACGTTCGGGGCAAGCGTGCTGCGCGGCCCGGCAGAACCCTTCTATGAGTAAAGGTCTCCTGTCAGCCACGAGCTGCTGGTCGGGATGAAGTGGATGTGGAAGCGAGGATGCCGATTGAGCCATTGCTGCACCTTTTCGTGCTTAGTCGCCATATTTCTCATCTTGGTATACATCCTGCCGCGGTTAAAAAATTCGATAAATGTGAGTTTCTTCGCTGTTTTGGGCGGGCAACACAACTCAAATCGGCCGATTTGGGCCAGTTTGAATAATTTATCGAATTTTCCGATGCCAGCAGGACGTGTATTATTGAAGGAGATTATCATGAAATTAGCCGGATTAATTGTCCTGGCAGCGGCAGTAGTCGTTTGCCCTTCGATTGCATCGGCCCAGTTCGACTTCAAAAACGCCAGGATCCAGTTCTCCGACCAGGCCGTCGGGAAAGCCATCGAAAAAGGGACCGAGTTTCTATTATCCCGACAGATGGCCGACGGAAGCTGGTCCGCTCCCCTCTTTTGGGGCAGGGAATTTGGAACCAGAAATGATAATCATAACTGCAAGATAGGCGCCACGGCTATCGTCTTGTATGCTCTCATGGAAAAGGGGCTGACGTTCCAGAATGAAAAAATCGCTAAAGGTCTCAAGTGGCTGGCTGACAACCCCGACTCCGATGAAGGAAAGTTCACAACATACGCGATTTCTTTCAGATGCCAGGCATGGCTGCGGGCGTGGAAGCAGGCCAGGGACAGCGACAAAGCCGCCGCAAGCAGGTACCGAAAGCTTCTGGAAGCGGATGTCGCCAAATATTTGCCGGACAAAGACAAGCAGTTTAACGGCGGCTACTGGTATTATATGAAATCATCCCGCCTGGCAGATCCACGTTATGCCGATCCTTCCAACAGTCAATACGGCGTTCTTGCCGTCTGGGCAGGCTATCGGGCGAACATGGAAATACCGAAGGATTATTGGGACAAAGTCCTGAAATACTGGATGCCCCTTCAGAAACCCGACGGAGGATGGAGCTATGAAAGCGGAGAGAACTCGACTTACACCATGACCGCGGCGGGAATCGCATCTCTGTTCGTCTGCATTGACGCGCTGATGGGGGACAAATTCATCAAGTGCAACGTGCCGACGGAGTATGCACCCGTCAAAAAAGGTCTCGACTGGTACATCGCCAATTTCAGGAACGTGATATCGCAAAGACCGGTCGGCAGCCAGGACGGAGAATTTTTCTACGGCTTGTACGGGATTGAGCGGATAGGCCTGGCCAGCGGCTACAAGTATTTTGGCGACGCCGACTGGTACAAGCTGGGTTCGGTCAGAATCCTGAACCTCCAGGCCCAGGATGGTTCATGGACCAGCCACTGGGGACCCGATATAGCCTCATCATACGCGATGCTGTTTCTGATCCGCGGGCAGCACGGCGTGATCTTCAACCGGCTTGAGTACGACGGCGACTGGAACAACCGGCCGCGGGCGCTGGCCAATTTCTGCCGCTGGGCCGAGAATATCTATGAGCAGGAGGTCAACTGGCAGATCATCACGCTCAAGAGCAATGTCGGCGAGTGGCACGACGCGCCTGTATTGACACTGACAGGCGCCAAGGCGCCCAAATTCACCGACGAGGACATCGTCAAGCTGCGGACATACGTCAATCAGGGCGGGACGCTCTTTTCAATAACCGAGTGCGGCGGCGGAGCGGCGTTCGGCAAGGGGATGAAGGATGCTTACGCAAAAATGTTCCCGAAGTATGAGTTGACGGCCGCCGGCAAAGATCACCCGATCTTCACCTGCCAGTACAAGCTGCCCGGCGTGCCGGCGTTTTTCATCGTCAGCAACGGCATCCGGCCGCTGGCGATCCACACGGACGCCGACCTGCCGGTTTCGTGGCAGACATATGCGGCGGCTACGGCCAGGATGAATTTCGAGGCTGGCGCCAATGTACTGATGTACGTAACCGACAAGCATCTCGTAAACCGCGGTTCAAAGGTCTGGCCGGAAGAACCGGCAAAGTCGCCCTCGCGAACGCTCAGGGTTGCGAGGGTCCGCTACGCCGGCAACTATGATCCCGAGCCGTTGGCGCTGCAGCGTCTGGGCAGGCAGATGGCCCAGCAGCATGACCTGAAGTTGGATATAGCCATGCCTCCGGCCGGAGCGCCGGCAAGCGGACCGTCCAACTCCGCCGCGACGGGCCTGCCCGAAACAGGCCTGCTGCCGTCGGAGCTTGCGGCAGACGTCAAGATTGCATTCTTGACGGGCACGGGCGGGTTCAAACTGGCGGACCAGGAAAAGCAGGCGTTGAAGAAGTGGGTGGACGACGGCGGGCTGCTCGTGATGGATGCGGCGGGCGCTTCCAGGGGCTTTGCCGACTCGGCCAAGGATTTGATAGCCGAACTGTGGGGCGCCGATGTGCTTCTGCCTCTGCCGCTGGACAGCCCGGTTTACCAGCTCAAGGACATGAAGATCGACAAGGTCAAGTATCGCCGCGCGACACTGACGCGCATCGGCGGAATCACGGAACCGCGTCTGTTGAGCGTGCTGGCGGGTGACAGGCCAAAAGTAATTGTCAGCGCAGAGGATCTGACTGCGGGACTGGTCGGATACAGCAGTTGGGGCGAAGACGGGTATATGCCCCAGTCGGCTTTTGAAATCGCCAGGAATATCGCCATCTACGCATCGGTGGAAAAACCGGCCTCCGGTCCGGCTGCCCGGCCTTAGTTCCGGACAATGGCCCGGCGCAGGGAAAAATATATTTATCGAATTTTTTGACGGCGGCAGAACGTATATAAATAGATGGGAAACATGGCTACCGCAAATTTAACGGCAACGAACGACGGAGAGCTGCTGACCGCCTTTGTCGAGGACCGGAGGCACGAGGCCTTCGCGGAAATCGTCAGGCGGCACGGGCCTCTGGTCCTGGGCACCTGCCGGTCGGTGCTGGGGAACAGTTCCGACGCCGAGGATGCCGCTCAGGCGGTTTTTCTGGCGCTTTTCCACAAGGCCTCGTCGCTCCGGCGGCATCCCACGCTTGCCGGCTGGCTGCATCGCGTGGCCTGGTATGCGGCATCCTGCGAGAAGCGGTCAATAACAGTGCGAACGCGGCACGAACAGGAGGCAGCCGCCATGAAATGGAAAACGGCACAAATGCAAGGTGAGAGCGTTCCGTCGGACATGCTTCACGCGGGGCTGGCCAAACTGCCCGACAAATACCGCCTGCCCATCATACTGCATCATCTTGAAGGGTACAGCCAGGACCAAATCGCACAAATGTTGGGCAAGAAAAGAGGCACGATCATGTCGCGTCTCAACTACGGCAGACAGCTCCTGCGGACCCACCTTGCAAAAACCGGCGCGGCTGTTTCGGTGGCCGCCTTGACGACTGCGATGGCAAGCCAGGCGACCGCCAGTGTCTCGTCCGCATTTGTGGCCTCGGTAACCAAGATGGCGGCTTTGACGTTTACATCCAAAGCGATTGCCACAGGAGCGGCGTCCGCCAAAGTTCTGGCGCTTTCGAAAGGAGCTTTAAACATGCTGTTCATTGCAAAGGTGAAGGTTGCCGCGATGCTGACGGCGGTGATTTGTCTGGTTGGCGCGATGGCGGCGGGCACATACATGGCGGCGGCTGCCGGGCCGGGCGGAAGGCCTGTAAGACCGCCGGCTACATCAACTGCGCCGCCCAAAGCCGCTCCGCCCAAGGTCGAAACGATCGCGCCTGCAAACCCCTCGACCCCGCCGGCATCTTCGAACGACAAGGTTACAGTCGTGGAAATCACCGACAAGATACTGGTCAAGGATACCTGCCGGCTCGGCATCAATCTTGGGGGCGATAGCGTCTTTAACGGCGCCGTGCTGGTAAAAAAGCGGGTGCAGGAAAACTTCGAGGGCACGCTGTATCGCCAGTGCCACTTTTCACCTCAAACCGACGCCAACGGCGTGCTGAGCTGGTCTCAGGTGACGGAAGACTGGAAGAAGGTTTTACTCGAAGGGACATACACAATCCTTTCAGGCCCCAACAAGCAGACCAGCGGGAAGATCAAATCCATCGGCTCCAAAGATAGGCAGGGACGGCAACTGGCATATTTCGAATTGGACAAGCCGATCACGGCAGAACAAAATGCACGAATCGGGCTGTTGGTGGAGAATCTTGAGAGGATTCGCGAGGGTCAATTCCGCCCGCTGGGAAGTTCCAGCACAACGAAGGACAACCAGATCGTCATCGGCGACACGCCTCCGGAAAGCTTCGGCTGCGCGGCCTTGTGCCTGAAGTCGGCAAGCGGTCCGGCCAGTGTCATGTATCGGATATCCGCACAGCGATTCGCCGACAACAACGGCACCTGGCACGTCGAGTTATGGGCAAAGGCCAAGGAAGGCAACCCCAAATTGACGGTTGAATTTGTCGAAGGCCAAAACATTTTAGCCAGCCAACCCGTGGAGTTGACGAACCAGTGGAAGAAATATCAACTGACGCTCAAAGTGGAGGGATTCACCGAGCCCAAAGACGCCCAGGATGCCGCGGGGGCCATGGGACAGATCGTTTTAAAGTCCGATGGAGGCCAGGTTCTGGTTGACGATATCGAGGCATGGAACGAGAGCGACAAAAACCCGACGGCATTCCGCGACGATTGCGTCGAGGCCGTTAAATTATACAATCCCAGCGTTTTGAGATTTTTGCAGATAGGCGGCAATTCGGTGGAAAACACGCTGATGCCTCCTATAAAAGCCTATGCCTACTCTTCTTCACTATCCGATACAATCGGGCCTTACAACATGCGTTTGAGTAGCACGTTTGGCGCGTATAGTCTGCACGAGATGTATCAGTTGTGCGAATATCTGGGCGTCGAGCCTTGGTACTGCCTGCCGGGAACCATGCACATGGACGAGATGAAGAGTTTCATGGAATATCTTGGCGGTCCGGCAGACAGCAAATACGGCAAGCTCCGGGCCGACATGGGCCATCCCAAACCCTGGACGGAAACGCTCAGGCAGATTCACGTGGAATTCGGCAACGAGGCCTGGAACAGTGCCGCACACTACAAATGCGGCGGATTCAACGGGCCGGATTACTGGAAGGACCTTATAAGCCTCGGCAAGACCTCGCCATACTACAAATCAAATGTCATTTTCCATGCCGGCTCGCACGCGAATAATATCGGTGTGACAGAACAGATTTGCGCCGACGTGCCAAATGCCGACCGGATATCGATTGCGCCATATATGGCGCAATTCCTTGAGAAGGCTGACGTGGAAAAACTGGACAGCGATGACAAGCTTTTCCGGTGGGTGTTCAGTTGGGCATTGCAAAGAACGCTTAAAGAAGACAGCTCCTTGAACAGGACATATGCGGCAACCAGGAAGGCCGGCATCGAATTGTCATTCTACGAGGTCAACTATGGGGCCAGTGGCGATGGGCCGCCTGAACCCCGCAACACCATTATCACATCGCTTGCCGGCGGCGTGAACCTGGCGAACACCTTGCTTCTCATGCTGAAGCGGCAAGGCACTCGAATACAGAATGTGTTTGTGCTGGCGCAGTATGATTCCAAAATGCCAAACGGAGGCCGAGCCCGTTTGTCTGGTGTAGCCCTGACCATGCGCAAGGGGAAGGAGCGTTACAGACCGACGTTCCTGGGCTGCGCCCTGGCCAACAAAGTTCTGGGCGGGAATCTGGTTGAAACCGTCCACAGCGGGGCAAACCCGACTTTCCAGGGCGCCGCCGGAAGATCGGAGGACAGGAAGACCTCGCTGGAAAACTTCAGCGCAGACTGCATCTGGAGCTACGCCTTCAGCGACGGCAAGAAACGGGGGCTGATCCTGGTGAATCTTGACCTTAAAGACAGCCGGCCGGTGGAAGTGCGATTCCAGGGCAAGCCCAAAGGACCGGTGAAGTGCTGGACCATGGCGGGCGACAAGCCGTCCGCGAGCAATGAACTCGAGAACGACAAACCGCAGGTGGAAATCGTCGAATCGCAATTGCAGTTGGAAAACGGCGGCAAGTTGACGCTGCCTCCCTGTTCGATGCAGGCATATGCGTGGGAGGTCGAATAACATCGGTTGGCGCAGAGCCGCCGTCTCGCGCGATCCGGAGAGCGGTCTCCAGACCGCGTCGAGGGCCGGGGCGTTCGCGGGAAAACGCCACTGGCAGAAAACCGCCGGAACACTAAAATCGGATGAAGGAATTGACAGAATCAATTGCATGAGAACCCGGATCAGCATGCAAACATGGATATTGCGTCCGCAGACTTTGAAAGACAGAAGGACAATTACGATCAAGATCAATTTTACTTGCCATATAAAGGAGTCCGGCAAATGCGGCTCGCCATATCTCAAATAACAGGTATTGTGGCCTTGTTCGCTTTTACTTCCAATGCTGCGGCCCAGCGAAGTGCTGACATCCCCCTCACCGACCAGAATATCGAAAAATCCATCACCAAGGCGGTGGAATACATTTTCTCCAGGCAGAAGGATGATGGAAGCTGGCCCCCATATGAGAAGGGGCAGCCACCGAGCCAGTTTATCTACAAGGAAGGCCCGACTGCCATGAGCATCTATGCGCTGGTCGCCAGCGGCGTGCCGGCAAAGGACCCAAGGATTGCCAAGGCGCTTGATTGGATGGTCAAACCGGAGAATCAATGCGATCTCATCTACTCCGTTGCCTTCAGGTGCATGGCTTGGTACACGGTCAACAAACAGCTCGACAACAAATATATGAAGCAGTTGTCAGCAGATACCGATCTTCTTATCAAAGCAGGCCCCGATGGGTTATATAACTATACGTGTCTCGCTCGCGATGTCGGCGACAGCTCCAACAGCCAATACGGGCTCTATGGCGTCTGGACGGGGGCAAGGGCTGGAATAGAAATCAACAAGGATTATTGGGACAAATGCCTCAAACGCTGGATAAAGGCCCAAAACGATGATGGGGGTTGGGGTTATTACCTCACCGAACGCAGGGGTGAGGGAACAAGAGCGGCAAGTTACGGGGGCATGACTGTCGCCGGCATAGCGTCGCTCTTTGTCTGCATCGACTGGCTGCATATGGACAAGTTCATCAAATGCCAGGTGAGTTCCGAAATAGCCGCCGTGAAAAAAGGACTGGATTGGATGGACAAGAACTTCCCCCAAAGCCTGAGGGCTCAGCCGCCGTATGGATTTAACTACTATTTCTACGGCGTTGAGCGTGTTGGACTTGCCAGCGGTTACAAATATTTCGGCGCCACCGACTGGTACAAAGCGGGGGCATCCTGGCTGCTGAATAGTCAACAACCCGACGGGCATTGGCTGGACGAACAGGTTCACGGCACAAACTACGGGCTTTTGTTCCTGATTCGCGGGCGGCTGCCGGTGCTGATCAACCGGCTGGAATACAACGGCGACTGGAACAACCGGCCGCGGGCCTTGGCCAACTTCTGCCGATGGTCCGAGAAGACCTTCGAGACCGAGAGCAACTGGCAGATCATCACGCTCAAATCAGATGTCAACGAATGGCACGACGCCCCGATCCTGACCATCACCGGCTCGAAGGACCCAAAGTTCTCCGCCGAGGACATCGAAAAACTCCGGGCGTTCGTCCATCAGGGCGGAATGCTCTTCAGCATCACCGAGTGCGGCGGGACGCCGTTCGGAACCGGCATGAAGAACCTGTACAAAAAGCTCTTCCCGAGATACGAGCTGGCCGCCTGCGGCCGCGACCATCCGCTCAACACGCTGCTCTACAAATCCGGAGCGGCCGCGAGGTTTTCGGAGATCAGCAACGGCATCCGCCCGCTGGCGATACACAGCGACGTGGATCTTCCGGTTTCCTGGCAGCAGTACCAGGTTGCGACGGCAAAGTCTAGTTTCGAGGCCGCCGCGAACGTGGTGATGTACGTTACGGACAAGCAGTTCAGGTTCCGCGGCTCGAAGGTCTGGCCGGACCAAGCCCCCGCCGACAGGAAGATCAAGGCCGCCCGAATCCGGTACGCCGGCAACTACGATCCCGAGCCGCTGGCGCTGGAGCGGTTGAGCCGCCTGATGGCCCAGTCGCACAAAATTCAGATTGATTATGATTCGGCGATATCCGCCAGCGCCCCGGCCTTGCAGGGCGCGACCCCGCCCGCCTCGTCCATGCCGATCACGGGCATCCTGACAACCCAACTGACAGCCGACATAAAGCTCGCATTCCTGACCGGCACGGGCGGATTCAAGCTGCCTGACGATGAAAAGGAGGCCCTGAAAAAATGGGCCGATGCCGGCGGGCTGCTTGTCATGGACGCCGCCGGCGGCGGCAAGGGCTTCACCGACTCGGCCAAGGAACTCCTCGCCGAACTGTATGGCCCAGACGCCCTGCTGCCGATGCCCATGTCCAGCCCGATCTACCAGATGAAGGACATGACGATCGAAAAGGTCAGGTACCGCAAAACGACCAGGTCCCGCATCGGAGGGATGACCGAGCCGCGGCTGATGAGCGTGCAGGACATCGACAAACCCAAAGTTATTCTCAGCGCCGAAGACCTCACCGCCGGAATGGTCGGCTACAGCAGTTGGGGCCTCGACGGATACGACGCGCCATCCGCTTTCAACATCATCAGAAATATAGTAGTCTATGTGATGATGGACAAACCTGTCCGATAAAATCCGTTTATAGGAAAGGGAATGACTTTGCGAAATTTAACAGGAGTTCTGACATTGCTTATGGGTTTTTCGGCGCTGACAGGATGTGCCGTTAACTTACAAACTACGACGCTTGCTTCAAAGGAACCCGAAATGAAAGGCAAATCATTCGACGGAGGTGATATCATATTCGACGGCTGTTTCTATGATTATCGCGACGCAGGAGGAAAGAAGGGAATCACTTTGTGGATTCCGCCAAACGTGGAATATGTTCGCGGGATTCTTTTCCACGGAAACCCCGGCGGAAGCGGGGGAGACCGGCGTTTTTTAGCGAGGGATTTGGCGTTGCAGGAATTCGCGGCGAGGTTCGGTTTTGGGGTCGCCGGGGTTACCTGGTTCCCCGGCGGGCAGGTACGGACCGGAACGGGCAAGGTGATTCTGAAGGTGTTTGAAGACTGGGCGCGGATGGGGAAAAATCCGGAGCTGGCGCACGTGCCTTTTATCGCCAGGGGAAGCTCCAACGCCGGCGTTACCGCATATGCCTTGGCATGCGTGGCGCCGGAACGGCTGATCTGCATCACGCCCAACGTGGGGCCTTCATATGGGGCGATTCCACCCGAAGACGCGGTGCTGGGCGTCCCGGCGTGGATGCACGTCGGGCCTGACGACCCGTTTTTCAGGGACGGAATGGAGGACACCGCCGAGCTTTTCCGCGTTACGGGTCCCAAAGGCTCTCTGTGGGCCTGGGACGCCGAACAGAACAAGAAACACGAGATCGGCCACATCGACGATGTGGACATGGCGTATTACGAGACGTGCATCCGGCTGCGCCTGCCCGCCGACGCCGATCCGCGAAAGGGGCCGGTCAAACTCAACACCCTTCGGCGCGAGGACGGCTGGCTGGCCGACGCCTCGACCTGGGAAGGTCCCCGCGGCGCCGCGCAGATCGCCCCTGCCGGCCAATACAAGGGCGATCCGCTCAAGGCCGTCTGGCTGCCCACCGCCGAGATGGCGATCCTGTATCGGGCCATCGCGACGTACAACAACCCGCTTAAGCTGCGGATAGCGAACCTGAAAGAGATTGTGAACCCCAACGCCAGAGGCACGCTCCTGGGTTCGATAGGAGGAAACATGGTAGATCCGGGATCGAAACTGGTCCTGGAGTGCGAGGCGGCGGCAAATCTGGAATACGAAAAAGTGGAATTTTACCAGTGCGGGAAAAAACTCGGCGAGGTCCGGCGCGGCGAACCGCTGAAATGGGAAGCGGCGGCGGACGGCAGCCGGGCGGCTAACGCTTTTGTGGCCGTGGCTGTAGGCAAGGACGGGACGATCTTCACGTCATATCCGGCGTACGTGATAGTTCGCGATCCCAAGCTGTCGGCGGCACTGGAAGCCCAGCGGAAAATTTGGCTGGAAAATGTTATTGCGACAGGCTCCAGGCCTGCGGCCGGTTCGTCGGCGGAGCCGGGCAAGACGGCGACGCCGGCATCGCCTGACGACCCCGTCCTGACGGCTTACGGCCTGACAGCGGATCAGGAAGAGCAATTCGGCAAGGCCGATGGAATATCGCCTTTCTGGGCCGCATTCGGAGCGGATAGCGATCGTGCCGCGATAACCCCGCAATCGCACGGCAGCGGCCAGAAGAAAAACTCCGAACCAGCCGCCCAGCCAAAGGGCGAAAATGCGTCCATGAGCGTGAAGGCGGCCCACAGCCGGGCCGGCATGTATCTGCTTTTCGAGGTCAGCGGCGGCGAGGCCAGGCCGGATGAAGGCGTAGATTTCCATATCGCCCGGCTGTCCTCGAAAGAACTCTGGTCGGGCAATCCCGTCGTCAGCCGGTTCTCGGCCGTTCAGAACACTCTGGCCCTCAGCGGGATGCAGTATCAGGCGAACTTCGGAGCCGCCGACAAGCCGGATGCGGCCGTCCGACTGACGTACCCATGTCCGTTCACCATGTTCGCGCCGCAGACGCACAGCGATGCCGAGGCGAGGGATAAGTATGGGATTGTGGTGCGCCGGCACCGCCTGGAAGGCGGAAAACGGGCCATGGAATGGTTCATTCCCTGGGCATATATCGGCAAACCCGGCCCAATGACCGAACCAGCCGTTGGAACCCGTCTGGGCCTGGTGCTCGGATACAACGGAGCGTTGAATCTGCGATGGCCCTGCGGAAAGGACCCCTGGAAACAGAACGTTGAGCAGGGACAAAAAGAAAACGCCTGGGGCGACCTTGAGATCGTAGCCCCGCGATTCTGAAATAGCGGTCATCCGCAATTTCATCGGCATTCGTGGCTTTGAAGATCAAGACGGCTGCACTGGTGCCATCGGAGAAAAACCTGTCCGATAATGCCGCCGCCTTGGTGCCAGGGCCAGGAATTGGGGGTTTCTTTGAAGGGAAATTATGCGATCCTCTAACGTCTTAAGTTCCTGCCATAGCAAGAGTTAGCCCGCGAAAAGCAATGCATTGTCCATTGTTTTGCCGGTTCACCTCACCACGTTTTGACGGAGAGTCATTTTTATCGAATTTTTCAACGGCGGCCGGATGTATATCTATAGATGAGAAACATGACAACCAGATTTTGGTTCTTAAGGGGCACCCTGTGAATACAGTCAAACTCGCTTCAATAGCGTTGGTCCTTGTCGTTGCCGAGGTCGCATTGGCTCAAAGTCCGACTCCTGCGTCCGCCCCGGCAGCCAAAGCCGCATCTGGCGACCCCCAGGCCATCCCGGTCTGGCAGAGCGGGTTTGAGGATCCGTCGCTCGGCGAATGGAGCTATATCGCCCGGCATGTCTTTTCCCGCGACGGGAAACTTCTCGCCGGCCGCATGGAATCCTACGCGATTACGACCGAAAACGTGTTCTCCGGCCGTTACGCGTACAAAGGATGGATAGTCGGCGCCCAGACTGAATGTCATCGGCCCTACCCCTGCCATGGCTTCAGGGTTGAGTCGCCGATAGTGAACTCCTGGTACGTCTGGCTGGACTGCGACCCGACGAAATTCGCCGACAGGGACTGGATTCACTTCGCCACGTGGTGCAACTCCAAATGGGGACCTGGACTTCACACCATGTCGGTGCGATCCAAGGCGCTGGTGCTGGAGATGTGCCACTGCGACTGGAAGTGGGTTGGGCCGCCCGAAATGCGTAAGTTCCCCCTGAAAAAGTGGGTGCGATTCACATACTACGGCCATTACCGCCCCGCTGGCGACGGCAAGATATGGGTGTGGATGGACGGCAAGCTCATCTTCGAGGCTCAGAAGAACCACTCCAACCAGTTCTTCGAGGCTGTACACTGGGGCATGTACACCAACGGCAACGTTGACAACGGCGTGCAGTACAACGACGACATCCAGGTTTGGCGGCTCTCCGCGCCGTGGGCGGACAGGAACCGCGAGCCGCCCTCGCCCTACAAGAGCAATCCGAACGCCTCGCCGCTCAAGATAGTGGCCGACAGCAACGCGAGAGACGCCGCTGTGGTTTCCAGGCCCCCTGCTGCGAATCCGGGCGCGACCGGCGTTGTTTCAGTCTCCCAGGCAAAGCCGAAGATTGAGGAAAAACCCAAACCTGTGGTTGCATCCGAAAAACTCGTTACAATGGAAGACTGGGTTGCCAAACTCAGGTTCCGCCTGGGACTGTATCTCAAGAGCGGCCAGGCGCCCAGATTCCAATGCAGGACGCTCGATGCCAGGGTTGACGTTGAGTCGATGGACGGCGGCGGCCGGCTTACGTTGGTCGACCGCGGCGGGAAAAAAACGGTCATTGAGTGGGAAAAGCTGACTCTCGACGATTATATAGGCATGACCGAAGACATGGCCGGCATGACGGATACCGCCCTCGATCACGCTATGCTGGCGTATTTTTACCACAACATCGAACAATTCGACAAGGCCCAGGAACACCTTAAAAAAGCCGGCTCGTACGAAAAGGCTGTCAAGGAAGCCACCGGCATGTAATACCAGCTTTCGTTAAAGGCAACCTTGTCTTGTGGCCCTGTGCGGGCATAAAATAACATTCAGAAAGCAATTTTGGGTAAATACAATGAGCCGCGTTATGACAAAAACAGGATGGATACGAGAAAGAATAACGAAGCCTTGCCTGTATGGCACGGCGAGGAGTTCTGACGGCGCAGATGCTGTTTTGACAAAAAGCGGTTTTTTGAACCCTTTTAACGGCAGGAAGGCACTTATCGGCAGACGGCGTGAATCCGCGAGGCCGGCCTTTCTGTCGGACAGAATTGCTCTTATGGAAAAGAACAGGCTCGCTCCGTGAGCGGGCAAAAACATTCAAAGACCAATTTCGGAACAATTACAAGGAGTCGGGCCATGAAGCGAAGAATAGTGGGATTGCTGGTTGCGGCACTTATTATGCCGGGCATGATGAATATTGCCGCAGCCGCCGAGCCGCTGGACAGCGGGTTGACGGCCGGCGTGTTCAAGTACAACGGGACCGGGCCTGGCACGGCGGCGGGCAAGGCCGTAACGATGCTCCAGATAACCCCCAGGGCCGGCGGTTCGCAGATGGCGATCGCCATACCCAACAACGATCCGGCCGGCACCAGGGCCGACCCCAACACCGCGGCAATGAATGTGATAAGGGACCTCAAGGCCGGCGACCTGGTCAAGGTCCGATACAACAAATTGCCGGCCCCCGGAACGCTGGACAAGATCGAGAAGGCGACCGCCCGTCCCGGCGACGCTGACCCGGAGGCCGCCGAGTTCATCAGGTTGGGCAGCGTGAAGGTCGCCGACCAGGAATATCAGGGCGTTTTGTACAGGAAGGGCGGGCGTGAACTGACTGCCCTTGTGCCCAACAAGAA
>JACRIL010000081.1 GCA_016235825.1 Planctomycetota bacterium
AGTCGTAATCATCCTTCGCCAATTCCTTGTTGGCCAGTTCCTTGACCGAGATGTCCAGCAGTCGCTGGATGATCGCGTCCAGGCTCGCCAGCCGTTTGTTGGCGGTTTCGTCCAGGACCTTCATCTGGTTGAGTCCGGCGATGGTCATGTGATTCAGGGCCAGCAGCCGGCCATAAAATTCCGCCGACGGCTCGACATAGCCGGGCACATCTTTGGGGATATGCGGCATGCCCTTGGTGTGCGAGGTATAACTCTGCTTGGCGTACAGGATGGTGTCGTGGCGGAGCTGGCTCCAGCTTGCGGAGGTCGCGTACAACTGGCGATCCTGCCAAGCGCCCGTCTGCATGAAGCTGGGATACCCTTTGGCGACCGGGGTGTTGAGGCCTTTGAGCGACCAGATCCACGACCAGTAAAGGTTGCGGTTCCAGTCCAGTGCGCTCAACTTGTCGAACTCGCCTCGCAGTTCGCCTGCCGCCTCTTCGTAACCTGTATATGCGGTGTCGCCGATATTCTTGAGCAGTTCGCCCGCCTTGTCGCTGCCGAAGACGCTCATCACGTCCAGGCTGCGGGGAAAGGCGCGTCTGGGACCGGTCCCGACATCGCCAAGGCTCCACGGCAGACCGCCGCCAGTCGGGGCATTGACCGTCGGGAAGACCATCTTGCCCATGGCGTAGCTGTCCGGCACGAACCGCTGGCCCATGACTCGCAGGCCCATCGTCACGTCGAGCACTTTGGCCAGCACTTCCGGCGACGGCTTGCCCGCCAGCGCCGCAAGATCCGTAACCGTCACATTCCCGGTGCCGGAATAGATTGCCGGTCCGCGAAGTTTTGCCAGTTCCACCTTGGCGGCGAAGAATTTATCGTCGTCTAGGAGTTTTGCCGCGTCAAGGTCTTTGCCGATTACCTTTGCCAGGGCCTCGGCGTAGTCGGTGAATGAAAGGTCGTCGGCCACGCCGACATAGTAGGCCGTTACGGCGTAAATCCGCTGCCAGACGTCGGAGAGTTTGCGGTTATCGGCGGCCTGGCCGGTCGTCAGAAGCTTGGTCAGAATGGCGGCGGCGATGGTCTGCCGCCGGCCGGAAGGCGTCAGCGATGCGGAAAAACTTTCCGACCCGGCCGGAGCCTTGCAGGGCAAAAATGACTTCGGCGAGATCGGCTACGGCGGGTCTATGCCGCCGCCGACCAGCCCGGCCCACAGGTACGTCTTCACGCTCTACGCCCTGGACGCCCAACTCGACCTCAAGGGCGGCCTGACCAAGGCCCAACTCCTGGACGCCATCAAAGGCCACATCCTGGCCCAGGCAAAACTGACCGGCACGTATAAACGATAGCAATTCGTGAATAAAAGTATCTTGGCCGTCCTGATACCTATGACTCGCTACAATACCAACCTGCGTGTGTCAGGCTCACGGATATCTCGTCGCCTGGCATGCTGTTTCGGTCCGACTATTTCTTCATGGTTACGATCTGGGAACTGTTCAGCTTCTCCTCACCATTTTCCTTGAGGGTTACGGCTATGGTCGCCTCAATGCCGGAATCGGTCTCTTTCACGATCGCGGTGCAGAACACGCCACTCTGTTTCTGCTCGTCTTCGATTTTGATCTGCCCTTCCAATCCTGCTATCACGACTATCTTGGGCATGCTCACAGTCTTGCCGCCTCTGCCGAGATCGATGATTTTGCACTCCACGACGAATTGATGGGGTTCCGTCGATGGCGCCACTTTCACTTCCGTCCTGTATCCGGCTTGAGCCGAAACACTTGTCCCCAGTAATAGACCTACCATTGCTGTTATCATTTTGTTGCCAGCCATCTTTGCTTTTCCTTTCTCTTCTGTCTGTGGAACGTCTACCTCGAATTGCGCACCTGTAACTTGCACGTTATAGGCCGGGGTCTTGACGATGAATGGATCGGCATCTTTTGCCACGTCGAACTGTGCCCGACCGGCGGTAAGCTCCACCAGCCGCACACGGCGCGAAACACCCGTCCGCTCGTCCGGCAGATCGACGCGGTCGAACTTGCACCACTGCGCGCCTTTTTCCAATGTAACACGCGAGCCGTCCGACAAAATCTGCCGGATCGTTTCGTGAGCGACCTCGATGGGAATGTGAGGTTTTTCGGGATTTTGCGGCGGGGGCAGTTTCACAATCGTGGACGGCGGAGGTTGAGAACCATTATTCCCCGCAATCGGCGGGGCTTGGGTCTGTGAATCTTTTTTCCCCAAGACGCCCCACAAGATGACGGCAGTTACTATCGCCGCGGCCGCGGCGGTCAGCGGTAGAATCAGCCGGCGGAATCTTCTGCGCGGGACATCCACCGTCCGGCGCAAGACCCGGGCCGTCAGGTCTGGCGGGGATTCGCCGTCTGGGCTGGCCGCCAAATGCCCGCTCGTGCGCGGGGCATCCGCCGTCCGGCTCAAAACGCGGCCTGTCAGGTCGGGCGGGGTCTCGCCGCCCAGGTGTTCCAGCAGAAAGACGTGGACAAGTTTGTCGTGTTCCGGCGTCAGCATGGCTGGCCCTCCAGGCCCAGGCGCTTCTGTATGCACACGGCCAGCATCCCGCGGATGCGCCTCATCATGGTCTTGACGCCGTCTTCGGTCAGTCCGTGCGCCGCCGCGATCTCGCAGCGGGGCCTTTTGCGGGCATATTGGAGATCGACTATCTCCCGCTCGCGCTGGGGCAGGACGTTGAGGCACTTTTGCAACGCCTCGATGTAGGCTGAACCGTTCGGCGTCCCGGCAGCCTCCCTGCTCCACAATGCCTCCGCCCGTTCCACAAAATCGGTGTCCGGCTGGATCGGGCTGGATTTTGCCCGGCGGCAATGGCCCAGGAAAAGGTTGCGAGCCACGCCTCGCAGCCACGCGGCCTGGCTGGCGATTTCGCCCAACTGCCCCCGGCGGCTTTTTTCAAACGCCACGACAAAGGTTTCCTGCGCCAGATCCTCCGCCGCGTCGCGTTCGGCGCCCAGAAAACGCAGATACCGGTATATCTGGGCCTGGTGCGTGTGGACCAGATTTATCAACTCGTCGCGATTCAGTTGTTCACTCTCGGACACGGTAGTTCCTTCACCATACTGTGGCGTAGAGGGTATCAAAAGGTTTTTTTTCTGAACAGACGGCAGCAAAGAAATGCCCGGGTCGCAAGACAGTTTCGCGGCACTTCCTGGGCAATAACCTGTTGGCAATTTTCTTTTCCGGAATTGTTCAAGCCCGGCGGGAATTGTGGCCGATATCGAAGATATACCATATCTGGTGGTTTCAGGCTCAAGATTCACCAAGCTATGGCATGTCGCGGAGAAAACCGGCTGCTGAAAACCAGCTCGCGGCAACGTTGCGATAAAAAGTAAAAATTGTGCAAAAAAAGCTGATGCCGCCCTTGACGTTTGGTCGATGTTAGGATAGACTTAAAGCAAACAGAATCCTAATATGATGTGCGATGTGCCCGGTTGTAAAGCCGGGCAGGCCAGGTGAAAGGGCCGGTCCGAACGGAATCAGGCCGGCACAGCGCTAGCAAGCCCGCCGATATGGCGGGCGGATGCAGGAAAGGAGTCCGGATTATGAAAGACAATAACAGGATGCCGGCGTGTCAGTTCGGGCCGGGCGGCGATTTCATCACGCCGTGGCCGAAGATGTCCGAGCCGCTGCCCCAGCCGCAGGAGGTGGCCGGCCTATCCGACGACCAGCTTGCCGCGATGTCGGGCCTGAAAGCGCCGCTGGTGAGCGCCGGGCCGGCAGGCATCGACTGGCAGATTGAGAATGACACGGCCGACGGCGTGCTTTCGCCGGAGCTTCACGAAAAGGCCCTGGACGAACTGGCCGCAAAGTACGGGCTGGACATGCCCGACCTTTTGGCCGCCGAAGAGTTGGCATGGGACATGGCGATACAGGCCGCATGCCGCAACGACGTGCCGGTGCTCGAGCGGGCCTCGGCTCACGTGGCGGACGTGGCGATGGCCGGCGATTCGGCCGGCAGAATGATTACGCCCGATGGATACGTCTATCAGGCCGCTAAACAGGAGATGAACGATGATCAACACGACGACGCCAAGGCAGTTGGAGATTCTGAGATTCATCAGGGACTTCAGAAACAAAACGGGCTGTTCGCCGACGATGCAGGAGATTGGCGACCAGCTTCGGCTGACAAAGGTTACCGTCTTCGAGCACGTCGGGGCGCTGGAAAAAAAAGGCCTGCTCACGCGCGGACCCAAGCACAGCGCTCGCTCTTTGCAGGTGTCCGCTGATTTCGTCTTCCAGGACGAGCGGACCGCCCGCCTGCCGCTGGCCGGCCGAATCGCCGCCGGCAGGCCCATCGAGGCTATCGAGGACAACGAGGCCATCGACCTCAATGAATTGTTCGTCGAGTCGCCGGGCGAAAAGTTCGTCCTGGAAGTCAAGGGCGACAGCATGATCGAAGAACAGATCTGCGACGGCGACTACGTCATCTGCCGAAAGCAGGAGACCGCGAGCAACGGACAGACCGTCGTGGCGCTGCTGGAAAACGGCGAGGCCACGCTTAAAAAATTCTACCGCGAAAAAAACGGCGTCCGCCTCCAGCCGGCAAACCCCGCCTACGAACCCATCTACGTACCAACCTGCACCATCCAGGGTATCGTCATCGGCGTCATTAGAAAAGTCTGAAAAAAGTCGTCGAGGTCGTAGGGCGTGCAACTCGTTGCACGCGGAATTTTTTCAAAAGATGATTGTTCAGGGCGTTTCGGTAATTCCAGCACGCTTGCCGTGTAAACAGTTGTTTTGTCGGTTCGGGCTTTTTGATGGTATCGGCGAAGTCGCGACCTCCGGCATGGCGCCTTTCAGCCCGAAAGGGCGGAAGATTTGTAGCCCGCTGCGTGAGCGGCGGGTATATTGACCGCAAAAGCAAGCCAGCCCCGTCAGGGGCGGCACGCCTTTATACGTTTTGGGAAACAAGGTAAAGGATAAGTTATGGCACATACGTTCATCTGCCTTCAATACCACCTGGTTTTCAGCACAAAAGACCGAAAAAGATTTCTCTCGCCGGATTGCACCGATCGCATTCACGGGTACATGGGCGGAATCATCCGCAACATTGGCGGTGAAATCCTTTGCGTCGGCGGTACGGTTGACCATGTTCATGTCTTGTGTTCCTTACGGGCCGATATGTGCGTGGCAGAAGCAGTGCGAACGATCAAATGCAATACGTCGAAATGGATGCACGAAACCATGCCGTCATTGTCGGACTTCGCGTGGCAGGAAGGATACGGCGCTTTCACGGTCAGCTGGCTGAATATGGATGCCGTGGTGAAATACATTAGTGGCCAGGCGAGACATCATAAGAAGACGACATTCCAGGAGGAATTCGTCCACCTGTTGAAACGACACGGGATTGCTTATGACGAACAATATCTTTGGGTATGATTCGGTTGTTGCATGGTTGCCATAATGTGCCGCCCCGCCGGGGCTGGGTTTTCTCTCGCCATCGACCCCGCCGCTCACGCGGCGGGCTACAAATCTTTCGCTCCTGGCGGAGCGAATGGCGCTGAACGCGGTGCCCTCTGATGGAGCGACTGGCGCTGAACGCGGCTAACACTTCAGCGGGCTTTCTTTTTTTGCCATAGTATGAGCATTCCATCCACAACGGCACTGTGTATTGGCCAAGACCACACGGCCGGGACGGTCGTGAGACTCATGGGCAAGACCTGTCCGGGCGTAGCCTGTCGGCGAAGCCGGATGCCCGTGCCACATTTTCAATGGCCTGCTATCCCAGCCGCTTGGCCTCGGCCAGAACGGCCTGGACGATCTTATCCTGAGGCACGACTCGCAGCTTTTTTCCGCGGCGGTACAGTATGGCCTTGCCCTTGCCGGCGCATACTGCGATGTCGGCGTCGGCGGCCTCGCCGGGTCCGTTCACCACGCATCCCATCACCGCGACGGTAACGTGCCGGGTCATGCCGGCAAACGCCCGCTGTACCGCCTCGATAATCGGGGCTACGTCCATTTGCAGCCGGCCGCACGTCGGGCAGGCGATGAGTTCCAGGCCCCTGCGCCTCCGCAGGCGCAGGCTCCATAACAGTTCCAGGCCGGCCCGCACCTCCGGCAGCGGGTCGCCGGCGAAGGATATCCTGATCGTATCGCCGATCCCCTCGGCCAGCAGAGTCCCCAGCGCGGCGGCAGAGCGGACGGTCCCCGTCTGCGGCGTGCCGGCGTGCGTTACGCCAAGATGCAGCGGATAGTCGTACCGCTTCGCCAGCGCCCGATACGCGGCGATGGTGGTGAAGGCGTCGCGGCTCTTGGCTGACAGGACCAGATCGTGAAAATTCTCCTGCCGGAATATTTTCAGGTATTCATCCAGCTTTTCGACCATCAATTCGTCCAGCCGCCTGGACATGTCCCGCCTGCGGATGGCCGAATCGGACCGCTCGACGATGGACCCCTCGTTGACGCCGACCCTGATAGCCACGCCGGCAGAACGGGCCGCGGCGATTACTCGCCGAACCTGGACGCGATCGCGGATGTTGCCGGGATTGAGGCGAATCTTGGCGGCGCCGGCGTCAATGGCCTCCAGGGCGCGGTCAAAATGAAAATGCACGTCGGCGATCAGAGGCACGGGCGAGCGGCGGACGATCTGTTTCAGCGCCGCGGTATCGTCCCGCGTCGGCACGGCAAGGCGGATCAGGTCTGCCCCGGCCTCGGCCAGCGCGTTAATCTGCGCCAGCGTTGCCTTGACATCGCTGGTCTGAGTGTTGGCCATGCTCTGCACGCTGACCGGCGAGCGGCCGCCCATGGTCAGCCTTCCGACCTTGACCGGCCGGCTGATGCGGCGTTTTATCTCAGGCAGTTTCATCCGATTCACAACCTACCGCTCCAGCAGGAGCGTAACAATGCCGAATTTGTGGATGGCTATCGAGTGCGACTCTGCCGCAGCCGTCTGGCCGCACGGCCTCTCCAGCAGATCCGTCGGCGCGAGCCTGACGGCCTTGTCGAAGGTCAGCTTCGCGGTCGTCCCCGCGCCAGAAGCGTCCTGCATCCGCAGAATCCAGCCGGCGCCGCTCTGGGCCGGCTTCCACGCCGTAACCACAACGTCGCCCTCGACCTTGAAAGGAATATCCATCGGCGCAGGCATGTTGTATTCGTAGCCGGCCCGCACGAGGTCGCCCAGGTTCAGCCCGTGGATGTACGGCCAGATCGCATACTCAAAGAGGTGCTGCCCGGCGTCGCGCTGGCCGTCGATGTCCCAGAACTCGTAGCAGGCCGGCTCGACCGCGCAGAACATCCACTCCGGGCTGCGGACGAGGCTCAGCTCCATCATTCCCGGCGTCCAGCGATAGCACGGCAGGCCGCGGTTGAGCACCGCCACGCCGCAGCCGGTGTCGATCTCCTTGCGGACCCAGTTGAGGGCCGGGAACTCCATGGTGTTTGAATGCCACTGGGTATAGTTGATCTTCTCCGGCTCGAACCGCCTGTCGATGAATCCGAAAGGCACTTCCCAGGTCGCCCTGTCGTCCCACGATTCTACCGGCACCATGACCTTGAGCCGCCTGCTGGCGGCATCCCAATCGACGTACGTCACGAATTCGAGCCGTTTTCCGTCGGCCGACGGCGTAACCGTGGTATTCCATGTCAGCCGCCGGACCTTCGGGTCGCCGCCGCTGTAAACGCCCCGCCAGCGGATGGCGCCATCGGCCAACTCGACTGCCGTGTTGTAATCGCCAAGCTGGACCATCGACACGTTGTTCGCCGGGCCGCCCATCGGCGCGATCCTCTGGCCCCATGCGTCGCCGAAATCAGCGTCGAGGGCCAGTTCGCCTATCCGCCACGGCCGGCGCACCTTGCCGTAGGGCCTCTGGCCGAACACGTCGCGGCAGCACCGCTTGATCGACCGAATGCCGATCCGGTCGAATTCGATCTCGCTCTTGCCGAGCCTGACATGACCGATCTCTTCGGCGAGCGGCTGAAAACACAAGTGCCTGTGGCAGTGATGATGCGGCACGTAAGGTTCAACCGCCGCCCGGGCGCTGTCGAGCATGTCCATCAGCTCGCGGTACGCCGAATCAATGTGCGTGCCGGTGATCGCGTCGTGAAACTGGCAGAACGCAACCGTCTGCCAGGCCTTGTCGAGTTCGGCCGGCATCTTCACCGGCGAACCGGCCCGCCAGGAGCTGCCGGCCAGAATCGATTCGGCCCGGATGAGCATGTATGATATCCGCCGGACACGCTGCTTGACCCTTATCCGCGAGACGTAGCAGCCGGGCATCGCCGGATTGAGGTCCTCGGTCGGTGTATCGTCGCGGCGGGCCGAGTATTCCTCCAGCAGCGGCTTTTTGAGCCTGTAAACGTCGACCGGCGTGGCAAACCGGATGGCGGACTTGCCGGCGTTTTCCCTGTTCATCTGCTCCACCAAGTCCGCGACGGCCGGGTCGGGCAGCGTTTCCTCGGCGCCCAGGTTGACCACGGACCACTGCTCCGGCGAATCAATCGCATCCTGAAGGGTTTTGCGAAGTGCTTTGATATCGAATCCGGTCGCCAGGCTCATTCCAGTGTGATTGCAGACGCCGCAGCCGGTCCCCGCGCAGGCCGGGCACGGCGGATGTTTCGTGGTATTGTTGAGGAATTTCGTCGGCGGATGGTCATAGCACAATATCTTTGTTCCGTCTATCCCCACCCAGGCCATCTGCTGGCACCGCCGGTAAGACAGTGCGCAGGCTGCCTCCGCCCCGACGCCCCGGAGCACCTGCGGATAATTCGGGCTGTTGCCGAAGGCGTCCTCCAGCCAGGCCAGCTTCAGGCCCGGATGGTCCTCGCCGGCCAGTTCGCGATAGAAAGGCATCGCCGTCAGGAAATTACGGATCAAGCCCTCGGCCGTCGGCAGGTTGGAATCCTGCACCGTCCGGCCTGCCAGCATCACGGCAAACCTGCCCTTGCGGATCAGTTCTTTGAGACGATCTCGTTTCTGAGGATTGCGTTCAAGATACTTTTCCAGCACCGCCGCCTGGCCCTCGCTGTACGCATAGCCGCGGTCCGCCAGTTTCAGCCAGCCGTCAATGCACAATTCCTCGACCGCCGCGTAGCTCTGGACCGTCTGGCCGTTGAACGTCGCCTCGCGGTCGAAACACCGACGCCACGTCGGGTCGAAGTGGTTATGCGCCACCAGCAGCACGTCTTTAGCCATCGGCTGATCTCCGGTGTCGTGTACTACAACGTTACGACGGCCGTTTTGACCGTCAAAAGATAATAACCTATTCGCCCTTCATCCAGAACAGTTTTCCGGCTTACACTTTTACTTGCTCTGTTGAAAAGCCGTCGCTTAAGCCCGATTCATCGGGCTTGGGTTGTTTGACAGGCTCCCGCTTTAACGGGGGCCTGTTACACGACACAGTCAGATCGGTGTGGCTTTTCAACAGAGCAACTTTTACTCTTCGCGCGAGAAATCTTGCATAAGCGTCCTGTCGGGTTTACCATCTGCATCGCAATTTGGACATAGCCACTTTTCCTGAAAAATTTGGAGACAGCAGATGCCACTGAAATACAAGCCGGATTTCGAGCAGGTCAAGGATGTCTGGGACCACTTCTGGAACCACGAGTTGAAGGGCCGGCCGCCCGTCATCGCCAGCGTGCCCCGGCCCGGCTGCAAGCAGATATTGGCCGGCGAAAATAAATACAAAATGTCCGTCGCCGGCGAGTATCAAAAGCAGCTCGAGCAGATCGACGCCTGGCTGGAAAGCACGCTCTTTTTGGCCGAGTCTATTCCACATTTCGGCCCCGACCACGGCCCGGACCAGTTCGCCGCATTCCTGGGCGGCAACCTCGTCAGCTTGCCCGACTCGCCCGACACTAACTGGATCGACCTGCATGTCGAGGACTGGTCGAAGGCCCTCCCGCTGAAGATCGATCCGAAAAACCGGATATGGAACGGCCTGCAGAGGTTCGTCGGCCTGCTAAAAGAACACGCGAAGGACCGATACCTCATCGGCGTGTGCGACCTGCACTCGAACATGGACACGCTGCTGGCCCTGCGCGGCGCGGAAAATCTGAGCATGGATTTTTACGACTGCCCGGAACTGATCGAGCGGGCGATGGCCGATGTCAGGAAACTCTACGTCCCGGTCTATGAGACGCTCTACAAGGCCGCCGGCATGAACAGCCGGACCGGTACGATCGGCTGGATCCCCTTCTGGTGCGAGGGCAAATTCGCCACAATCCAATGCGATTACATCTGCATGGTCAGCCCAGAGATGAGCCGCAAGTACATCATCCCGGCCCTGGAGGAAGAGGCCGAATACCTCGACCGCTGCTGCCTGCACTTCGACGGCCCGGGCGCACTGCCGCACCTGAACGACGTGCTTTCCATCAAGGCGATAGATTCGATCCAGTGGGTCTCCGGCGCCGGCCAGAAGGAAATGCACCTCTGGACCGACGTGCTGACAGCCTGCCAGAAGGCCGGCAAGTCCGTAATCGTCGATGGAAATCCCGAGCAGATAAAGAGCGTCCACAAGTCCCTCAAACCCGAACTGACCGCATACCAGGTCGGCGTGAAAACACAGCAGGAACTCGATGACCTCCTGAAATGGCTCGAAAAGAATAGTTGACCGCGAATATTTCATGGAAGAAATAGTTTTAGGGCGAAGAAAAACTCTGTTGAAACGGCGTTGTTTAAGCCCGATTCATCGGGCTTTGGTTGTTTGACAGGCCCCGCTTTAGCGGGGGTGAACGGATGCACAACATTTGGATTTTTGTGATGTGTCGGTTTGTCGGATTGCCAAGTGAATCCCGCTTTTGTGTTGAATAGGCGTTCGGCGATGGGGCATAATCGGCGATGCCGGCCGGCAGGCCGGCGGGAGATGACCGAGATGAGCGAATCGAAGGCCAGGGCGAACATTGGGCCTGTGGGCGAGGACGACGATCTGAAGGTGGTTCAATCGCTGACTGAGGCCTACGGCCGGATGACGGAGCAGTTGTCGAAGGTGATCGTCGGCCAGCAGAGGGTGATCGAGCAGATGCTGATCGCGATATTCTGCCGCGGGCACGCGCTGCTGGTCGGGGTGCCGGGCCTTGCAAAGACGCTGCTGGTCCGCACGCTCTCAGAGGTGCTGAACCTGAGCTTCAAGCGGATACAGTTCACGCCCGACCTGATGCCCTCGGACATGACGGGCACTGACGTGCTGGAGGAGGACCGCACGACGGGCAAGCGGGTGCTGCGGTTCGTCCACGGCCCGCTGTTCGCCAACATGATCCTGGCCGACGAGATCAACCGCACGCCGCCCAAGACCCAGGCGGCCCTGCTGGAGGCGATGCAGGAGCACAAGGTAACCGTCGGCGAGGAGACATATACGCTGCCCGAGCCGTTCTTCGTGCTGGCCACGCAGAACCCCATCGAGCAGGAAGGCACGTACCCGCTGCCGGAAGCCCAGCTCGACCGCTTCATGTTCAACATCGTGGTCGATTATCCGAGCGCCGACGAGGAGACGGCGATCATGAAGCAGGTGGCCGGGACCGGCCAGGCGTCGCTGACGGCGGTGCTGGGCGGGGACGACATCCTGCGGCTCCAGGATATCGTCCGGCGGGTGCCGGTGGCCGAGCACGTTTATCAGTACGCCCGCGACCTGGTCCGCGCGACGCGGCCGGTGGGCGACGACGCACTGGGGTTCATTCGCGAACTGGTGCAGTGGGGCGCCGGGCCGCGGGCGAGCATCGCGCTCATCATGGCGGCCAAGGCCAGGGCAATTCTCCAGGGGCGCTACCACGCCACGACGGATGACATCCGGCACGCGGCCCTGCCCGTGCTTCGCCATCGCGTTCTGACGACGTTCAACGCCGAGGCCGCCGGCGTAAGCTCCGACGAGATCGTGCTGCGGCTGCTGTCGGAGATTAAACAGCCCGCCGAATCGCCCGTCTGAGCATCGGCGGCGGATTTTTCCCGATCGGCAACCATACATAGTCCGATTTTTGTAAAAGATCCCGCCTACAATGTGGCACAGAGAACGTGGCCGACAGACAAGGCTCCTGAAAAATACGATTTGATTGCAAAGGAGACGTCGAATGGCGAAAAAAACCGGAAAAAGCGGAAAGTCTCTTTCATTAAAGAATTCTGGCCGAAAGTCGCAGGTATATACCTGCATATCCTGCGGGAGATCGACGCCTGACAGGGGGCACCTGTGCAACCCCATCAAGACCGATGAACTGTTTATATGCAGTTTCTGCGGACTGGCGTCGGGCGATCCGCATCACATCTGCTCGCCGATGCTGGCGAAGGTCCGCTACTCGTGCAAGAATTGCGGCAGGGTCGCGCCTGACAGCAGATCGGTCTGCCAGCCGGTCAGAATCAAATGACTCAGGGCGATCAATAAGGCCGCGTTTAAAAAGTGGAATGTCATTCTGCCGCCTGGGGCCGGGGCGTCCGGAAGAATCTCACGGTCTCGAGGACGCCGCAGACCAGCAGGTAAGCCGTCAGGATCATTATTATTATGTCCGCCGTCAGGAGCGGCAGGCTTTTTGTCTTTCCGCCGGCGTACTTGGGCAGCAGGAGGACCAGGTTCGTGCAGGTCGTGGCCAGCATGAAGATGGCCGGGATGAAGACGAAGAGTCTTTTGCGTCCCTGCCTGAGCAGCCAGAGCGACGCCAGCGACAGGACCATCGCCGCCAGGAGCTGGTTTGAGGTCGCGAAGATGTCCCAGAGGACGGCGGCTCCGCCAGTGAAGGCGAGCACGAGCATCAGTGCGACGGCCGCGCCGGAATTGATCCAGTAGTGCCGGAGCGTCTTGAGGCCGAAGCGGAGAATACCCTTCGTCTCAACCGTTGCGGGTGCGGGTTTTTCACCCGCTTCCCGGCCTTTAAGCTCTATCATCGTCGGCACGCCTTCGCTGCCGGCGGCCTCGACGAATTTCTCCTTAAAGCCCGATTGAGCGGCGTAAACATCGTATTTCTCGAACAGGGTGTGCCAAATTTCCTCCAGCAGGTATCGCATCAGCCTGACGGCCGCGTCGAGCGTGGTTATCAGGAATCCCTCGAGCATTATCATCCCCGCGAGCGTTCCATATGCGACAGGCAGGCCCCATGCGATGTTGGCCGCCCAGCCCAGCGCTACGGCGAAACCCAGCGGCTGGTTCGGATCGTGATCCTTGTCCAGCATTCCCGGATAGATGTCAAACCTGTACCACGAATAGGTCGTGCCGATCAGCAGGGCCGCTATGACGCAGACGGCCACAAAACTCTCCAGCAGCATGGCGTTGTATCCGACCCGCCTGGCCCCGGCCTCATTGGAAAGCTGCTTGCAGGTGGTTCCGCCGGCGCATAGGCTGTGGAAGCCGCTGACCGCTCCGCACGCGATGGTGATGAAAAGTGCCGGCCAGAGCTTCTTGAGGGTGTCGGGCGATTTGGCCACCATGGGCATGGGGTCGGACCGCACCTGCGCTGCGAAGTCAGCCGGATTCGTCTGGCCCTGGCCTATTATCGCGGCCGCGACCAGCGTTACAAGCAGACACGCCAGGCCGACGTAAAGGATGTGCGCGTTGACGAAGTCGCGGCTTTGCAGGAACATCCAGACGGGCAGCCCCGCCGCCAGCAGGACGTAGGTGCTCAGTAAAAGTTTCCAGGCCTCCTGGCCGGTCAGGACCAGGTGCCAGCCCGAGCCGAGCCAGCCGAGCAGGTCCACCTTCTGCGGCAGGTTGATGGGGTAATACAGGCCGACCACTATGCTAAGCGCGCAGACCGCGACCGCGACGGCCGAGCATATCCACACGTTGATCTTCCGCTTGATGTACATCCAGCCGATGAGCGGCGCCAGGATCGTTATTACGACCACGCTCATCGACGCGATTCCGCCTATCATCACGTGCTGTTTGCCGCCGACGTCGGCTGTGCGTATCAGCGTGTTATCCGCCGGCAGGGGCGAGCGTTCCAGAGGCAGCCAGCTCACCAGCGCCGTGGCTGACAGGTTCAGGAACGTCGCGCAGACCAGCGAGAGCATCACGACCAGAAAGAGCATCAGGGCCAAAAAGACGCTTTTGCCGAGGTATCGCCTGGCGATCGAGGCGATGGACCTGCCGCCCTCGCGCATCGAGATGTAAAGGGCCATAAAATCGTGGACGGCGCCGATCAGCACGCCGCCGATGACCACCCAGAGCAGGGCCGGCAGCCAGCCGTAAATCGCCGCGATGACCGGCCCGATGATAGGCCCGGCCCCGGCGATGGCCGCGAAGTGATGCCCGAAGACGACCGGCGTGGGAGACGGCACAAAGTCACGCCCGTCGTTGATGACCGTGGCGGGCGTGGGCCTGGAGGGATTAAGGCCGACCCAGCCGGCGATCTTGCGGGAGTAAAACCGCGACGCCAGCAGCAGAACCAGAATCGAAAGGCCCAGGATTAACAGAACCGTCATGGAATGCTCCTTCAGATAATCAATCAACTAATCAATCAAATTATACCAAGCCTGGTTCTGTGGTAAACCAGTATCTGGTCCTGCGTCATTCGGGCAAAGTCGGGGTTTCCGTCGGCCTTGCGCGGATTGTCCCCGGCCTGCAACCCGGACGACTGCCTGCCGGGAGTGGCCTTGTCCCGCGGGATCCGGTATACTCATCGAGGAAGTGTCCGGAGCGTTTCCCGGACAGCGGTTTTGTCCGTTCGACCGGGTCGAGAACATGCGAAGGTTCCGCAGATCATATTCCGTGGTTATTCTGGCGGCGGCACTCATCGTGGTCGGGATAGTCTTGTGTTGGAAAGGCTGCTGGACCGGGAGCGTGCCTGAAGGGTGGAAGTCGGTTTCGGCGCCGCCGGCGCCAAACGACCTGATGGAAGGGGCGTGGGAGGGCATATGGGCCAGCGACAGCAAGCCGCTGAAAGGCAAGCTCTCGGCAGTAATCGAAAATATCCCGGACGGCAGCTACCGCGCGAGCTTTGACTTCGAGAACCCGCTGGGCCCCAACAGCAAGTCAGTATGCGTTTTCCGCATACAGGAGCGAGGGGCCGCGTGGAAATTCGAGGGCAAAGAGGATCTCGGCCTGCTCAAGGGCGGCACCTACCAGTATAAGGGTTCCGTGGACGGGGAAACCTTCGTATGCACCTACAACTCGACGTTTGACAAGGGGGTCTTCCGGATGCAGCGCCGCAAGCCAGCAACCTCGCCGACCGGTCCTTGAAGAAGTTTTCTCTGTCGTAACTCGGGCTTGGGTCGGAGATTTCGTCGAGGAAAAGCGTGCGGTTTCACATAATGCCAAGTCTATCCCGATGGTAGGTCAGAATCTGCTCCTGCGTCATCCGGGCGAAGTCGGGGTTGCCGTCGGCCTTGCGCGGGTAGTCGCCGGCGGGTTTTGCCGCGGCGGATGGCGGGTTCGCAGTTTTTTGGGCCGGTGGATTTGCGGCGGTTTCCGGCCTGGCGAAAGCGGTTCTGGTTGGCTGCGAAGGAATACTTATGGTCGTGCCCGCCCCGCCGTAGCTGAGCGATTGATCGGTCTGCCTGAGATCGTCTTCCAGCGGGCGGGCGGATTTGATCCCCATCCCTTGCAGCGCGCCGTGATACGCCCGGACGGCCTCTTCCGGGGCGATCGCCCCGTCGGCGATCCAGCGGAGGAACTGGATGAAGGTCAGTTGATGTTCTGCATTGTTGATCTTTCGGCCGAACAGAGCGGCGCGTGCGCCGTATTTTTTCGCCTCGGCGAGCAGCTTGAAAGCGTCATATGTCGTGCCGGCCGAGCCGCCCAGGACGCCCGGAACCAGGTGCCGGTCGTAATGGACCAGTTCTTCCATCGCCTTGGGGCCGGTGTAAGCCATCTTGAGAAACAGCGGCCTTGCCGCCTGCGCCACGCCGGCCAGCGCACGGACGATCATATCGTTGAGGAAACCGCCCAGTTTGTCGGGCGCTATAGGATTGGCCGGGGCGTTGGGCGGGAATATCTCCAAAAAGTGCTGAAAGTCCTTCAGTTCGGCCTCGACGCGGAAGGCCTTGTACGCCTCGAGCATCGCAAGGTCGAGCTGAGGATCGTTGTTGAACGTCATGCTGAACAGGCCCAGGTTGGCGCCCAGGTGCCTCCGCGAGTCGTCGTCGCAGAGCGAGCCGCACTGGGCGTGGTCGAGCAGTGCGGTGCGGAACGGCCTGGCGGGGGCCTTCGGATAAGACGAACCGCGGGCGACGTGGATGTCCGTGGTGTCGTTGGCGCGGATGGCCGGCGTAACCGGCGAGGAGTCGAATATCCGCCGGCGGATCGTCAGCACCTCGTTGGTCGAGACGCTCATCAGCATTATGTCCAGAAGTTCCTGGGCGACGTTCTGGCTGATTATCTCGCGATATTCCTGAAGGCTGCGGAACCCGCCGTCGACGTGCTCTGGGCTTCGGCCGGGCGCGGCGATGCCGAACGCCATGTCGGCGTCCTTGGCGTCGGCCAGGATGAACGCCTTCGAGTCGGCGTTGGCGTGTATGTCGGCCAGCTTGGCGTATAATGTTTTTTCCATTGCGGGTCCTGTAGCGGATTATTTCGGCGAACCGTTCATGCCGACGATCTGGTCGGTTATCACCTGCACGAGCCGCTCGACCTCGTCTTCCAGGGCCCTGCGGCGAGCGGTCTGGCTGCTTGTGCCCAGCGTGGCGGGCAGCTTTCTGCCGGCGACGACGGCCGGAAATATATGAGTGCCCTCGGTCGGCTGGGGCTGGCCGGCCTGGCTGGGCAGGTTGGCGATGCCGGCGCCGCGCCCCCGGCCTTCGGAATCGGGCGTGTGGCCAGGAATGCATCGCATCGAGAAACCTTTTAGAAATTCGTCGCCGCCGCCCAGCGTCGCCACCTCGCCGCCGTCGAGCCGCGGATCGTCGATCCCCAGCCGGCGTTTGATGTCCAGAAGTTCCTGAATCTTCGGATCGGGCAATTGCCGGACGTTGCCCACCTGCTTGGCCAGCAGCAGAATCTGGCAGTACATGTCCAGCGTCTCAAGGTGGAAATAGGCGTGCTCCAGCGACTTGTCGCACGCGACCGCGCCATGATTGGCAAGCAGGATCGTGTTGGCCTTGTTCCGCAGGAAAGGCAGGATCGTCTGGGCGAAGTTTTTGCTGCCGGGCGTGTCGTATTCGGCGATGGGCACGTTGCCGATGAGTATCTCGACCTCCGGCAGGATCCGCATGGGCACGTTGATTCCGGCCACCGCGAAGGCCGTCGCGTGCGGCGGGTGGGCGTGGCAGACCGCGTTGATCTCGGGCAGCTCGTGGAATATCTCCAGGTGCAGCAGTATCTCGCTGGTCCGCGGCCATGTGCCGCCGATTTGTTTGCCCGCGTCGTCGACCACGGCGATCATGTCGGGCGTGAGGTAGCCCTTGCTGACGCCGGTGGGCGTGCAGAGGTACCGCCCGCCGCCCAGGCGGAACGATATGTTGCCGTCGTTGGCGGCCACATATCCGCGATCGTACATCCGCTTGCCTATCTCGCAAATCTGTTTTTTAACTTCGTATTCGTTGGCCATTTTCACACCTCTAGTACGGGTTGAAAGTTGATGGTGTCCATTATGCACGCGTTGTAGCAGTCGAAGGGGACCTTTGCGGGATAAAACGGCATGGTCGCCTCGCGTCCCTCGACCAGCCCGATGCGGTCGCCCTCGCGGGCGGCAAGAATATCGTACATGACGAGTTCCTCGGCGTTGCCCTCGTTTTTTCCGGCCAGCGTGCCGCGGTTGCACGTCCGGACGATCAGGAAACTGCCGGCCGGAAGTGCCTTGAGCTTCGTGTTGAGCGTGATCTTGCCTATGACGCGGGCGATCCTCATGCCGGCCGCCTTTCGAGTTTTTCGACGGCCTGCATCAGGGCGGCGCCGGTCGGGGCTGTGCGGCGACGTTTGGCGAAGAGGGCGATCATCGTTCGGATCTCGTGGAAGGTCGCGAAGGCGTGCTCGACTATCAACAGGTTCGCCCCGAATCGCCTGACTGCCGCGGCGACGCTGTCGGGCCGCGAACCCTGCACAGCCCGGACGCCGGCGACCTTGTTGGCCAGCATGACCAGATCGGCCGCATAAGGGGCGATCACCACTCCGGCGCCGGTCTTGTCCGCGGCGATCTCCTCACAAAGCCCCAGCGTGTTGCAGATGACGCAGTCTGTGCGATTGAACGACTCGATAACAAGGCCGTCGTGCCGCAGATTGTCGACAGCCGTGGAAACCTTCTGGTCGGGCCGGTCCAGAACCAGGCCGACGAGCATCGTCGAGGACGACCCGCCTCGCGAATTTTTCGGATGGGCGGGCTGCGCGGCTGCCGGCGGCGGATTTTCCTGTGGCGCGGAGGGCGCTGGCGGCGCTTCGGGCTGCTTGCGGACGGTCAACGAGCGATCGTCGGCGAGGTCCTGGGCGTTGGGCGTGAGGTATTCGTTGTGCTCCAACTCGACCAGCCCGCCGTGCGTCCCGCCGGCAAGACGCTCCTGAAGCATCTGGGCCGTGATGAAAATTTTCCGGGATGGGCCGGAATCTTCCGAACTTTTTTTGCCCGAAGCAGATTTTGAAATGTCTGATGCTGCCGGCACAGCAGGATGAGGCTGCGCCACTGGCGCGGCGGCAGATTTTGGTCCGCCGGCCTGGTTGCCCAGCGCCTCAAGCACCTGTCTGACTATCCTGTCTATCAGTTCGCCATCCACGTTTCCGCACCATTCATGCCGGACAACCGTTTTACAGTAGCACGGGCGTCTCGCCCGTGAGTATCAGGGGCATCTTGCCCCTGTAATCACAAATATTACATGGCCGGGACGGCCATGATACTCATGGGCAAGATGCCCATGCTACTTTTACAACAGCCTTATTCGCCGTGATCGTCTATGCCAACGATCGACCAGCGAAGCGGCGAGTTGTTGTCGCCGACCATCTCGCGCGTGCCCTTGCCGTCATTGCTGATTAAAACCCTGCTGCCTATGCCCGCGCCGAGCGAATCGATCGCCAGGACCGGGTCGCCGTCGGCCTTGCCGTTGGCGCCCAGCGGCTGGACGATCAGCAGGCGCCAGCCCTTCAGCGAGCGGTGCCTGATCGTCGTTACCACGTTGCCTTCGACCACGCCTAGCAGCATTTTTTAAAAGTTCCTTTATAAAGCCCCCTGCGCCAGGGCTTGTCGATTTAGTCGTCCACAACCTTGATTCGTCGCGAGGCCGTTGTTGTTTTCCGCAAGTTTCATATTTTTGCGTTAAAAATCTGTCCTTATCGGCCCTGCTGCCTGTTTATGGCGGG
>JACRIL010000079.1 GCA_016235825.1 Planctomycetota bacterium
ACTGCTGAATCTGTTTGACATCCATGCCGTAGCTCCTTTGCTGTCAAGGCGTCCTGTAAGGAACCATCGGATGGCTGGATGAATTTTCTTGAGCTAAAGTCTCGTTGTAGTGTTAATATCAATGTAATTATGCTGCCAATCTGCCACCTCGCTACCCACGTTTTTGGGAGGTGAACCTGAAAAATAAAAAAACGCATGGCCGCAGACATAAGCGGCCATGGCACCCAATTTATCCATTTGGCGCCAAGTGCCATACTTGTATCAGTTTGCGAGCATGTTCTTTTTTAAAAGAGAACGGTTAAAGGTCTTGGTTGAGCCATTCAATCTTCGTGGTGAAGCCCAATCGCGGCCGGGACGGCCGCGGCACACGCGGGCAAGATGCCCGCGCCACAAACCATCCGAACCCGGCGGGTGGCATGGCCGGTTTACGCGGCAAGAGGTAAAAACAGGTACTCGAATCTGTTTTATCACGGCGTAGCATCCGCGAAGCCGGATTGCGGGCATGTTCTTTTTTTATGGGAAATCTGGCCCACAAAGGAGTATGCTCCCAATCATGGACTTTTGCGAAAAAACCATCCCGCACCGCAAGATCTGCAAGAGGTGGGTTTACTGATCGACCTCTTTGGAGTAGTCGACTTTTTTGAGTTCCTCTTCGTCCATGTGTGCGTAAAGCGACCAATCGACGCTCCAGGGTTTTCTGCGGCGGAACTTTTCCTTGAACCTGTTTTCCAGCGCGTCGCGCCCTTCGAGGCTGATCATGCAGGCGCGAATGCAGCCTTTTCCGCCGCAGACGGCCTGGCCGGTGTTGTAGATGTTCTGCGGCTTCTTGTAGAACGGGCTCCAGGAGCTGCGGTGCACGTTGCCGAAGACGTATTCCTTGCAGGCCGGCAGCGGCTTGTCGTGCGAAATCTCCCCGCCGCCGCGGAAGGCGATGTCGCAGGCCTGGCTGTCCAGTTCGCCCCACTCGACCTCGTGTCCTGCCAGGGTTGCCTTCACGGTCTTGTGCGGATTGATGGCCTTGCCGGGGCAGTCCTTCACGCAGGCCATGCACCGGTTGCAGAGTTTTGGGCCGTCATAGATCGGGTCCGGTTCAAGCTCCAGTTCGGTCAGGACGAAAAACACGCGGTTGCGAGGGCCGAACCTGGGCGTAAGGAACATCTTGCTGTATCCGATCTCGCCCAGTCCGCAGAGGAAGGCCGCGATGCGGCTGTGCAGTATCACGTCGGGGAGCGGCTTGCCCGGGGCGACCGGGACGCTGTGGCGGATTTTCATCCTGCCTGGGTTGTCGATGGCCCGCCATTCGTCCTGCTGGCCGAACGGCATAGCCTCGCACCCCTCATCCTCGATGAGCCGGCACATCTGCCGCAGCACCGGCGGGGCGTGAAGATAGCTTATGCCGCCGTAGCCCTGGGCGGCGTAGTTGGCGAACTGCGTGCCTTCCTCGACGCCCCGCAGGCTGCCGCGGAAAATCCTGAAGACGAAGCCTATCACGGACCGGCATTCGGGCATTATCTGTTTGGGGTCCATCTGCATGGGCGCGCCCTGCCATCGCCCGATGTTGCCGATGCCGACCATGTCGGCGCCCAGACGCAGCCCGTGCTGTTTGACGTCCTTTGCGGTGAGCATTTTTACGTCCTTTCTGAATTTTCCAGGGAACCGGCGGCGGTTCCGGTCATGAATTGTTAGCAAGCAGGTGCGACATGCGTTCGGCGGCGGCCTTAAGCTCGGCTGGAATCGTCTCTTTTTTTTCGTCCGTGTATCTCATTGTCGGCAGGCACAGGCCCAGGGCGGCCCAGACCCGCTTGTCGGGGCCGAAAACAGGCATGGCCATCGCATGGGCCTGCCCGTCTTTGGCGGCTTTTTCCGCGATGCCGGCGTCCCGGACCAGGCACATCTCATATCGCAGATAATCGGGGGCCTTGATGCCGTTCCACTGGTCGCCCGGCATGCCCAGGCGGTCTATGAAATCGTCCTGTTCCCACGGGTCGAGGTTCGCCAGCAGCACCCGCCCGGAGGCAGTGCCGTAAGCGGAATATTCCTCAAAAGCCTTCGCGTTCACCGTCAGCGTCTGGCTGCTCTCGGCCCTGGCGACCAGCGCGATCTTCCCGTTCTGGATCATTGAGCAGACGGCCTGCTCGCCGGTGCGGGCGGCCAGTTCGTTCACGATTGTCTCCCCCGCCTTCACGACCGACTCTTTTACCGCCAGCGGATACGACAGGCTCCTGAATTTTTCGCCCAGCGAATATCGCCCCAGCGCGCTGCGGCGGACGTAACCCAGGCTGATGAGCGTGGCAAGGATGTTGCTCAGCGTCGTCTTGCGTAGCCCCATCTGCGAGGCGAGCCGGGCGAGCGGAATTTCATCCGCCTGTGAAATTATTCTGATGGCGTCGTCGGCCCGTTTAAGAACCTGAATCATTTTTTGTCTCTCATGTCTTTTATCTGAACACACTGGCATCGACCACACCGGCTGAGGTTCCCGTTGCGGGCGTTTCCGCCCCGCCGCCATGGCTTGGGCATTTTTTGAAAAATAGCAATCAATATGAATTTTATACTTCAACTATATTGTACGCAAAATTTCAAAAATAGTCAAGCCTGTCTGAAAGTTTTTCTGTGTCATAACTGACGCCATATCAATATATTATAGGGATATATACTTGACTCAACCACCCCCGAGCGGTAGCGTCCAAGGATAGTCTTCCATTCCAGCGAACACTATGGGTTGTGGTAGGTTGAGTTAAGTATATATCCCTAATATATTATGAACAAACGTACATATTTGGCTGTGTTTCCATGCAAGACAGGTTGCCGTCGGGAAAGGGAAAGTCGGGAAAAAGGTTGCCGCAATGCCGCCGATCGGATAGGACAAACTGGCGAAGGACAACCGAGATAATTGAAACCCGCATGGCCGCAAACGAATGCGGATTGGCGCCAGATCAATAGTGCGACACGGGAACTCACAATGAAACCCGGCAGAATCCGGCTTGCGGTAAACGGGACGCTCATGAGGGGTCTTGCGCTGAACCGCAATTTGACAGAAATCGGCGGCCGGTTCGTTCGCGAGGCCGCCACAGGCCGTTGTTACAGGCTCTATTCAATCTCCGACATTCATCCCGCAATGATCCGCGTAGGCCGGGGCGGCGCGTCCATCGCGATTGAAATATGGGAACTGTCCGCGGACAGCCTGGCCGGCCTGCTGCTCAAGGAACCGCCAGGCCTGTGCGTCGGGAAGGTGATCCTCGCCGACGGGACTGAAGTATTGGGCGTTTTGGGCGAACCGGCGCTGTGCAAGGGACACAAGGATATTACGAGATATGGCGGATGGCGAAAATATATGGCCGCTTCGCACTAAAACAAGGATAGCGATCAATGGTTTGCCGCGTGCCAGACGAGGCAGGCCGCGCAGATTGCCCCGAGCCAGCCGAGCAGCATCGGCAGCGGGCCGAGTTTTATAAATGAGATCGACAGGTAAGCTACTTCGCCAGGAGGGCTTCGATGGCGGCGGCGGAGGCGGGCAGCGAGATTTGGGCGGCGGCGGGTTTGGCGCGGACGCCGCCGGCCCAATCGTCGGTGTGAAGATCAAAATAAACCTCGTCGGGTTTGCAGATCATGGCGTGGCAGAAACGCCGTGCGGCCAGGATGATGGCCGATTGCGAGTCGGACTTCACCGGGCTTGCGGCCAGGTTGAGCGTTTCAAGGGCCGATGCGGCAGTGCCGATCTGCCGGCCTGGCGCGACCAGAGCGCCGGCCTCGTCGGGCAGCCCGTCCCGGCCGACAGGCAGGCCGGCAAGGACTGCGAATTTACCCGCCTGATCGCCGGCCGGCTTGACGCCCGCCCGGACGCTCCATGCGTAGAGTTCCTGGTCGTGCGGGACGATCTTGCCCAGCGCCGCCCGCAGGTTAGCCGGCACGTCGGCCTGCCGGCCCGGCTGGACGAGCGGACCCGACGACATCGCCATGCAGGCCAGATAATACGCCCGCAGCAGGTCGCCCGGCGGCTGCCGGCCGGACGAAAGCAGCTCGGCGACGAGTTTCGTGTCGGCAAACCTGGCGTAAATGCCGTCCAGCAGTTGGGTCCGGAACCGTTCCAACTGGTTTGCCGGCGGAAACTGATCGACGGCGAGCACCAGCAGCGATGCGACCGCCAGGCTGTCCGAAGGCTGCGTCGCCGGGCGGGTCGTCGCAAGATTTTGGCCGCAAAACGCTATCGTGTATTTCATCGCGGCGTTGACGCTCTGGGCGATCGCGGCGGCGTTGGAGTCCTTTTCGGCCTGAAGCCGGCCGGCCAGACGGGCCATAGCGAAGGTCGCGTAGGCGTGCTGCCAGACCTCCGAGCCGCCCAGATCGTATCTGCCTTCGGCGGTCTGGCGCGACCGCAGGTACAGGCCGACCCGCACGGCCGATTGGAGCAACTGCCTTTCGTCCAACCCCGCCGGCGGATCGGGCAGCTTGCCGCGATAGAGCATTTGGACGGTCTTTTGCGGGCCGGTCTCGACGAACTGCCGCGTGCAGAAAACGCTCCATATGACCGGGCCGCCGCCCTGCTGCACGGTCGAGAGTTTGCGGACGCATTTTTCCATCGCCTGCCGGCAGTTGAGGTCCAGCAGATAGCAGGTCGAGGGCATGACCTGTGTCGAGCGGCCTTGGATGCTCAGGCACAGACCGGTCAGGCCCTGGCGATAATTCCGTTCGAGTGCGTCGGCCGGACATTCCGTCATTTTGCCCACGACCTCCAGTTCAAACGTCAGGCCGTAGAGAACTTCCTTTGTTACGCGGTCCGGCAGCTTGGGGCTTCGCATCGCCTCCAGCGAGGCCGATATGACGTTGCGGCACAGGTTGCCCAGATTCCGCGAGCAGGTCTCGGCGATCTGGAATGGTTGGTCGAGGTACACGCGATGGAAGGGGCGCGGCAGTATGGATAAGGTCGTGGCGATAAGGATCGGCTGTTTGACCATGCCCCTGATTGTCAGGCTCAGGCCGAAGGTCAGCTCGCCCAGCAGCACGTCGCGACCGTCGGCCTGGCCGACCTTCAGGTTTTTTATCTCCGGCGGAATCTGCTGGCCATCCGCCGGCGTGCGGTGCAGCAGGTATTCCCGCATGGACAGGCGGGCCAGATCGATCAGCGCCTTGCCGGCCTTCGCGTCCAGCCCGGCAGGCAGCGGTTTTAGCTCGACGGCAGGCGGCTGGTCTACGGAAGGTTGACTGCCCGCCGGTGCGCCGGCCTGGCCGAACGAAATGCCCCCAAACGCCGCCAAAAGAATGATTGAAAAGGCTATCCGTTTCATGAGGCGTATTGTGGCATCCGGCCCGGCCGGACGAAAGCATTTTTTTCGCCGACCGCAAGATAACTATGCAATCCGAAGCTAATGGTAGGCGGCCTGGATCAACGGCATGAGTGGCCATAAGAGACTCGCATACATTAAGAAGAAAAAAATTGATGAGATCCAAGTCAAAATAAACGCAACTATCTTCATGACTTTATTGCTCTTATCGTTCCTGAAGGACAAAAAAGACATGACGATTGTGATAGGTGGAACTATGATCCAGTAGTTATGTGTGTTAATTACGAACCTTTGAAACTCGGTTAATCGTATCCCCATGTCGGATAACGCACCTTCGAGTTGTGAGGCAGTGAACCACATCAGGACAACTAGAAAAACCGGGATAATTTGGAGCAGGAGCAAGGCCAATGTGAATATTTTTCGCCAGGACCATCCGCTTTCAATCTGCGGCGGTCCGGCAAACCCCGGCGCCACGGACGGAGGAGGTTGAAATGAATGTTCTGTTTCGTCGTCCGGCATACAAGACTACTCCTTCTAAATCGACTCGAACTTTCGGTTTGCCGGGGCGATTATATCCCTCCTGGAAGGCGGTTCAATCTCAAAAGGCAGTAGTGGGTCCGTTTCAGGAAAATTGTGGTGCAGGCATCCGGCTTCGCCGGACAAGTCCTGCCTGCAATGCAAAGAGCAGAAAAAATGCAGGCGAGACGCCCGCACCACAAGATGGCATAATGTGATTTGATTCTTTTCCTGAAACTGCCCCACTGCCCAAAAGGCGTCAAAAAGGCTTACGGCGGGCGTATTGAAAATGACGGAGTCGGGGGTTGAGGCGGGGCAGGGGTGTTGTCTTAAGGCCGCGGGGAACAAGCGGTTATGAAAACCATCCGATTTATGGCATGTTGGTTGCATATCTGCTGCATCGACGAATTGCGCATGGAATTCATCCGCACTCGGTGTTTGGCCGGCGCGGAGGTTGTGCGAGGCCTGATCGGAATTCAGGCATTACGCAAGGACAGGCGAGACGATGGCAGAGGACAAGCCACAAGGCGTTCCGGCAGGACCGGGCGGAGCAGGCGGCGGCCAGGGTGGGGCGGGCCAACCCGCGCCGGCCGGCCAACCTGCATCGGCCGGGCAGCCGGGTCCGTCGGGCGAGGCGGCAAAGCCGGCCCAGCCCGCTCAACCGGCACCGGGCCAGCCATCTGCCGCGTCCGAGGCGCCCAAGCCGGCGGCGGGACCGACCGGCCAGTCGATGGGTCCGGCCGCTCAACCGGCGGGTCCGGCCGCTCAGCCGGCGGGTCCGGCTGGTCATCCGGCAGGCCCGGTTGGTCAGCCTGCCAGGCCGGCCGTCAGCCAGGTCCTGGGCGGCGCCAAGCCGGCAGCGACATCGACCGCAGCGGCAGCCACAGCCGCCGCATCGACCGCGATTGTTCCGGCAGGTGCGATCCACCCCGAGCCGTTTGCGGCCCCCTCCAAGAAGAGCCTCGTTGACAGGCTGGCAAGCGTGCCCGTCCTGATGGCCCTCAACATACTGCTGGTAAGTTTCGTTATCGGCATGCTGATGGTCCCAAAAACCGTGCATGTGCCGGCGCCAGGAATATCCATTTCGGTCGTCCCTCGTGAAACTCCGCCGGTAGTCGATAAAGGTCAGGCCGACGTCAAGCCGACGGACCTGTCGGCCACTTCCTGGCGGGACGCCGAGGCCAAGTTCGCCAAGAAGAAATTCGACCAGGCCGCCGTGGTTTACGACAAGCTGATCAAGTCGGCCGGCAACCGCATGATCGACGAGAGCGTGCTGACTTTCTTCCAGGTGCGTCTGGGCCAGTGCCTCAAGCATCTCAACAAGGACAAGGAGGCCAGGATACTTTTCGACGAGGCGGCCCGCAGCCCCTCGCCGGTCGTCCGCGCGGTGGCCCGGTACAATCTGGGCCTTCAGGACGCAAACGAGGGCAGGCATCTGAACGCGCGGACCTGGGCCTACATGGCGCTGGCCGCGCTGGGCGGGCTGGAAAAGCCCTCGCCCCTGGAGGCCGACTGCGATTTTCTGGTTGCCCGGACGCTGACGCAGAAGGTTCTGCCGGCCCTGGCCCATGACGTTCATTGGTCGCCGGACGCCGAGACCCGGCCTGCGCACGACCCATTTGCCGGCCTGAGCGACAGTTCGCTTCAGGACCTGCTTAATCAGGGCGTTCTGGCCGGGGCCGAAACGCTGGCCCCCCGCATTACCCGTCTGGGCGGGGCCAACGGCGGCTCGCGATATTCCGCCTCGTGCAGCCAGGTTCCGCTGGAGGAGTTCCTCGCCCGATTCACCGCCGAGACGGGCGAAGATGTGGAATGGGTCTCGGTCAACCAGCAGGTCCGCACGCGGGCCGTGAGCCTCAACTTCCGCGACGTGTCGGCCAACAGGCTGGCCGAGGTCGCCTGCGGCTCGGTCGGCCTGGTCGCGAGGTTCGACCTGAAAAAGACGCTGCTGAACGATCCGCAGGGTTATTCGTCGGTCAAGGAAGAAAACACGCTCCTGATTGACGAAGCGAAATCGGCCTGGCGGCGGTTTTTCCTGCGGCATATGGACGACTACCGCGTTCCGGCCGGGCGGCTGGCGGTGGCCGTCATATATGAAGGGACCGACACCAAGGACGCCAGGGACTCCAAGGACCCCAAGGAAGCCAAAGAGGCCAAGGAGGCCAAGTTCAACGCAATGCAGGAATACGAACTCATCTCCACGCAGTATCCCCGCAGCCCCTCGGCGCCGCAGTCGCTGCTTCAGCTTGCCAAGCTTCGCATCCGCATCCAGGATTATACCGGCGCCACAAAGGCGCTGACCGATCTTATCGACCGGTATCCGCATGGCACGGGCGTGGGCGAGGGACTGCTGGGGATTGCCGATGTGGCCGTCCAGCAGGGGCAGTTCGACAACGCCGCCCTGCAATATCAGAAGGTGTATTGGATGGACATTTCGCCGGAGATGAACGCCATGTCGGCCCTGGGCGCGGGCAGATGCATGTACCTCAAGAAGAACAAGGAGTACGAAAAGGCCATCCTGTGGCTGACAAAATTCATTCAGTTGGACAGGCAGTTGGACAAGAGCCGCACCGAGAAGGATTCCGCCAAGTGGCGTATTTTATCCGCCTCCGGCCGGCAGATGCTGGGCAACTGCTACCTGATGACCGGCGAGACCGTCAAGGCGATCGAGTCGTTTATTGCGGCCCTGCTGAGCAAGCCCTCGGCAGAACTTCGGGTGGACATCCAGCTCGATCTGGCCGGGGCCTATATCGACGCCGGCAACTTTCTGGAGTCGGCCGCGATCCTGAAAAATCTGGACGGCGGCGAATTGAGCGGGGAACAACGATTCAACATGATCCTCCAGAACGCGCGTATCCAGCGGGCGATATATCTGCCCGACGATGCGATCTCGTACATGAGGCGTGAAATGTCGGCCGTTGAGGAAAGCCAGAGGGGCTGGCTCGAACTTGAGATGGCCCGATGCTGCATGGATATGGCGAAGCTGGAAGACGGACCGGTCGGGGCCGGCAGGAAACTGGAAGACGCGGTCAGGCTGCTGACGACGGCCCTGGCCAAACTGCCCGCCGACCAGCTCGAGACCCAACGGGGCGCGTGCGACCTGGCCGAGATATATCTCAAGCTGGGCAAAGCCAGGGAGGCGATCGCGGTGGCGGAGGAATTTCTGAAAAGCCGCTGCGAGTCGAAAGACCTGTCGCTGCGGGTTCTGCGGATTCTGGCCGACGCGTACGTGTTGGCCGGCGAATATGACAAGCTCCAGGCCATGGCCGCACCCGGCACGGCCGCGATGAAACTGTTCATGTCCGGCGATTATTCCAAACTTCCGTCGCCGGCCGGGCCGACCCTTCCGGCCACCGCGCCGGCCGGCAAGGAGGGGCAATGACAGCCTCCCGGCGGACAGCGGCAATACTGATTGCCGGCCTGGCCTGTTCTTTCCCGCTGGCCGGCAGCGCCCAGCAGGCTCCGACAGGCCTTTCCGCCGCCAGCCATGCCCGGCCCGACTCGCCGGCGCCCGGCGGGCCGGACGTCTCGCAGACCATTCGCAGTCTCATTCGGGATAACAACACTCCTCTTGGGGGCGGCAAAGCCTCCGACGATCTGCAAAAGTCCATCGAGAAGATCCGGGCGCTCATTCCTTCGGCGACCGCGCCGGCCGCGGCGAGGAACGAATTCCCGATCCTCCCGGCGGTGAAAGTTAAACCAACCACCCAGCCCCGGGAAACAGCCACCCAGCCGGGCCGGCAGCCGGAACTGAAACTGTCGGACAAGGACCTCGATATGATAAGGCAGCTCCCGCCCGAAATTTTCAAATCGCCGCTGGCGCTGGCCGACAGGCTTTTTTCGGAAGGCAGGCGGGACCTGGCGGCGATTTTCTACGACCAGGCGGCAAGGCAGATCCGCGCTGCCGACAAGGACTGGGCGATTTACCAGCTTGGAAACTGCCTGCGGGACGCGGACCCCGTCGGGGCCAGAAAGGCTTACAAGCGGGTCTCCGACGAGCATCCCGATTCGCCGTGGAAGCCGATGGCCGACAGGCAGGTCGAGATGATCGACTGGGACCAGACAAACAAACCCAGGCAGATGCTTGAAAAAGCTTCGGAAGCCCGGGCGGCAGTAAATGAATGAGAGGCTTGACATGGTAGAAAAAGTGCACAGGAACGTTTTGCTGATCTCAGAGCGGGCCGACACAATCCGCACAGTTCTGGAGACGCTGGCCGCCAGAGGCCTGCGGGGCGTGGTGGTCAAGGACGCCCCATCGGCCTGCCAGAGGCTCTCCGGCAGGGAATGGGACCTTGTGGTGGCCGATCTGAGGACGCTTGGCAACCAGCCGGCCTTCATCCGGGGCCTGCGCGAGGAGCAGCCTGAACTGCCCATTATCGCCGTCGGCGAGAACTCGGTGTCCTCCGCCGTCGGGGCGATGCTGGCGGGCTGCTCGAACTACGTAGCCGAGCCGGCGGGCCGGCAGGAGCTTTCGGCGGCGCTGGACGCCCTGCTGCCCGATCACGAGGTCAGCCTGGCCGAGGCCGCCGAGGCCCAAAGCCAGTGCCTCTATCAGATCGCCGGCAAAAGCCCGGCCTTCCTCAACACGCTGAAGCTGGCCCGCAAGATCGCGCCGACCTCGATGCCGATCCTAATCACAGGCGAGAGCGGCACGGGCAAGGAACTGATCTCGTATTTCGTGCACAGGCACAGCAGCCGCGCCGAAAAACCCTACATCCGCGTCAACTGCGCCGCCATCAGCGAGTCGCTGCTGGAGAGCGAACTGTTCGGGCACGAGCGCGGCGCCTTCACCGGCGCGTACGCCCAGCGCAAGGGCCGGTTCGAGCGGGCGCACGGCGGGACGCTGCTGCTGGACGAGATTTCCGAGACAGGCCCCAGGCTCCAGGCGCAGCTCCTGCGCGTGCTGGAGCAGCAGGATTTCGAGCGGGTCGGCGGAAACGAACTGGTCAGGGTCAACGTGCGGGTCGTCAGCACGTCCAACCGCAACCTCGTGGAGGACGTCGAGAAGGGGCGGTTCCGCCGCGACCTGTACCACCGGCTGGGCGGGGTGCACCTGAACGTGCCGCCGCTGCGCGAGAGGCCGGAGGATGTCGAGGTGCTGACGTGGTACTTTGTGAATATGTACGCCCGCGAGGTCAATCGCAAGATCACGCTGATCGACCCGGAGACGCTGGAGGCGTTCAGCCGGTTCAGTTGGCCCGGCAACGTCCGCGAGCTCCGCAACGTGGTCCGCAGTTCGCTTGTGCTGGGCGATGGCCCGTCGCTGCGGCTGGAAGATTCGCAGCAGCTCGTCGAGCCGTTCCAGCCGGCGCCGCATTCCGCGCCGTCCGCCGCTGCGCCCGGCAAGAAGACGCTGAGCCTCAAGGAACTGGAGCGCGAGGCGATCTACGAGGCTCTCAAGCAGGTGGACAGCAACCAGACCAAGGCCGCCAGGATCCTGGGCATAACCGACAGGACCCTGCGGGAAAAGCTCCGCCGCTACAGGCAGGAGCACAGCGAGTACCAGCCGGTCGGAGAAGAATCATGGCAAAAGGTCCAAGTATAACGTCGCTGCTGGAGAGCGGCGTGAACGCCGCGACCCTGCGGGGCAAGACGATCGCCAACAACCTGGCGAACGTCAACACGCCGGGCTTCCGCCGCTCGGCCGTGGAGTTCGAGACGCTGCTCGACGACGCCCTTCGCAGCGGCAAGGCGATCAAGCCCAAAAGCATCGAGCCGGAAATCTTCGAGCCGCAGAACACTATCCTCAACTCCATGGGCAACGACGTGGACATGGAGGTCGAGGTCGGACAGATGGTCAAGAACTCGGCCAAATCCAAGGCCTATATGCGGATACTCAACAAAATGTACAGGCAGATTTCTTCGGCAATCGGAATTGCCGAGTGAGGTGAACAATGGCTGACATCAAAACGCCGTCCGTGATCGACATCGCCGTATCGGGGCTGCGCGCCCAGGGCCAGATGCTCAAGGTCTGCGCCAACAATATGGCCAACATCAGCACGACCCGGACGGACCCCAACGTGCCCGGCTCGGCCTATCGCAGGAAGATGGTCGAATTGGCCGCCGGCGACGAGGCGGACCTGGCCGGAGTTACCACCGGCGAGATCGTGGAAGACATGGGCGCGCTCAAACCGGTCTACATGGGCGCAAGCCACCCGGACGCCGACGCCAAGGGATACGTCATGATGCCCAACGTGGACCTGCCCAACGAGATGGTCGGGATGATAGCGGCCAGCCGGGCCTATCAGGCGAACGCGAACATGCTGAGAAAATACCAGGAATCGGTGGACACGGCCCTGGAATTGCTCAGATAGAAAGATTCTGGAAGGAGAAACCAATGTCAGTCATAAATCCGATTCCGGGCGGTTCGATCCCGCGGCTGGCGCCGCTGGCGGGCGTTCCTTCCGGGCAGCAGCAGGTCCAGAAGAACGACTTCAGCTCGGCCATGAAGAACATGGTCAGCAGCGCCGACAGGGCCCAGCAGCAGTCGGCCTCGGCGATAAGCGACCTTCTGGCCGGCAGGACCGACGACATCCTGCCAGTGGTCAACGCCGTCGCCAAGGCCGACCTGAGCTTCAAACTGCTTCTGGGCGTTCGCAACAAGGTCATCGAGGCGTATAAACAGACGATGAACATGCAGGTATAATAGAGATAGGACCGGGCTGAATCCGAGAGGACGCAAATGGGCAAGTTATTGAGAGTCATTCAGGAGTTGTGGTCCCGGGCGACGCTGACGCAGCGGGTGGCCCTGGTGGCGGTAATCCTGGTGTGCGGGGCCAGCACGGTCCTGCTGGTGAACTGGGCCAGGCAGCCGAATTTCCAGCTCCTCTACAGCGGGCTGGCGCCGGAGGAGGCTGGCAAGATCGTCGACAAGATCAAGGAGGCCGGCGTGCAATACGAGCTCAAGGCCGGCGGCACGGCCGTCTATGTGCCCGACGAGCAGGTGCATTCGATGCGGCTGACGATGGCTACCCAGGGCCTGCCTTCCGGCGGACAGACCGGATACAAGATTCTCGACGAGACCAAGTTGGGCGTAACGCCCTTCCTGGAGAAGGTCAACTACCTGCGGGCGATCGAGGGCGAACTTTCCAAAACGATCCAGTTTATCGACGGCGTGCAGGGGGCCAGGATTCACATCGTCCAGCCGCCCAAGGCGGTCTTTCAGCAGCAGACCTCGCCGGCCACCGCGTCGGTGATGCTGCAACTCAAGCCGGGCTTCCGGATTACGCCTTCCAATGTGGCCGCGATCGTGCATATGATATCCGGAGCCGTCGAGGGCCTCAGCCCCGACAAGGTTACCGTCGCCGACAGCCAGGGCAAGCTGCTGACCAGCGAACTGGGCGCGGATGTGGCCGTCAGGGGCATGGGCATGGTCAGCGAGATCAAGGCCCAGATCGAAAAGGGGCTGGCGGACAAGGCCCTCAGCGTGCTGGAGGCTGCGTTGGGACGCGACAAGGCGGAGATCAAGGTTGATGTCGTTCTTGAGACCGACACGATCAATAAAGTTACCAAGAAATACGGCGCCAAGGGCACGCCGACCGTTGAGGAGAACCGCGAAAAGACCTCAGCTCCGGTGGCACCGGTCGATCCCAAGGCGGCAGCGGCATCCAAAGGCGGAAACAAGACGTCGGAAAACGAAACCCGCATAGAGAGTGTGGTCAATGAGGACATCATAACGACCGTAAGCAGGCCCGGCACGATCAAGTCGCGTTCGGTGGCCGCCGTGGTCGAGCTGCCGACAGAGGCGCCGGCAGCCGGCATGCAGAAGCTGACGCAGGTGGAAGTGGAAAAGATGATCCGCAGCGCCATAGGCATGACGACGACGGACTCTCTTTTTGTTACGATCGGCAAGGTAACGCCTCGCGACAAGCCGGCGGTCGCCACCGAACCTGCGCCGCAGGGATTTTTCGAGAAATATCCCGTGCTGGACATCGCCCAGAGGGTATCGCTGGGCATACTGGTGATAGGCGTTCTGGTTGCACTGCGTATGTTCACCGGCCCGCGCCGCAAGCGCGCCGCCGCGCTGCCCACCGCGGCCGAGGCGTCCGCCGCCATGCTGCCCCAGCCGGCCGCAGACATGGACGTCGACGCGATGAGGCAGCGGATCGCGCATGCCCTTCAGGACAATCCCAACGAAGTCAAACGGCTGTTCCTCAACTGGGTTGAATCCGGCAAAGGAGGCGCATAAATGGCCTCGATGACGCCGGCCCGCAAGGCCGCCATGCTGCTTATCACGCTGGACCCCAAGACCTCCGCGGAGCTTCTGGCCGAGATCGGCCCGGACGTGCTGACGCAGATAGCCGCCGAATTCGCCACGCTTGGCCCGGTCGATCCCAAATCCAGGGCCGCATCCGAAACCGTCCATGAGTTCATGTCGGTCCTCAGCGGCGGGGACGCCATGCTGGGCAGGATGCTCGGCGGCGTAATGGACGCAAAGCGGTCCAGCGAACTGCTGAACCGCGCCTACGACATCATTACCGCCCGCGACCCGTTCATGATGCTGCGATCCACCGAACCCGAGCAGCTTGCGGCGGTGCTGGTCGATGAAAGCCCGCAGGTGATTTCGATGGTGCTGTCGGAGCTTCAGCCGGTCAAGGCCGGCAGGATTCTCGTCTACCTGTCGGACGACGCGCGCAAGGACATCATAAGTTGCATGGCCGGGGCCGAGGACGCCAATCTCGATACCAAGAAAAAAGTCGCCGCCACCATGCGCGAAAAGCTCAAGCGGCAGTCCGAGCGGGTCGTCTCGGTCGGCAGGGACTACCGCAAGGAGCAGCTCCGCAAAGTCGCCCTGCTGCTTCAGGGCCTGCGGAAGAACATCTGCGACGCCATCCTGACGAGTCTGATCCAGAAGAGCGCCGAGGTCGGCAAGGCCGTCAGGAACCTCATGGTCGTCTGGGAAGACATCCCCCGCGTTTCCGACCGGTCGATGCAGGAGGCCCTGCACGTCATGGATTCCCGCCAGATCGCCCTGGCGCTGGTTGAGGCCGACGACGCCGTCGGCAGGAAGATCAAAGGCAACCTGTCGCAGCGCGCCCTTGCGATGCTGGAAGAAGAAATCGCGATCATGCCGACAGCCAAGCCCGAAGAGGTCGAGGAGGCCCGCGAGGTCTGCCTGGGCGCCCTGCGCGAACTGAACGAAAACAACATGCTGACATGGACATAAAAATGCAGTTTTAGAAAGTTTAAATGGCGCGTTTTGTCGCAGTTGGTGTGGACTGATAGAATAGCACAGGGATATTTATTTCGCCCCTTCAGGGCTTGAATATGGGGCGAGGCCGTTTTCCTGGGGCGTTGCCCCAGGCTTTCATATTACGCCCCTTTGGGGCTGCACGATCTCGCCGGCATTGAAAAATCGGCGATTCAAAGCATGATGAGACGGCCGATGGGTTATTTTTTAAAGCCCCGCATGTAAATGCGGGGACGCTGTTGTCTTTGCGGTTGGAAAAGATAACAAATATCCCCCTGCTGGCGCAGGGGGCTTTATGAATGGTTCGCCGATGGATATTACGCCCTGAAGATGGCATGAGTAAAAAAGCGGTCTCCTGTCGGGTCGTGTACAATCGCCCGAATGAAAGGGCGAGATAAATCCGTTGGAATTGGAAACAAATGAACAAAGTGGTCTTTATTGCGATGCAGCATCAGGTTTTTGGGAAAAAATGGTACGGACATTAAAAATCCTTCTGCCGGAATCACCGACGAAGATCGCCGTGTCGGAGGTCGCCGGCCAGCCGGCGGCCAAGGCGCCTGACCGGGCGCCGCCGAAGCCCCATCCGGTTCCGGGCGTCACGGGCGGATCTCCCGAGTCCGATCCGGCCGTCGTGCAGCTTCGCCAGCAGCTCGATCAGGAGCGAAATGCCATGGCGCAGGCTCGCCAGGCGGTCGTAAAGGCGGCGGAGTCCCTGGTCGGGCTTCGGGATCAGATTCTCAAGGACGCCGAGCAGCAGCTTGTGGACCTGTCGCTTCAGATCGCCCGAAAGGTCCTGATGCAGGATATCCAGGCCGGCAATTACCAGATTGACCCGATCATAAAAGAGGCCCTGGGCCAGATCGATGTGCGGGACAAGGTGGTCGTGCGGCTCAATCCGGAAGACCTTGCCCGCTGCCAGATGGCCCAGGACAAGGCCGGCGCCGGAAATCTCGAATTCGTGGGCGATCCGGCGATTCAGCCGGCCGAGTGCGTGCTCGACACGCCCGAAGGGCAGATCAGGTCGAACGTGGACATTCACCTTGACGGGATAGGCCAGGCCCTTAAGGCCGGGGAATAACGCATGGCCATCGTGAATCTGAAAAAATCTATAATCGGCGGCGCCCTCAAGCGAAACGAAGTGGAGCTTGGGGGTGTTCATAATTTGATATTCAGTTTTAGAAACGCACCCCCAAACTTCGCTTCCGGCTTCGCTAAAGCTACGCCGGACAAGTCGCTACGTTTGAGGGTGCCACCGACCAGGGAATGACCAATGGCCCTCGTGGACCTGAATAAATATTCCGCCAGGATCGAGAAGCTCAACCTGCTGCCGTGCAAGGGACAGGTGGTCCGGGTGGCCGGCATGACCATCGAGGCCAAGGGGCCGCCGGTGGGGATAGGCCACCTGTGCGAGATTCACCTGGCCGACGGGCGGAAGGTGATGGCCGAAGTGGTGGGCTTCCACAACGAAAACCGCATCCTCATGCCCCTGGAGGGCATCGCGGGAATAGCCCCCAACGACGAAGTGGTGGCCAGCAACTCCCCGCAGCTCATCCAATTGAGCGACGGCCTGCTGGGCAGGGTGATCGACGGTCTTGGCCGGCCTATCGACAACAAAGGTCCGCTGCCCGAAGGCCAGGTCCGACCGCTGGAACGGGCTTCCACGCCGCCCCTGAGCCGCAAGAACATAACCGAGCCTCTGCTGTTCGGGATCAGGGTTTTTGACGGCGTGTTGACGTCGGGCAAAGGCCAGCGGTTGGGCATCTTCGCCGGCAGCGGCGTGGGGAAAAGCACGCTCCTTGGCGAGATCGCCCGTTGCAGCGAGGCCGACATCAACGTCCTTGCCCTGGTCGGCGAGCGGGGCAGGGAGGTCAGGCAGTTCCTGGAGCAGTCGCTTGGCCCCGACGGGCTGGCAAAAAGCGTCGTGGCTGTGGCCACTTCCGATACATCGCCGGTCCAGCGGGTCAAGGTCGCCTTCACGGCGACCACCATCGCGGAGTATTTCCGCGAAAAAGGCAGGAACGTCCTTTTCATGATGGATTCGCTGACGCGGTTTGCCATGGCCCAGCGGGAGATAGGCCTGGCCGCCGGCGAACCGCCGACGACCAAAGGCTATTGCCCCAGCGTCTTCAGCCTGCTGCCCAAGCTGACCGAGCGGCTGGGCTGCGACGAGCACGGCAGCATCACCGGAATATTCACCATCCTGGTCGAAGGCGACGACATGGGCGATCCGGTCGCCGACAGCGTAAGGTCGCTGCTCGACGGACACGTGGTCCTGGCCAGGAAACTCGCCGAGCAGGGGCATTACCCGGCCATCGATATCCTTCAGAGCGTCAGCAGGCTTATGCCGAACGTTGTCAGCAAAGAACATATACTCGCGGCACAGAAATTGAAGGCAATATATTCGACTTACCTCGGCGCAGAGGACCTGATCAACATCGGCGCCTTGGCGCCGGGCAGTAACGTCAGGATTGACAAGGCGATAGCGTTGATCGACAAGGTGCGAGATTTTCTGATCCAGCCGCTAAATAAGCGGAATACGTTGAAGGAAACTCTCGATAAGTTGTATGAGGTTACAAAAACATGGGATTTCAATGTCGTGGCCTGAACAGCCCCGGCCGGCCGGACCTGATCGGCGCAAGGCATTGCAATGAAAAGATTTGCGTGGTCGTTGCAGCGGTTGCTGGACATAACCGGCCAGAGAGAGAAGGTCCTTAAGGCGGAACTGGCGGACCTGTCGGCCAGGATTGTGCAGGTTCGTAAAGAAATCGAACGCACCAGGGCCGAGTTGAAGGAACTGATAAATGATCTGTCGAAAATGGCGTTCGACAAGCGGATGTCGCACCATGAGACGTTTATGTCTGCGGCCGGCCTGAAGGAAGACCGGATCGCCGCCCTGGGCAAAAAATCCCAGGATTTAAAGGCGCTGAGAGAAACGAAAAAAGAGCAGTTGATAAAGCTGATGAATTCGCGCAGGACGCTCGAGCGGCTAAGGCACGCGGCCCTGCAAAGGCACGTGAAAGAGCAGCGGACAATCGAGCAGAAGCAGCTCGACGAGGTGGGCGGCGTGGCCCACGTCAGAAGGATGAAGCAAGGCAAGACCGGTTCTTAAGGAAACAGAAAAATGAGCGGCAAGATAAAACTGATAATACTGGCGGTGCTGCTGGTCGTGAGCTTTGTTACGGCGTTCTTCGTTACAAGGATGTTTTCGCCCCCCAAACCCAAGCCGCCCGGTCCGGAGGTGGCCAAAAAGGTCCCCGAAGGCGCCCTCCAGGGCGAGGAGCGGGGCCTGGTCAGCCCCGACGACAAACAAGTTGCCGACCTTGTAAAGGAACTGCGGATCAAGATCGAAATGTATCAGCAGAAGCTTCAGGATCTCGAGAAGAGGGAAAAGCAGATACAGGCGGCGCAGAAGGAACTGAAAAAACAGTCCGACGAACTGGCCCAGCTTCAGGCTGAGCTCAAGGCGCCGGTGAGCAATCTGAAGGCCCAGATCGACGAGCTTCGCAAGACCCAGGTTGTCATCAAACAGGACCAGCGCGACAACCTGACGCAGATTGCGGCCGTTTACGTCAAAATGGCCCCGGCCGAGGCAAGCCAGGTGCTGGAGACCATGTGCAAGAATCGCCAGGATGAAGACGCGGCGAGGATAATGTATTTTGTCTCGCTCCAGTCCGACCGGCAGGCCGGCAAGATATGGGATGCGTTCACGAACAAGGACCTGGCCGCAAAGCTCATGGAGATGATGAAGAGGATTCACGATGATGGCAAGCCAACATCTGAAGGAGGGGCGTGAAATTGCAGCGGCGTCATGCTATAATATAAGCGAGACCATGACTGGATCGACCTGATGGCGGAAGAAAAGGCGAAAGCGGCGACGGCGGCGGCTCTAAAGGCCGGCGGGCAGACCAAGGGGCTGTTCATGCTGGTCGCTGCGCTGGCGGCCGTGGTCATTGGCACGGGCGCCGGCTTCGGCGTCGGCAAGATCATGGGCGGCTCGTCCGACGGCGGAGAGACCGCCAAACCGCCCGATTCGGGGGGCGGCGGGCATGGCGGAGGAGGAGGGGGAGAACATGGCGGCGAACGCCCCAAGGAACCCCCCGGCAAGTTCATCTATCTGGACCTGGAACCGATCACCGGCATGATCAACCATCCCACGATGAACAGGTACATCAGGCTGGGCATCACGCTTAAAATGAAAACCGACAACAGCGCCGAGGTCGAGGCCTCCGTGAAAAAAATGTCTCCCGAGATCAAGAACGAGATAACGACCTACATGTCCGGGTTCACCGTCGAGGATATCAGCAAAGGGACGCCTCAATTCCTCAACAAGATCCGGCGCGAATTATGCGAAAAATTCAACCAGATTCTCTGGCCCAACCCGCAGAAATTCCTGATCGAGGAGGTTCTTTTGAAGGAATTCGTCCTTCAATGACGGCAGGGGGGCAACAACCGGGTTTTCACGCATTGCGAACCCTTCTGGGGCATCGGCGCGGCGGGCAGAGCCGGAACATCGACGCCAGGGACTACAACTGGCAGTCGCCGCACGGATTCCGGATCGAGCAGTGCAGGCAGGCGGCGGAGGTCGCCCAGAGGCTCTGCGAGGCCGTCGGCGAATCCATGGGCAGGCTTCTGGGAGTCGAGATGCGACTGGAATCGAAGGCGTTCGACCAGCATTACTCGGTGAATCTCAAGGCGGGCAAGCCTCCGATGGCCGGCTATTCGCTGATGCTGGCCGCCGAGGACGGCAGGGAGGTAGGCTACATCATCCTCTCGCCGGCCAGGGCCTTGGGGTGGGTTTCCAAGAGGCTGGGTTCTTTCGCCGGCGACGTAACCGCCGTCAGAAGGCTCTCGACGCTGGAGACGAACCTTTTGCTGGACATATTTACCACAATTCGCGACTCGATGGCCGCAGCGGCGCCCGGGCTGGCGGCGGTAAAATGCAGCCAGGAGATCATCGAGGGCATGCCGCGCCTTGCCGGGCCGGGCTACGAGGAATTCTGCCGCTTCACGTTCGCCGTGCCCAAGGAGGAGGGCGAGCCGGCCGTCAGGGTCGTCCTCCAGAGCAACCTGGTGGAAAGCGCGTTCGACATTGCGGGCCAAAAAGACGGGCGGACGCCCGCCGACGTCCGCAAGTGCATAATGGCGCACCTCGGCCGCGTGCCGATTGAGTTGCAGGCCGTTGTGGGCCAGGCCCTGGTGTCCATGGAAGACATAATCCAACTGGTGCCGGGAGATATTGTCCCGCTCGACACGCGGATAACCGATTCCATCCGGCTTGCCCTGCGGTCCCATTGCATCATGAGGGGCTGGATGTCTGTTTCAAAGGATAACTACGCCGTCCAGGTCTCCGGGCCGCCCGGCGAGGACGATGAATGAACCCGTTTGACGAGGCGGACTTTCGGGTCCGCGCGGCTGTCCGGGAAAAGCTGCCGCAAAGAGCATGAAGCCGTATTGAAGGATCAGAAAAAGGAAAAATTATGGCCGAGCCAAGCACACCCAAGGCGTCGCCCGCGCAGGAAAGTCCCGACGCCACCGTCGTGATGGATGATTCAAAGACTGCCGCGCCCAGGAACGGCAAGGCGCCCCAGGCCGGCCCTGCCGACCAGCAGACCGTCGAGGTCAGCCAGGCCGAACTGCCCGAGGCCCCAGACGCGCCCAAGGGCCAGGCCGTCGGTCAGCTTGAGGTTCTGCTCGAAACCGCCATGCCGATCTCCGCCTGCCTCGGCGAGGTCGAGATGGAGGTCCGCGAACTGCTGGACCTGGGCGTCAACTCCGTCGTGCGGCTCAACAGGCACGTCGGGGAGCCGGTCGATCTGACGCTGCGGGGCGTAAAATTCGCCAAAGGGCACGTCGTCGTCATCGGTGAGCAGATCGGCGTGCGGATTTCCGAAATCCTCGCCGGTCCCGAAGCCAAACCGCCGGGAAAGTAACTCGTAAGCCAACCAGCTTTCTGAGGCCCGCTTGCGGACTTTCGTCCGATGAAGGAAAAGCGCCTCTTGCAAATATATATCCCTAACAGCCCGTTGAAAAAGTAGCATGGGCATCTTGCCCATGAGTATCACGGCCGTCTTGGCCGTGGATTTTGCTGTTTTCCGGGCATTTCAGGGGCGAGACGCCCCTGATACTCATGGACGAGACGTCCATGCTACTGTAAAGAGACTTTTTCAACGGGCTGCTAATACTACAACGCTACAAAGACCAGTTTTTACCAACATGGTCAACTCCAATTGCTTTATTGCGCCCTTTCAGGGCTTGAATATTGGGGGCGGCCGGTTTCCTGGGGCGTTGCCCCAGGCTTTCATATTGCGCCCCGTTGGGGCTGCACGATCTCGCCGGCATTGAAAGATGGGCAATTCAAAATATGATGAGCCGATCGATGGATTATTTTTAAAGCCCCGCATGTAAATGCGGGGACGCTGTTGTCTTTGTGGTTGGGAAAAAAATAACAAATATCCCCCTGCTCGCGCAGGGGGCTTCAGGAATGGTTCGCCGATGGATGTTTCGCCCTGAAAGGGCAACCATATGACAGCCTGGGGCAACGCCCCAGGAAATCGGTTGCACCCCAACACATTCAAGCCCTGAAAGATGGCATGAGTAAAAAAAGCGGTCTCCTGTCGGGTCGGGTACAATAACCCGAATGAAAGCCAATAGGGGCTTTCAAAACAGGCCAAAGGCCAAGGAGACCGCA
>JACRIL010000080.1 GCA_016235825.1 Planctomycetota bacterium
CTTCTGCCGCAGGCTGCGGGTGCGTTATGAAAAACGGGACGATATTCATCAAGCATTCCTCATCATCGGCTGCATTCTGATCTGCTGGTGCAAGATTCAGAGGTTTTGTTAGAGTGCCTTAGAGCCTATCCGAATAACTACAATGGCTGCGACGGGCTGAATTTTGTCGCAGGCCAAAAAACGAGGGCGACATCGACCTGATTAGGGTCTGTGAGCCCGAGCGACGAAGGCATGCGGCAAAAGGCGGCCCGTCCCGGAGGGTTTCGACAAAAACCGGCGTCTGCTGCGTCATGCCTCCTCGACGACCCTAAACGGGTCGCCTGCGTCGGCCTTCCTTGCATCCATCCGGTTTTTGTCGAAACGCAGTCCATCGTAGTTATTCGGATAGGCTCTTGCCCTCAAGGACGTTCAGAAGGATATTCTCGGCAACCGGGTCGTAGTTCGGCTTGGCGATGTCCAGGTGCGTGGGAATGGCCAGCAGCAGAAAGAGAACTTTACCGTCGCCGGCCGCCGCCGGGACCTCAGCCGCCACGGTTGATGCCGGCTCGACCGCCCACAAAATTTTCCTGGCCTTGTCCATCGCCGGGCCTTTGAGGCATCCCGTGGACACCGTGCCCGGCAGGCCGTTCCAGCGGACAAGCCATTGCGGGTCGATGCCGGACAGCAGCGGATGTTTGGCTCCTTCTTCATAAACGAACACCCGCGAGCCTCGCAAAGTTTCCACCTTCACGTCGCACAGTTCGTTCCACTTCCAACTTCCGGCCCCAAGCACGGCAATCCTGCCGCCGCCGGCCGCGAAGTCGCACAAGGCCTTGGCCGACTGTTTCTCCTGCTCGCCCAGCGCAGCGGCGTTCCAGATTACGACCACGTGCTCGTCAGGCTTCAGGCCGGCCGGTTCTTCGGTAAATTTTAGCCCTTTGGTTTTGAAATATTCTTTAGCCGCGTCATTGCCGCCCAGGAGCACGACCGTCCGTTTTTTCGCGGCCTCGGCCGCTTCGGGCGTTTTGATCGCCCGGACGAATCGCTGGCTGAGCACCGGCCGCGTCGGCCAGGATGCCGGCGGCGCCGCCGTGGTGGCCGTCGTCCGCGCCGTCAGCCAGTAGTTGCCCGGCTTGTCGGGCAGCTTCCACTTGACTGGCACTTTGGTAATACTGTCCGACTTGAGATCGAAGTCGAACTTCCATTCAGACACCGCCGACTCGAAGCACTTGGCCTCCGGGATGAACTCGGGACTTTCCTTCGTCAGCAGCACGTCCACGTGCAGTTTGGCGTCGTGCCATGAATCGTTGATGAGCCACAAATCCGTCTCGACTTCCTGCGAGGGCAGATAGTTGGCGTTGGTTAAGTCCAGGCTTGCAAGCACGGGCGACAGGGCGCTATACAGGGCCGCAGAGATCGGTTTGGCGAATCCGGCCTTCCATTCCTTGCCCGTTCGGGTCTTCGTCCAGCCGGCGTACATGTAAGGCCAGATGCCGTCGTACCGCAGGCGGCGCATGGCCTCCGTGTGCTCCATGCCGAGCTGGCCGTAGACCATCGCGTCGGCTTCCTTGTCTTCATTGCCTGTCCACAGGGTCGGCGAACGCGGCAGGATGTTCATGTATTCCGTGTTCGTGCAGGTTACATCCGGTATAGCCTGGGTCTTTTTGAACCATTGGACATAGCGGGACAGGCTCTCAAGCTCCGACGGGTTCCTTATGTTGGAGCAGTCGTGGAGGTCGTTGTTGAATTTCGTCGGGCCGTTGCCCCCGGCCCGCATCGTCGGGCGGGTAGGGTCGAGTTTGAGGACGAAATCCTGATACATGCCCGTCTCCCAGCCCAGATCGCTCTGCGCGAGCGACTCGTTCGACAGAACCCACATAATCACCGACGGATGGTTCCACAGCCGGCCCATCCAGCCGGCGGCGTCGGTCAGGGCGTTCTTCTTGTATATCTCCATTTCCTCGGGCGTGAGCTTGTGGTCCACCATGTTGTACAGCAGGGGGAACTCGGCCAGCAGCATCGTGCCGTTCTCGTCGCAGATGTCCGTCCAGAGACGATTCGGCGGCTGGGTGTGCGTGCGGAACGAGTTCATGCTCATTTCCCTGGCCTCGGTTACAAGGTAGGTTTTTTCTTTGCCTTTAAATATGTCGCCCCAGCCCCAATCGCCGACCAGTTCCGAGCCGCGCAGGAACAGGTTTTTGCCGTTGAGTTTGAATCGGCGGTCGGCGACCTTGATCTCCCTCATGCCGAACCGGAAGGATACCTCGTCGAGCGTCTTTCCGCCTCGGACAATCTGAACCGTGGCGCTGTAAAGATTGCAATCCTCGTGCGTCCAGGGCTTGAAGTCGGGCATCGGCACCTCGACTGTCGCGTGCTCGCCGCCCAGCGGATCGGAGTCCGGCTTGAAATTCGCGGCGGCCTGGTTCTTGCCGATCTCCTTCCCGTCAGGCCAGGACTTGACCTGAACGGCGATCGTCAGGTCGTCCAGGGCATCGGGGCCGGTGGGCGTTACGCGGACGCGGACCTTGCTTGCGGCCAGGTCCGGCAGTGCCAGCGCCCACTTGATATAAATGCTGTCGGAAAAATCCAGCCAGATGTCGTCGCCGACGCCCGGCATGCCTTTGGGGTTCTGCCCGGCAAAACCCGCTGGGATCAGGAAATGCCCGCTTTTGCCCTTGGCCACGCCGGCGGCGCCGGGAATCTTCAGGACTATCGTATTTTCGCCGGCCGCCAGGGCGCCCTTGGGCAGCACGACCTGATACGGGCCGGTCGGGGCGTTCTCGCCGACTTTTTTGCCGTTGATGTATGCCGCCGCGCCAAATGAAATCCGGTTCCATTTCAGGACGGCCAGCTTGCCTGCCTGCTCCTGCGAAACCTTGAAGGTGCGTTTGGTCCAGATGAACTTGAGGTCCGTGGCGGCTTTCTCGTTCCAGGGCACGAAATTGCCCGGCAGCGTCGTCGCCTGCCATTGCAGTTTGGCCGCGCCTTCGGGCGTCTCGGCGGCCTCATCGCCGCCGCCCTCGACGAATTCCCACTGGCCGTTGAGGCTGACTGAATCGGCCCGCGGCCCTTCGTATCCCAGGGCAACGCAGCAGAGAGATGCCAGCAGCACGACGGCCAGGTGAAGATGCAGATTTTCCACGATCAGTCTCCCTTTTTCATTATGGGCGAGCGGCATAACGATTTTACCGTACAGATGATATCGCGTTCCAGAGTACACTTTCCGGCAATCGGTTCAATATGTCGCATCCGTAGTTTCTATGGATAATTCCGACATTTCCGTATTGCCAGACAAGGAATGGTAAATTACGACATTGCTCCGCTCGCGGACCGGCAATGCAATTCGCAGACGTTTCTTGAATATGGCGTGGCGGATATGTAACTTCAAGGAAAGCCGGAAATCGCAAGGTTGGGTCGGCCGGGCCGGTGCAAGGATTTTGGTGAATCTGCCGGCGGAGATACGGGCCGGTATCATTCGGAGTTATGAGCATGGACTTTGGCAAATATGTCGCGGAAATCGCGACGCGGAGCCTGAAGGCGTCGCGTGAGCTGGCTGTCGCCGGCGGGGAACGGCGCAGCCAGGCCCTGCTGTCGGCGGCAAAAGCCCTGCGCGAAGGCAAAGACGCGATCTTGCGGGCCAACGCCAAAGACCTCGATCAGGCCCGGCAGATGAACCTGACCTCCGCGATGCTGGACCGCCTGACGCTGGATGGCAAAAGAATCGCCCAGATGGCCGCGGCGATAGAGCAGATCGCGGCCCAGGCCGATCCGGTCGGCCAGACGATCTCCGCAAGCAATCGCCCCAACGGTCTGCGGATCGAAAAACGCCGCGTGCCGATCGGCGTGATCGGAATAATCTTCGAGTCGCGCCCCAACGTAACGGCCGACGCCGCGGCCTTGTGCATAAAGAGCGGCAACGCGTGCATACTCCGCGGCGGAAAAGAGGCGATAAATTCCAACCTGGCCATCGCGTCGGCCATCCGGGCCGGGCTTCGTCAGGCCGATCTGCCGGAAGACTGCGTAACCGCGATCGACCGCACGGATCACGAGATCGTAACGGCGATGGCCCGGGCCGAGGGGCTGATCGACCTGATTATTCCCCGCGGCGGGGAAAAGCTGATCCGGGCGGTTACCGAGTCGGCCACCATCCCGGTTATCAAGCACTATACGGGCAACTGCCACGTTTACGTGCACGCGGCGGCCGACCTGCCGATGGCCGAGCGGATCGCGATGAACGCCAAGTGCCAGCGGCCCGGCGTGTGCAACGCGATGGAGACGCTGCTGGTCGACAAGGCTGTGGCCGGAAAATTCATTCCGGCGATAGCGGCCAAACTCGCGCGGGCCGGCGTGGAACTCCGCGGCTGCGGCGAATCGTGCAGGCTAGAGCCGCAGATGAAGCAGGCCGTCGAGGCCGACTGGTACGCCGAGTACCTGGATTTGATACTTGCCGTGCGGGTAGTTGACGGAATCGATCAGGCCATCGAACACATCAACACGTACGGCAGCAAACACACCGACGCGATAGTGACCGGCGATCCGGCCGCCGCCCAACGCTTCACCGACCGCGTGGATTCGTCCAGCGTGATGGTCAACGCCTCGACCCGGTTTTCCGACGGCGGCGAATACGGCCTGGGCGCGGAGGTCGGAATCTCGACCGACAAACTGCACGCCCGAGGGCCGATGGGCGCAGAAGACCTGACCATCTACAAGTGGATCGTAACCGGCGACGGACAGATAAGGCAGTAGTCCGGTCCGGGATTTTGTGGCGCCCCCAAGCGTTGTCTGTTTGGGGATGGAGTATTGTTTGAAAACAAATTTTCAAACACCCCCAAGCTTCGCTGCTTTGCAGCTTCGCTTGAGGGTGCCACCTTCCGGTGGCGGAGTTTTATGTGTGTTGCTTATAAAGCCCCGCATGTCAATGCGGGGACGCTGTTTTTGTTGCGATAAAAAAGATAATAATATCCCCATGCTCGCGCATGGGGCTTTATGGATGGTATGATGGAATACCGAAAACTCGGCAATAGCGACGTGAAGGTTTCGGCCGTCGCGTTCGGCGCATGGGCGATAGGCGGCTGGATGTGGGGGCCGCAGGACGACCGGCAGGCCGTCCTCGCCATACGCAAGGCCGTCGATCTGGGTGTTACGACCATCGATACCGCGCCGGTTTACGGGTTCGGACACAGCGAGGAACTCGTCGCCGAGGCCGTCAGGGACCTGCCCCGCGACAGGGTCCAACTGCTGACCAAGTTCGGCATGAGATGGGACACCGACAAAGGCTCTGTTCGCTGGGAGACGGCCGACCTTGCCGGCCGGCCCATCAAGGTCGTCCGCAACGCCACGCCTCAGGGGATAGAAAAGGAGATCAACGACAGCCTCCGCCGCCTCGCAACCGATTACGTCGATCTCTACCAGCAGCACTGGCCCGACCCCGACACGCCGGTCGAAGAGACCATGCGGGCCATCGAAAAGCTGCTCAAGGCCGGGAAAATCCGCGCTGCCGGCGTCTGCAACTACGACGTGCCGGGCTTGGCCGTCGCCCTGAAAATTATTCCTCTGGTCTCATGCCAGCCGCCCTACAGCATGGTCAACCGCGCGGCTGAAAAAGACATCATACCGTTCTGCATTGAAAAAAATATTGCCGTCCTGCCTTATTCGCCGCTTCAGCGCGGCCTGCTTACGGGCAAGATCGGGCCAGGCCGGAAATTCGCCCCCGGCGACCATCGTTCGACGAACGCATTTTTCAGGCCGGCAAATGTCGAGGCCGTCAACCGCATGGTGGAAGAATTTCGCCCGATCGCCGCCGCTCACGGGGCCACCGTGGCGCAACTGGCCATAAACTGGACCGCCCGCCAAAAGGGAATAACGTCTGTGCTGGCCGGCGCCCGCAACCCCGAACAGGCGCAGGAAAATGCGCACTCGCCGGATTTCATCTTGTCAGACGGGGAGATAAACAGGATAAATCAACTGTTGGAAGGACTGAAACTGGACCTGTGAAAGCGAATCGACACACAAGTATGACTTCTCATCCGGCGCCGCGCCTGGGCCGCATTCTCAGGCTGACTTTTATTTTTGCCGTGCCGTCAATGATGCCGGCCGGATGCGGCTTAACCGCGGTTACGAGTCTTGTCAGGGGCGGACCAGACGAGAGCTATAATCCTACGGGCGAGACGCTCTGGATGATCGGCAAGGGATATGAGTTGTCCCAAATGGCGGCTGACGAGGTCGTCCGCCACAAGGCCGCCGACAAAGGCAAACTGAAGGTCTTCAACGGCAAGGTCGTCAGCAAGCTGGTCAGGCACGACGACGAAGGCCGGCATTACGTGATCGTGGTCGAGATCAAGGGCAACCTCTATTACTGCCGCACCGACGAGGAAACTTACCGCGGCACGCCGGTCGGGGCCGTCAGAAAAGTCGTTATCGTAACCTGATGCGGCCTAATTTTTATATGCTCCGTATCCCTGCACAGTGTCGGTCATCGCCAGGATGTTCTCCACGGGCGTTTCCTCCAGTATGCTGTCGTGGCTGGCGCCGGCGACGTAGCCGCCGCCGGGCATCATGATGTCCAGGGTTTGCCGGGTTGCCTGCTGAACCATGTCTATTGAACCGTCGATAAGCATGTGGTGCGAGTCGATGGCGCCGTTAAAGACGATTTTATCGCCGAATTGCGCCTTCAACTGAGCCAGGTCCATGCCCCGGCATGTGCATTGCACAGCTTGCAGGGAATCCAGTCCGGTGTCGATCAGCAGCGGAATCAGCGGCGCGATGCCTCCGCAACTGTGCAACTGTGTCTTCAGGCCGTAGTCGTGTCCCAGTTGAATAAGGCGTTTCAGGTGAGGCAGAATGAAACGGCTGAACAGGTCCGGCCCCAGCAGAGGTCCGGTCTGGCTGCCAAGATCGTTGCCCATGAAAAAAACGTCTATCGTGCCGCAAGCGGCCTCGAAAGTTCGCCTGGAAACCTCGAAATAATAATCGACCGTGTGCGCCATGATGGCGTCGACGAATTCCGGCTCGTCGTACATCTTCATGTAGAGGTTTTCCATTCCAGCAAGTTCAATGGCGTCGTGCCAGAACGGCGACCAGCTGCCGCCGAGGATGCAATATTTTCCGCCCCAGCTTTCCGTCTTTTGCCTGATCTTCGAGACGTCCATCCACGCCGGGTCAGGCCATGGATGCTCGTGAACGTCCCTGAGCGCCGCTTCAGCCAGCGGATGGTTTACCGGCTGGCCGTATCCGACCCCGGAACGCTCCACGCCGAAAACCGTGCGCTTATTGGCTCGCGAGTTACGAAGCTCGAACTTCGGGCCGGCATATTCAGCCGACACCCGGCGGAAATCGTCGCCCAGCCGCACAAGCAGCCCTTCGTCATCCAGGCCGAGCTGACGCTTGGCTTTTTCCTGAAACGCCCAACTCATGCCGCACCAGATCGGCACGCGATCCGGCTGGCGGTGCGAAAATGCCGTCATCACTCTTTCACGAGGCGTCATAGAATTTCCCCGGTTATGGCTGATTCGCGATTATCAATGCGATTACGTGAACGAACTTCCGGACTTTCGGGAAATGTTAACAAAAAAAGAGTTTCAGTCAATCGCCGCGCCATCCACGATCGTGCCGACCGATAGCGAAAAGAATGGACAGCCTGTTTACTGTTGCCGGCCGATGATGTTATCCTACGCCGAACATTATAAAGGATCGAATCTTGAAGAACATGAATGTCCTCATCACCGGCGGGGCCGGTTTCATCGGTTCGCACCTGGCCGAGGCGATAATCGCCTCCGGCGGCAGGGTCGTCGTGGTCGATGACCTCTCGACCGGCAGCCTGGCGAATATCTCCGGCCTGGCGGGCAACAGCCGCTTCCAGTTCGTTCGGGCCGACGTCCGCGACGAACAGATGATGGCCGGACTGGTGGACCGCTGCGACGTGGCGTATCACCTTGCCGCGGCGGTCGGCGTCAAGCTCATCGTCGAGCAGCCGGTCCACACCATCGAGACCAACATCCACGGCAGCGAGGTAGTCCTCAACCTGGCCAGCAAGTTCGGACGCAAGATCGTCCTGGCCTCGACCTCGGAAGTTTACGGCAAGAACACCAAGGTCCCCTTCAACGAGGACGACGACACCACGCTCGGCTCAACCCGCTTTACCCGCTGGAGCTATGCGTGCAGCAAGATGGTGGATGAGTTTCTCGGTCTGGCCTATTACGCCCAATTCTGCCTGCCGGTGATTATCTGCCGGTTCTTCAACACCGTAGGCCCGCGCCAGACGGGAATCTACGGCATGGTCGTGCCGAGGTTCGTGCGGGCGGCTCTGGCGGGCGAACCGCTGGAAATCTACGGCACGGGCAGGCAGAGCAGATGCTTCTGCAACGTCGCCGACGTGGTGGGCGCGCTGGTGAAGCTCAGCGACTGCCCCAAGGCCATAGGCGAAGTGGTGAACATCGGGGCCGACGTCTCCATCACGATCAACGGGCTGGCCGACAGAATCATCTCGATGACCGGGTCGCGGAGCAAAAAGGTCTATCTCAGCTACGAGGAGGCCTACGGCCGGCCGTTCGACGACATGCTCATCCGCGTGCCAGACCTGGGCAAAATCCGCCGGCTGATCGGATATCGGCCGCGGTTCAGCCTCGACCGGACGCTCAGGCAGATCATCGCGCATGAGCGGACGGCGATGGCGGGGAAAAACCGCTCCGCCGCCTGGCCGAAACGCAAACGCCGATAGGTTTAAAATCCATTCAGCGGGCCCGCGCCCGCACCCGTCGCGGGACCGGTTTACAACAGAAGGAAAATCGTAAATGTCAAAGTATCTGATAACCGGCGGGGCCGGCTTCATCGGGTCGAACCTGGCAAGGTACGTGCTTGGCAAAGGGCACCACGTCGTCGTCGTCGACAACTTCGCCACCGGCAAGCGGTCGAACGTCGCCGACATCGCCTCGAAGATCGAGCTGATTGAGGGCGACATACGCGACCGAAATCTCATGGGCCGCGCGGTTGCCGGCTGCACGGCCGTTTTCCACGAGGCCGCCCTGGGTTCCGTGCCGCGAAGCGTCGAGGACCCCTGGACCACGCACGACGTGAACGTAACGGGCACGATAGTCGTGCTGGAGGCCTGCCGGGCCGCCGGCGTGAAGCGTGTTATCTTCGCCGCATCATCCAGCGCATACGGCGACCAGCCGGAATCGCCCAAGCACGAAAAGATGCTGCCCATGCCGATCAGCCCCTACGCCGCGAGCAAACTGGCGTGCGAAAATTACATGCAGGCCTGCGCGGCCGTCTATGGCATGCAGACGCTCTGCCTGCGATATTTCAACGTCTTCGGGCCTTACCAGGATCCCTGCGGCGCATATGCGGCGGTGATTCCGGCCTTCGTAAGCAGGCTGCTCAAGGGCCAAAAACCGGCTGTCTTCGGCGACGGCGAGCAGAGCCGCGATTTCTGCTTCATCCAGAACGTCTGCCTTGCCAACTGGCTGGCGGCCGGAGCGCCGCCAAAAGTCTGCGACGGCCGGGCCATCAACATCGCCTGCGGCAGGACGACCAGCCTCAACCAGATCCTCCAACAGCTCCGCCGCCTGCTCAAGACCGACGTCGAGGCCGACTACCAGCCCCCGCGGGCCGGCGACATCAAGGACTCGCTGGCCGACATCTCGCTGGCCAGGCAGACCATCGGATACGAGCCGCAGGTTTATTTCGGCCAGGGACTCGAACTGGCCATCGACTGGTATAAAAATAACCTGGGCTGACAAATCGCCATGAAAAGCCTTACCGGCAAAGAGCGTCTCAAACGTGCCGCACGACGCCAGGAAGTCGATCGCATTCCGAGCATCGGCGGCTGGATGAACGGCGTGAAAAACCTGGCGGAACTGGCCGGCATATGCATAGATCGCTACCTGGCCGACCCGCCCGCCGGAGTCGTGCTGGCAAACAAGGCCCTCAACGTCGACGGCATGGTCAGTCCCGTCGTCCCGACGGATGTCGGGCAGATACGCACCGGGGCGGTCGAGGAAAGCAGTTTCGACTCCGTCGAGCCGGAGGATATCGTCAAATTCGCCGACTCGCTGCCGGATGGCGAAAAGGAAATACTGGCCGATTTCGACCCGGCGACGGAAGAGCGGAAGTTCCGCGATTATTTCGACAACGCCTTCAAAAACTGGCGGGGCATCGAGCCGATCCCGAATTTCTGGCACCTCGGAGGGCATTTCCCGCTCTACACGCAGTTCGGGTACGTGGCTTTCCTGTCGGCCTGCGCGCTGTATCCGCAGGCGGTGGGAAAGATATGGCGCGTCCGCTCGGTCCGGTCGCGCGAGTCGGCAAAAATCCTCGCCAGGCTCTATCGGCAATACGACCTCGTTCCGCTGCTGTTCTGCGGAGAGGACATCTGCAACAACCAGGGGCCGATGGTCAGTCCGCTTATGCTGAGGGAATTCTATTTCCCGACGGTCAAGATGATACTCGCCCCGCTGGTCGAGGCCGGCGTGCGGATCGTGCATCACTGCGACGGCGACGTCCGGCCGGTCGTCGGCGATTTTATCGACATCGGCTTCAGCGGCCTGCAGGGCTTCCAGTATGAGCTGGGGCTTGACCCGCGCGAATTCCGCAGAATGAAGTCGGCCAGGGGCGAGGAGCTGATCTTCTTTGCCTCCATGAGTGTAACCCGCACCCTGCCGTTCGGTGAGCCGCAGGATGTCCGCGATGAGGTGGATTACCTCATCGATTGCACCGACGGCGGCAGGGGGATGTTCCTGTTCTCGTCCAACGTAATCGGCGTCGAGGTCCCGCCCGCCAACATCCGCGCCGGATACGAATATATCAAGACAATCGATCCGGCCCGCCCCCGGCCGAACCCCCGCTCCGCCTGGCCATGGAAACAATCCCACCCGGAGTGATTTTATAATGACCGATTTTAAAGCCCCAATTTTAAAGCCCCCTGCGTCAGCAGGGGGATAGTTGTCCTGTTTAAAGCAACCATTCCTGAAAGTTGATTCCGGATAAAGCAAACCGATCCGCCTGTGTCGTGTAACAGGCCCCCGCTTTAGCGGGGGTTAACGGCAGTTGATCGTCTGTCTTTTTTTGTGATGTGTTTGTCTGCCAGATCGAAACAATTCGCCGGGCGATTGTTTGGCGATTCCGGCCTGACATAATGACACATCACAAAACAAAAAACACAAGGAGGCCCGTCGCTAAACCCCCGCCAAGGCGGGGGCCTGTCAAACAAAACCAAGCCCGTTAAAACGGGCTGCTATGCGGACAACTTGCTTATGTGTTCGCCCCTTCCACAATCGCGATTTCTTCCGCCGTCAGGCCGGACAGGTCGTAAACCAGACGGTCGATCTCCATGTTGGTCGAGTCTATCTGGTGTTGAATCGGCTCGCTTTGGGACTTTGCGGATTCACGGCGACCGATTCGCAGGCTCGAAGAGCCGGCAGAGAGTAGCCGGAGGTGTAAACCTCCGGACAGGATCGCCAAAAGATATAGAGCCTCGGAGAGGCGACAGAAATTCCAGAAATTTTGTGCCGGCCCTCCGGGACTCAAATAATGAGGCCCGCATTCCGGAGGCTCACGCCTCCGGCTACCCTCTGCCAGCCCTTCGGGCTTTGACCTGTCGAAAACAAATATCGATTCAAGACATTCACAGGAGAAATCGCCTTTGCAGCATCGTAGCATCATTTGTCCGCCCCTTCCACAATCGCGATTTCATCTTCCGTCAGGCCGGACAGGTCGTAAACCAGACGGTCGATCTGGGCATCAGTCGAATCTATCTGGCGCTGGATAGGCATGCTCATTTTCGCGCCATGAGGCATTGAACGGGTGCCATCGGCCGCATCTGTTTGCGGCCGTGTTCTTTTTTCATTTTCTGCCGTCTGGTTTCTAAACAACGTTTAAAAAGCACACGCTCACAAACAGATGTGAGCGATGGCACCCGGTTTTACCTCTCGGCGCAAAATTCGGCCATGCCACCAATTCTATACCTTTAGGCGCTAAACCGGCAATGCCACCGGCTGGCGCACTTGCTCTCGTAGTAGGTCTTGTCCTTGTCCGTCTTCGCCGCCGATAACTGCGGCCAATGACACCCATTCAATGCCTCTTGCCGCGGAAACCGGCCATGCCACTGGCCTTTATTTGCCCAGGACCAGCGGGATATCTCCATGGTGGTAATAATCCAGATCTGCGCCGTGGTCGTCCTTAAGGTCCGGGCCGACGCTGTAAATAATTACCTTGTTCTCTTTTGTGCGGAGATATTTGAGGCCCTGTCCGGTGTAGGGGTCGGCCGGCAGATTCGGCAGGAATTCCGGCGTCAATTTATCCGGAGATTCCGGAAAATCAGCATATTTACGCTTGTACAGGCATGATGCCTTTGCCAATAAAAGTATATTATACATGGCTTCGGCCCTTGCGGCAAGTTCTGTAATTCCATCTTGAAACCACGCCATTGAAGCTACGGGCCCCAGTTTTGAATCACTGAAATTCCGGAAGAAACGCCTGTTCCGATACGACGGATAATTTGACATGTATTCCATCCGGAAGTTGTCAGGAAACCATTTCCTGTAACTGGCATAATCGCCTTCCCATAAAAAGACCCGATACAGAGCATCGGTTGCGGGGCAGGGATACAAATCGCGAAGGGCGTTTTTCCCGCAACCCAATCGGTATAATTCTTCCGCAAAGTCCATCTTTAGACCTTGCAGATAATTGCTCCAATGGCGATTGTTCGTATCAATCCTCAGGTCACAGATGTCGTCGGAATTCAAAAGATTGTTGGACGGCATTTTCCTGGCGGCATCAAACGCTATCGCCAGACTTGATACGGAAGATAATGACGAAAGTAATGCGGGATTCGATAAAAGATATTTTGAAATAGATAATGTTGCATTCAGGTCATAAATCACTTCCTGCCGTTTCCCGTTATACGCATTCACCCAAGCGGACAAGATCAAAACATGTCCCAGAGGCCCGAGTGCCCCATAAGGATTCCGGAAAACAATGGAAATTGGCGGATTATATTTGATATCAAAATAGCAATAGCCGATATCGCCTGCTTCCCGGAGCAATTGTATGATATTGGGGTTGCCTTCTATAAAAGCGATAGCATCCTGGCAGGGTTTTCCGGACTTGTCCAATTCGGTAAGCCATTTATTAATATTTGAATCCAGTTCACCATTAGTAAAAAAGTACGTTTTGCCCTTAACTATGCATTTCTGGTCGCAATCGAGCAGTTTAATGGCCTGTTGGTACAGCAAGGCCGTGTTCTTTTTGTCCGGGATGGGTTTGGGAGTCAATTCTTCGGCAATGCGGCAGGCTTCATCCTTTACGGTCTCCATTTTGCCTTGGATATGGATGTCCCAGAGGAAGAACGTCAGTGTGAAGCAGGCGCAGGCGGCGCCAAACGCAATAATCAGGGGCGGGAGTCGCCACTTGGCGCCCCTTCGAATCGTTGGGTTGCCGCTTTGCTTCTTGAATCCGCGAATCATAATCCAAATCGTTGCAATCAGAAATACGGCGGCTCCTACATAAAAGGATATCAGAAGAAAAACGAACTCCGGATAATCTTTATCGAGCAATAACATGGATACAATTGCCGTAACCCATGGAGCAATAGCGAAACTCAGAAACGGCGGCCATAAGAGTAGTTCAATGAAGAAACTTTTTGTCCTTGTCGAACAAGCAGTAATAAAGGCCGATGCCAAAATGGTTGCCGCCGTCATTTCCAATACAAGCAGAAGTTGTCCGAGCATAAGCTTACTCCGGTTGTCTTGCCCTATCGTAAAGACATCTCTTTGTGCCACGAACGTCTCGTCCCTGAAGTGTCAGAAAAATAACAAAAGCCACGGCCGGGACGGCCGTGATACTCATGGGCAAGATGCCCATGCTACTCGCGGGCGGTCTTGTCCTTTGCCCCGCTCATCGGTCAATCTCCGCCTGATATCCGATTGGTTTTCTCGGCGGCTCCGGCGGCGGAGCCATGAGTTGACGGATCGCATCCACGAGCGCAACGATCTCATGGTCATGCTTCTGGAGTTTCCGTTCAAGTTCGTCAAGCCTGGCCGCCAGTTCCTTGTGCTGAACGAGCATCTCCTCAGCCGGACGAAGGCCCGCACCACGAAAACGCTCGTCTGCACCGCCCGCGTCGAATTGAGCACATTGGCCGCCATGATCGCCCCGTGCTCGGTGAACACGTAGGGCGCATAACGCCTGCCGCCCCGGCCCAGTTTCAAGGTCGCAATTTGCGACTTTGAAGAAGCTCGCTGGATATATGAGGTCGCAATTTGCGACCTCAAAGCGGATGATTCATCGGCAGTCAGTTGGAACATGAAATCGTCCGGGAATCTGCCGATGTTCCGCTTCACCTGCTCATTCAGCCGCTTGGTCGGGACCGCATACAATGCCGCCAGGTCAGAGTCGAGAATCACCCTTTCCCCGCGAAGCAGCAGAATCAACCCCTCGACCCTGCCGTCCGAAATCGGTGCGCTGTCCCGGATGGACGTCTTGCGCGAGGTTGCCAAAACCCTGAGCCGTTTGCGTCTGCTCATTTCCGGTCCCTTATTTTTGCCTTAAAAATTCGTGGTTGACGGGAGCGGCGGCAATTTTGCCGGAATCGGAGAAGAAGACAACCTCGCCCGGCTGGAAATGGGCGGTCCGGACGCGGCCGAATTTTTTGGGGACCTTGACCACGCCCTGGATGTAGTTGATGACGGTCGGCTTTTTGGGCGAGAGTTTGACGGCGGTGGGTATGCCCATGCGTGTCAGAATGTTCGGGCGGACGGACTCGGCCAGGCCGACCGAGAAGAATCCGCAGATATCCTCCAGTCCCAGGCAGCAGTTTCTGCCGTTCCAGGGCGGGGTGTGCCGGCCGTGGTTTTCCACCCAGAACATCAGCGTCGGCAGCACCCGCGGGTCTTTCAGCGAGAACCACAGAAACCCGTCGTCGACGAACGTGGCGGCCGTCCAGGTCGGCATGCCGATATATTTGTGGAACACCGCGATCAGGTCGCAGAAACCCTTGCGGGCCGGGAAGGCGGAGAAGTCGTCCAGCGGCTTGTCCATCCGGTTCATCGGCACGCGGGAAAGCTCGGCGAACTTCGCGCCCGGCAGGATGGAATCGTACTCGCCGATCGACGGGTTGCCCGGCGGGACGGGGAACGTCATGCCGAAATTGTATCTGCTGGTGGCGATCAGGACAGACCGCTCCCTTTGCGGCATGGCCAGCGTGGCGTGATGGGCCAGCGGCATCGGGCCTGAATATCCCTGCAATATGTGGCGGGTGTAGACGACGTTCTGGCCGTCCACGAGCGTGATCTGCTTGACTACCCGGCCGGGCCGGACCGTGGTGTTCATCGCAAGCGTCAGAGTGGCGGCCTTGCCCTTTCTGGCCAGGCCGGCCTGCTGCCAGCGGGCGTAAGCGGGCTGGCCGTGCGCGCGGTGCCTTTCGCGGCCAAGCGGCGTCTCGTTGGCGCCGAACGGCATGCAGAAGAAATCGCCCCGCAGCCCGACAAGCACCGGCTCGTCGATCCGCAGGCCCTCGTTCTGCCAGGGGCTGATGTAGTACGGCTGGACGGGCTTTTTATCCCGCCGGTAAAATTTGACCGGGGCCAGATGCCCGCCCGTGCATGTTACGGCCAGCTCGACCTGGTCGCTGGCGACGACGAAGCACGGCTGGGACGCGATCTTCTTGATTGCACATTTCATTGTACGTCTCCTTAAACGGACAATTAATACTACAACGCTACGAAGGCCATTTTGTCCGTCTGGTTGGCGAATTCAACCGCCTTATTTCGCCCCTACAGGGCTTAACTTACTTTTTCTCGCCGATTCCCAGGGCGTTGCCCTGGGCTTTCATATTGTTGCCCTTTCAGGGCAAAACAACTGAAAATCGAACCATTTTTAAAGCCCCCTGCGCGAGCAGGGGGACATTTTATTATCTTTAAAAAACAACAAAACATCAACCCCGCATTAACATGCGGGGCTTTAAAAACAAAACATCATCCCCGCATTAACATGCGAGGCTTTAACAACAAAACATCGTAACTTATCAGCCGTCTGCAACGGATTGTACGGGAAGCTGTGGCAGTCGGCCAGTGGAGAGATAGGCGCGTAGCGCGAAGGCGATGGTCTTCACCGGGTCATGGCCGCGGAGCTTGAGCGTGCGGAAGATGCTCATCAGTGCGGCTTGCGTCGTCGCCCCTTTGTCGGAGCGGTTGGATTGGCTGTTCTTCCGGATGATGACGGCCGGGCGGATCATCCGCTCGGCGTGATTGTTC
>JACRIL010000002.1 GCA_016235825.1 Planctomycetota bacterium
GCCCGTCCGCCGGCATCCTTGACGGCCTGCTCGGCCTGAGAGCGCGAGAAGTTTTTCAGCGTGCCTGTGATGACGACGGTTTTTCCCGCCAGCGTCTGCGGGGCGGCCTTCCGGCGGTCGGCGGTCATTCTCGCGCCGGCGTCCTTGAGCCTGCGGATTTCCTCGCGCCCGACTTCGTTGCGGAAATAGGCGAAGACGCTCTCGGCGATAACGGGGCCTATCTCGGGTATGTTCTGGAGCATATCGAGGCCGGCCTTCATGATCTCGTCGATGTCGTCGAACTGTTCGGCCAGCACATCGGCGACCCGCTGGCCGACGTGGCGAATTCCCATGGCCGCAAGCAGCCTGGCAAGGCCCCTGGCGCGGCTGGCCTCGATGGCCTCCAGCAGATTTCTGGCGGATTTCGGACCCATCCGTTCCAGTTTGACCAGTTCGTCGAATTTGAGCCTGTAAAGATCGCCGAAGTATTTGACCAGCCCGTGCCGGACGAGCTGCTCGACGACGGCCGGCCCCATGTTCTCGATGTCCATCTGGTCTCGTCCGGCAAAAAACTCGATCCGCTGGGCCGTCTGGGCCGGGCAGACCGGGCAGACGCATCGCAGATATACCCCGCCCTGATCGCGGATGATCCCGCTTCCGCAGGACGGGCAGGATCGCGGCGGGACGATCGTCTGGGCCGAGGGCGGACGTTTCTCGTACAGCACCTGCACGACCTGCGGGATGATCTCGCCGGCCTTCTCGACCATGATCGTGTCGCCGACACGCGCGTCCAGCCGGGCGATCTGGTCGAAATTGTGCAGCGAGGCGTTCGAGACGGTCGTGCCGCCGAGGTGGACTGGGTCGAACCGGGCTACCGGCGTTATCGCCCCCAGCCGGCCGACCTGGAAATCCACGCCTCGAAGGACGGTGGCCGCACGCTCTGTTTCATATTTGTATGCGATGCACCACCGGGGATATTTGCTGGTGGCGCCAAGTTCGTCGCGCAGGTCCAGTTCGTCGACCTTCACGACCATGCCGTCGGTGTCGTAATCGACCTCGCCGCGAGTCGTCAGCCATTCGTTCAGCGTATCCTGCACGTGCTTGATGTCATTGCAGACTTTCATGTATTTGCAGACGGGGATGCCCCATCGCGCTATGGCGGACATGAGGTCGCCGGCCCGCGGCGCGATTTTGGCTGATATGCTGCCGAACCCGTGCGACATGAAGGCCAGGCCTCGTTCGGCGACTATGCGCGGGTCGAGCTGTTTGAGGGTTCCGGAGGCCCCGTTTCGCGGATTGGCGAACGGTTCCTGGCCCTGCGACACCCGCCGGGCGTTGTACGCGTTGAACGCCCGCAGCGGCCAGTAGACCTCCCCGCGAATCTCGATGGCATCCGGCACGCCTGCTCCGGCCAGCCGGAGCGGGATGCTGCGGATCGTCCGGGCGTTGGTGGTGATATCGTCGCCGTAGATTCCATCGCCCCGGGTGGCCGCCAGGGCAAGCATGCCGTTTTCATATCTCAGCGAAACGGCCAGGCCGTCGATCTTCGGATCGACCAGATAGTGAAACCGCCTTTGGCCGAGAGTCTTTCGCAGCCGCTGGTCGAATTCGGCGAGCTGCTGGGCGTTGTAGGTGTTGTCGATGCTGAGCATAGGCAGGGCGTGCTGAACCGTGCGAAAGCCCTCGATCGGCTGGCCGGCCACTCGCTGGGTGGGCGAATCCATCGTGATGAAGATGGGATTTCCCGTCTCCAGCGTCTTTAGCTCGTCCATGAGCCTGTCGTACTGGCGGTCGGATATTTCAGGCCTGGCCTCGACGTAATAAAGATGGTCATGCCTGCGGATTTCGTCTCGCAGATGCCTTATCCTCGCCTCGATGTCCCGCGTTTCAGCCATGCCTGGGTTTCCGGTGTTCAAACCGTCAGATCAGCTTTTCGCCCTGCCGGGCGTATATCCATCTTTCTCCGACGGGCGTATAGTCGATAATCTCGCCGGCGCCGAAGAACAGGGGTATTTCTTTGGCGGCCGATTCCGGCGAGTCGCTGCCGTGGATGAGATTGTAGCGTCTGCTCATGCCCAAGTCGCCCCGAATGGTTCCTGCCGGGGCGTCGGGGCCGAACGTAGGTCCCATCATCTTGCGGGCGACGGAGATGGCGTCCCGGCCCTGCCAGACCATCGCGACGACCGGCCCGGCGGTTATGAACTCGATCAGCGGCTGGTAAAAATCCTTGCCTTCGTGGACGGCGTACATCTTTCCGGCCAGTTCCGGCCCGACGCTGAGCATCCTGAGCGCGACAAGCCTGAGGCCCTTCTGCTCGAAACGCCCGATGATCTGCCCGACAAGCTGCCTCTGCACGGCGTCGGGCTTCAGGACGATGAGGGTTTTTTCCATCTGGCTATCCTTTCCGGCCAGGCGGACTTTATGACATGATGACTCCGCGGTCAATAGAGACTGACATGGAAGGTTGACATGGAAGCTCGCAGGGGCTACCTTTGGCGTCGTCAGGTGAACCTTGTTCGGCATGCCATGCGGAGGGACCGCAAGGAAGACGAAAAATGACTCAGGAACAGGCCCGGAAAAAAATATTGCTGGTGGACGATGATCGCGAGATACTCGGAGCGATGGCTGCGGCCCTGGGCGACCTTGACGCCGAGATATTGACGGCCAACAACGGCAACGACGCGGTAACGATGGCCGAGGCCCACAAACCCGATCTGATGGTCCTGGACCAGATGATGCCCGGCCGCAACGGCCTGGTGGTCCTGGAAAAGGTCAAGAAGGGCAAGAAGAAGACCGACCCGCCGCGGGTGATAATGGTAACGGCCAATCCGGGCAGCAGGCACAAGGATTTCGCCGCCGGCATGGGCGTGGACGCGTACCTGAACAAGCCCTTCAGGATGGAAAAACTGGTCGAGACGGTGAAGAAAATCCTTCATCCCGACGACCCGGCCGGCACCGGCCAGATATAAGCGCAAGAGTGCCGAAAGGACGAAATTATCTACTTGACAAAACAGTGAGGTTTAGGTGTAATTGATTTTAGATTAAGGACTTATGGCAAATAAACGTGATTATCTGTTTGACAAAGGGAATTATTGTAAAATAAACTGTAGGGACTGTAAGGCAAATAATGTATAGGCAATTGCAGTATTTCCGGGAGTCATGTCGTGAAGAACAACCCATTGCCAAGACTCGACACTAATCCTGCTGTCCGGCAGGCGTTGCTTCCTTTTTGCCGTTTGAAGGCGGGCGAGATATGGGACGATTCTCAGACCGGACACAGAGTGGGGTGTTTCGATGCTGCATCCTGCGAACAGGTCGCTTATCTGATGGACGGACAAAGGGCGAATCTGGCGATACATGACCCTCCATACAACCTTATTGCGTTCGATGAACGGCCGCTGCAACAGTTTATGGAGTGGTGCGGGAAATGGATACAGAATACCGAGCGATGCCTGTCGCCCGACTCATCCCTTTATGTCTGGCTTGGCGCCGATCAGAACGACGGGTTCCAACCTCTGCCGGACTTCATGATCATGATGCGCCAGATGCCGTTCCGCGCTCGCAGTTTCATCACCATGCGAAACCAACGGGGATACGGTACGCAGAAAAACTGGATGGCGGTGCGACAGGAACTGCTGTACTATGTCAAAGGCAATCCCGTTTTTAACGTGGACGCGGAGTACACCGACATACCGAAGATTCTTCGCGGTTACTACAAGGAAGTGAATGGCCAAACAACGGAAAACCTTCAAAGGAGCCGCTCGGAGAACATACGAGCGGGAAAC
>JACRIL010000082.1 GCA_016235825.1 Planctomycetota bacterium
CGTCAATCGTCGTGCCAGACACGTTGACGAAGACCGTCAGACCAAGCGTCCGCAACTGCGGGACTTTCTTTTCGATGAATTCGTCCAGCCCGACGTTTGCCAGGCCGATGGCGTTGAGCATTCCCGCCCGCGTCTCGACGATCCGGGGATACTCGTTGCCGGCCCGCGGCAGGGCCGTGATCGACTTGGTTACGAACGCCCCGAGCTGCCGGATATCCACGAAGTCGGCGTACTCGTCGGCGTAGCCGCACGTGCCGCTGGCCGTCATCAGCGGATTGGCCAGCTTCACGCCTGCGATATCCACCGAGAGGTCCGGCTTTTCGTTTTGTGATTCCATGGTCGCCATGCTATGTCAGGCGTTTTTATACCCGATTTTTGCCTCTTGAGGCAAATCGAATAAGGTGAGAACAAAGGGTCAGGCCGAGATGTAACGTATCGCCTGATTGATTTGGGCCTCGGTAACGTCGTCGACGACAGCGACTTCGCCGATGGCAGTCGGCAGGACGAAGCGGAGTTTGCCGGCGCGGGCCTTTTTGTCGTGGCGCATGGCGGGCAGCAGTTGGCGGGCATCCAGGCCATTTTCGCGCGTGGCAAGGCCCAGGCTGTCGAGCGCACCTTCGAGGCGGACCAGCGCGGCGGGGGGGGCCATTCCCCGCGTAACAGCGATTTTGCACGCGGCCACCATTCCCAGTGCGACGGCCTGGCCATGCGTTATATTGCCCAGGCCTACAGATGTCTCGATGGCGTGTCCGATCGTGTGTCCGAAATTCAGATGCGCCCGCACGCCCGATTCGCGTTCGTCGGCCGAGACGATGGCGGCCTTGATCCGCACATTGCGTTCGATCAGTTCGGCCATCGTGTCGGTCTGGCAGGCCAGGATGTCGGCGGTGCGGGCCTCGATGAAATCCAGCAGGGTCTCGTCGCGGATGAAGGCGTGCTTGACGCACTCGGCCAGGCCCGACAGCAGTTGCCGCCTGTCCAGCGTCGTCAGTGTGTTCACGTCTATCAGGACGGCGGCCGGCTGGTGGAACGCCCCGATGAGGTTTTTGCCGGCAGGATGGTCCAGACCGGTCTTGCCGCCGACGGATGAGTCTACATCAGCCAGCAGACTGGTTGGGCATTGAATGAGCCGCAGGCCGCGAAGGGCCGTCGCCGCCACGAACCCCGCCAGGTCGCCCGTAACCCCGCCGCCCAGCGCGACAACGACAGTGTTGCGGTCGATGGGTGGGGTCAGGCCAAGAACCTCATCCATCAGCCGGCAGTAAACCGGCAGAACCTTGCTTTCCTCGCCGGCGGGAAACATAAGCACTTCGCCTGCCACACGGGCCTTGGCGAGCGACTTTTGGGCCGTCCCGGCATAGATCGCCGCGACGTTGGAATCGCATATCACGACGGCCCGACCGGCGTGCGGGAGGCTTGCGACGGTCCGCCCAAGTTCGTCCAGCAGGCCCGGCCCGACTCGGACCGCGTAACTGCGATCACCCAGGTTTACTGGAATCTTTCTCATCGCCGGCATTTTTATTCTTCTCGAATTCTTCCAATGCGCTCTGCAAGTCGGGATCGACCGGCTGGTGTTCGCCCGTCATCATCCGCTCACGCGCCTCCTGCTCGCGTTTTTTCTTCATCAACAGGATCATCGGCTCGGCATCCTTGCCGCGTTTGACGCTTTTCATGAACACGAAGAACGCGATGCCCAGCCCGACCACGAGGAAGAAAAGGAGCACCCCCCAGGTTCCCGGGCTTGTGTCAACCTTGGTCCTGCCGATCTCCGACGGATCGACGAACTGCCACGCGATGAAGACCGGATAATCGCGGACGGACCGGTTGGCCTTGTCCTCCTCGCGGGAGAGCTTGTAGAACAGGCCGGCCATCTCGAGCCTGATGCCGGGCGTCTTGTATTGATAGACATCGTTGATTTTGTCGTAATTTTCCTCCGCGCCCACGCCCAGCAGCGGGCGGGGATCCTTTGTGGAATAAATCCTTAGCGGTTCCTCGTAAGGATAAACGCATTCGGCGTTGAGGGCCAGGATCAGCCAGACCGGCTCCTCCGAGCGGTTCGGCCCGGCCCACGATTTGCTCAGTTGTCCCCGGCCGCGGGTGAGCCTCTGGACCGCGAAGACCAGGATGCTCAGCCTCGTTGGCGCCATGCGATATTTTTCCGGTTCCAGCAGGACGGCCGGCGTGGAGAGCCTGTTGAGGCAGGCGAAATACTTTGCCTCGACGGCGGGCATTTTGTCGGCCCTGGCCAGCATCGCGTAAAAGATGGCGTCGTCGATCTGGGGGTTGCGGTCCGTGATGGCGGAACACATTACCCGCTCGGCCGCAGTGGGGCTGGCTTTTTCAAGGACCGCATTGAGCTGCTTGATGGCCTCGAAGGTAAGCAGCGGCTCGGCCGGTTCCGTTGCGGGGCTTGTGGCCGGTCCCGATGCGGGCTGGGCGGCCGGAGTGGCAGCCTTTGTGGTGGCCGGGGGCGGCGCAGATTCGCCGGAGGCAACCAGTGCCGCTGCCGATAACAGACAGAATGCCATTGTTACGAACGCGATCAATTTCCCGTTGTGCATGGTCGTTCTCGCTTCCTTTGCGGGATTTTAAACCCGGCGCTTGCCGGCTGTCAAAGGCAAGGTTGCACATATTCCGATGTGCGTCCCATATATCAAGACGATTTACCGGCGAAGGTATTAGGCGGGAAATCGGAAAAGTGTGCGCCGCGGACCGCTATTTTTTGCCGGCGGCCGGGACGAAATCCGGCAGCAGGAACGAGTCGTAGTCGCTGGCGGGTTTTTCGCAGCCGCGATATTCCGTAACGCCCTCGGCCAGGTAGATGTTGTTGTTCCGCACGCCGGCCTCGGGGCTTTCGCTCCAGGCCACGTGCCAGTCCAGGTAGAGGATGTTCTGTCCCTGGCCGTCGTGATTTTCGCTGCGGGCGGACCGGACTTTCTCGGGCTTGAAGTATCCGCCGGCAAAGACCGGGCTGCTGTCGGCCAGGATCGCCATCCGGTCGGTCATGCCGCCCAGGGCATTGCTGTGCGTGCATATTCCGGGCCTGCCCATGGCGTGCTGGTAGGAATAGCTTATTTGGCGGGGCGACTGGAAATCGGCCATGTCAGGCCTGGGCGCCGTGCCGTCGCCGCCGACCGCGGGGCACTGGAAGACCGACGGCGACGGGACATACCCGCCTGTTATGAGTTTGAACAGGCCGGAGGAGTTGCTCCCGGCCGGCCGGCCGTCCTGGGGCAGCCAGCGGACCGTGTCCGGCGAGCCGCTGGGCAGCATGTCGCTGTTATCTATGGAATAGGCCAGCAGGCCGGAACCTATCTGTCCCATCCGGCCAAGGCAGGCGTTTCGCAGGGACCTGCGATTAGCCGTCTGGACGGACGGAATGATGATGGCGAGCAGCAGCAGGGCCGCCACGACCGCCGCGGCCAGTTCGGTCAGCGACAGCGTCGGCCTGGGCCTGCCGGACAGTTCCCGCCTCGTCATCGCGGCCTGCGCCCCCCTGGCGCCGGCGATGCGATCCATCGTCGCCTCGGCCAGGCCTTCAGGCGGATCGGCCTCGACCAGCAGGCGGATGGCGTCTATCGCGTTAGACAGGTCTTTTTCGCGATTCAGACGGCCTTCGTCCCGGCCCGCCGGCGGCTGCGGATCGGCTCTGCCCGCCTGCCGGTCCCGATTGACCAGCCGGCCGAGAAGCGACATGTCTTCGTCTTTTGACGGCGGAATCATTGTTTGGCGATCCCGTTCAGTTCTTTCCATTTTTCAGCGAACACGGCTGTCGCGGCGTGCAGACGGCTTTTTACCGTTCCAAGCGGAATGTCCAGCATCTCCGCGATATCGTTGTACGTAAAGCCGTGGAAATAGAACAGCAGCAGCGCCATCCGCAGGTGGTCGGGCATGTTCGCCACAATATTCTGTACGGCCTGGCGGGTCTCAAGGTTCATCGCCGAATCGGCCGGAGAGGGTATGCCGGACGGGATGAGCCGGGCGAATTCCGCCGGTTCGTCGCCGGACATGCTGGCGTCCAGCGGCAGGGTTGCGCGGCGGCGACGGCTGCGAAGGGCGTCGCGGGCCTTGTTGGCCGCAATCGTGAACAGCCACGGCTTGAGCTTTTTCGACAGGTCGAAGCCGCCGGCCGAAAGGTGAAGCTGAAGAAAAGTATCCTGGAAAACATCCTCCGCCAGCGCGTGGTCGCCGATGAATCGCAGCAGAAAATTATACATTTCCCGCTGGTATCGCAGCACCAGCCGGCGGAACGCGTCGGCGTCGCCGGACAGGTGGCGCTCCAGCAACTGCCCGTCCGTCAACCGGATTTTGAGGAGCGGCTCGTTCATTCCGCCGTACAGTATAAGCGATCCGCCGGCCCGGCTGAAAGGCAATCCGGCTTTTGCCGGTGTTGATTTTGCGGAGGTGAGGCTGTAGAATCGGAGAATCGAGGTTTCATCACTGATGAGGAACGTACATGACAATTGATTACAAGGGCGTTGCCGACGAATTTTTCGTGAATCTGAACGTGCAGACGACCATGGCGCTGCCGAACGGCCGCGAGACCATTCTGCATTTCTGCGAGGCCGCGCAGAAGGAATTTCCCGACATGGCCGGTTTTTTCCAGCGCGAGAGCGGCGAATATGTGCTGGAAGGCGACCGCGACAGCGGCAGCTACCGCTGGATGGAGATTCACAATCACAGACTCTGCGGCGGCTATTTCAACCCGCCGGACATTTCCGAGGCGTACAGGCTGCATCGCTGGTTGCTGGACCGCAGCGTGTATTACCTTGGCGTCAGCGGGCTGGACATCGAGGCCATGGACGTGCTGTGCGGATTCAATCTGGATTTCCAGGGCAATCGCGACTCGGTCGTCGCCAATGCCCTGCTGAGCGGTTCGCCCCTTGCGGCCCTGATCGGCGACGGGGGCGGCACGGCCATCGAGTTCGAGCCAAGCCTGGTCGTGGCGCTCGACGCCGAATGCTACATGCAGGCCCGGCTGTCCATCGAGACCCACTGCAACAGCTACCAGGTCCGCACCGGCAACTACGACGAGGAGCCGATAAGCGTCTATTTCACCATTCGCGGCTACCCCAGGCCGGGGAAGGTGATGGACTTTCAGAAGTCTTTCGGGGCGCAGACCGAGGCCTGCGAGGACCTGCTGGGCAGGCTCGTCATCCCCAACGTCATCCAGCCGATCGCCGCGGCCATCGCAGCCGGAAGTTAGCGGACGGATTTCCTGTTTTCGCGTCGGGCCTGGTTTTCACGGCAACCCAAAAAAAAGCGGGCCTGCCGCGGGGGGGACGACAGGCGCCGCGAAACATCGGGACGGTCGGGGGAGAACCGGCCCGAATTTGGGGCTATTGTTTATGCCATGAAGTTCTTTCCCGGCTAACGGAAATCGTGAAAGACATGTAACCGCTCATTCTTATTATAGGCGGCAGCCGGAACATTTCAAGGGCAGAACCCGCGCAAGATCATCATTTTGAGCGGGGCCGATAACGCTCATGCAGGCAGGATCGCCAACCGGAGGGCCGGATGCGTGAAATTCAATCTGACGGCCCTGTAACCCGCAGCACCAAGGCTTTAAGCGATGAACGTCGGCTTCCGCAGACGCCCCCGAAGGCGATTTAAAAAACCGGAGGTGCGTTTACGATTAGGATTGGCGAAATGTTTTTCCCCCGGTATTATTTTTACGAGCGATATGGCACGAAAAACGGCATACCTGACCATCGACGACGCGCCGTCGCGCGATTTCGCGCAGAAGGCGGATTATCTGATTTCGCGCGGGATTCCGGCCGTCTGGTTCTGTGCGGGCAGGTCTTTAGAGAAAAATTCCGACATTATGGCCGACGCGATCCGCAAGGGATTCGTGGTCGGCAACCACTCTTACGGCCATCCCCAATTCTCGGACCTGACCGTGGAACAGGCATATGATCAGATCCGCCGCACCGATGAGATTCTGGATCGCATCTACGCCATGTCCGGCCGGAAGCGTCCGGGCAGATTTTTCCGCTTTCCCTACGGGGATAAAGGGGGATCGACGCACAGCGATTTTTTCAAGGCCTGCTCCCTCGAAGGCAGGAAACACAAAGAGGCCATCCAGTCGTCCCTGCGAGAACTGGGCTACACCCAGCCGCGTTTCGCTGACGTTACCTATCCCTATCTGCGCAAGGCAGGCATGTTCGACGACGCGGACTGGTTCTGGTCTTACGACGTGCACGAGTGGTCCATTACGAAGACCGAACCGACGCACGGCGTAGGCAGCCTCGAAAAGATTTTTGAGCGAATGGATGAGACGGCGCCCGAGGAAGGGCGGGGATTGAACACTTCCGGATCGGCTGAAATCGTTCTTATGCACGACCATGCGGCTACCACCGAATATTTCGCGCCCATCGTTGACCGCCTGCTGGCCAAGGGCCTCGATTTCAGGCTGCCGGAATTCTGACTGGCGACGTTTTGTGAAGAACGGAAATATCCTGAAAATCCCCTCCAACCGTTTTGACAAACTTCCAGTGCGGCCTTATTATTGGAAGCGTAAGGAGCAGGCGGTCCACTGCGCGGCCTCAGGCCGCGCCGGACGCAGTCGGGCCTGGCGGATTGTTCCGAGTCAGGCAGCGGCCCGAGGCGGGTCGTGGGACCGCTGAGAGCTATCCCATAAACCCGCTGAAAACAGGCCGTGCCGATGGTCAAAAACCCGGCTAAAATCAAGGCTGCCGCAGCCTGGCTGTCGGTGGTGTCCAACACAGCCCTGGTGATCCTCAAGATCGTCATCGGCCTGCTGATGGGGTCGGTGGCGGTCATCTCGGAGGCGATTCACTCGGCGATAGACCTCCTTGCGGCCATCATCGCGTTTGTCGCCGTCCGCACGGGCAGCAAGCCGGCCGATGACAAGCATCCCTTCGGGCACGGCAAGATCGAGAACATCTCGGGCACCATCGAGGCGCTGCTGATTTTTCTTGCGGCGGCGTGGATCATCTTCGAGGCCGTCAGGAAGATCATGCATCCGACGGAGATCGAAAAGATATCCTGGGGCATCGCGGTCATGGCCGGCTCGACCATCGTCAACGTGATCGTCTCGAACGTGCTGTTCCGCGTCGGCAGGGCCACGGATTCCATCGCCCTCCAGGCCGACGCATGGCACCTGCGGACCGACGTCTACACCTCGCTGGGCGTGATGGTGGGACTGATTGGCATCCAGGTCGGCGACGTTCTTTTCCCCAGCCTGGGCGACAACCTGCACTTCATCGACCCGGCGGTGGCGATTTTCGTGGCGATGCTGATCGTCCACGCTGCCTGGCGGCTGACGGTCCGCTCGGCCGGCGACCTGCTGGACGCCAATCTGCCGGCAGAAGAGGTCGAATGGATCAGGGGCGTGCTGATCAAGTGGGGGCCGAAGGTCAGGGGTTTTCACAAGGTTCGCACCCGCAAGGCCGGGCCGATGAGGTTCATCGAGTTTCACATCTTCGTGGACAGGCTTATGACCGTCGGCGAGTCGCACCAGATCGCCCACCAGATCGCCGACCGGATCAAGGAACATTTCAGCGACAGCAGCGTTACCATTCACGTCGAGCCTTGCGACCTGCAATTTCCGGACAGCTTCTACCAAGGCAATTCTTGACAGGCCGGCTGCGTCATGTAGGATAAACACACCGTCTTGGCGGCGCCTCAATGCAAGGCGCGGGCTGATGTTTCGTCAGCCGGGATGCATTACGCTTCCTGATAGATGCCTGTCGAAGTCGCACTTCGAGCAAGACGGGGCGGGCGGGACCGCAAAATGGCCTCGCCCGCTTACATGAATTTTCGTCCCTCGGGAGGTTGTTGATGGGACTTATGGATTTCATCCGGCGGCGTTTCGGCGGCGGCTCAGGGAGGTCGAGCCTGCCGGCGCCCGACGTCGGCATGGATGAAAAACACCTTGCCGGCCGGCTGGGCGTGCTTCCCGGCAAACTGGAACTGCTCAATCCGACGTACAAGGTCTTTGAAATTCCCAAGCGGGGCGGCGGACGCAGGAAAATCGAGGCCCCAGCCCCGATGCTCAAGGAGATGCAGAACCTCATCCTGCGAAAGCTGCTCAGGCGGCTCAAGGCCCACCCCTGCGCGTACGGCTTCGAGCGGGGCAGGTCAATAGCGGGCAACGCGGCAGTTCACGCGGGCAAAGCGGTCGTCGTCAGACTTGACCTGAAGGATTTTTTCCCGTCTATCTCAGCCGACCGCGTGCGGCGGTATTTCCGGCGGATCGGCTGGAACGGCCCGGCGGCCGAACTGCTGGTGAAGGTCTGCACGCACGAGGGTCGCCTGCCGCAAGGCGCGCCGACCAGCCCGCGTCTGAGCAATCTGGTCAACTATTCGCTGGACGCAGGCCTGCTGTCGGCGGCGAAAAAATATCGCGCCGACTACACCAGGTACGCCGACGACATAACCTTCTCGTTCGCCATCGACGATCCGGGTCGAATCCGGTCCCTCATCGGTTCAGCCAAGGCCGTCCTGTCGGGCGAGGGGTATCGGATAAATCTGCACAAAAAACTCCGCGTCGCCCGCAGCCATCAGAGGCAAAAGGTTACGGGGTTGGTGGTCAATTCTGGCGTGAAGCTGCCTCGTGCCACCCGCCGGAGGCTTCGGGCGATCAGGCACCGTCTGGCCGCCGGCAAACAGGCCACGCTCACCGCTGCCCAGCTTGCCGGCTGGACCGCGTTTGAGGCGATGATTGCCGCTCACGACGACCCGGCCGCCGCCGGAGGACAGGCCAGTTGAACTCACGGCTCAGGAAGCGATTCGACGAACTGCTCGAACAGATTCTGGCCGAACTGCCGGAAGATCTCCAGGAACTGCTCCAGGAGGTGCCCGTCGTCGTGGACGATCGGCCAAGCCAGGAAATGCTGGAGGAAATCAACGCCGGCAAGAACACCATCTTATGCGGCCTGCACAGCGGCATACCACTAACTCGCCGCAGCGTTGAGCACTCAGCCACGCTGCCGGAGACCATACACATCTTCCGCGAGGGCATCTGGGAAGTCGCGGCCGACAAAAAGGGCGAGGTTGCAGACCGCTCGCTGGCAAGACAGATCCGCATCACCGTCCTGCACGAGATGGGCCATCACTTCGGCCTGGACGAACGCGAACTCCGCCGCCTGGGCTACGGCTGATTGGGCCCGAATTGGGAAATCGATTTGGTCGCTGCTCGATGGGTATGGCGGTGCCAACGGCCAGACGGATGAAACAGGAGAGCGGCTAAGAGCCTATCCGGATAGGCTCTAACAAGATAACCGGCCAATCGACTAACCACGAGGGAATATGGACGAGATAGGACGGGTATAAAGATCGCAAGGTTTCGTGGAGAAGGATTTTTCGGACGCATGCAGGCTGGAAAAACCGTCATTATGGAACTAACTCTATCGTCCGTATATAATTAAAGGGAAGGAAGGCAGGCAGGGTGATGAGAATGAATGCTTTGGCTAAACTGCAATTGTCTGAAAACCTGGCGAAGAAAGCGGAGCACTGCCGGCGGATAATCCAGCGGTTCGGCGGCGTCGTGGTGGCGTTTTCCGGGGGGGTGGACAGTTCGCTGGTGTTGGCCCTGGCGGTTGAGGTGCTTGGCAAAGACAAGGTTATCGCTGCGATGGGGGTATCGACGATCTTTCCGCAGCGAGATATTAAGGCCGGGCGGAACTTCGCCGCGGAACTTCATGTCGAGCTGGCCGAGATTTCAACGCCGCACCTTGCCGATGCCGCCTTTGCAGCAAATCCGACCGACCGGTGCTACTACTGCAAGAACCAGTTGCTTGAGCAGCTCAAAGGCCTGGCGTCCAGCCGGGGCCTGGGCGGCGTGGTAACCGGCACCTGCGCCAGCGACGTCAAAAACTACCGGCCGGGCCTGGCCGCCGAGGAAAAGGCCCGCGTGGGCAGGCCGCTGCTGGAGGCGGGAATCTCCAAGAACGAAGTCAGGCAGATATCGCGGGCAATGGCCCTGCCTGCCGCCGACACCCCCTCGCTTGCCTGCCTTGCAAGCCGGATACCCTACGGCCGGCCCATCACGCCTGACAAGATCAAGCGGGTCGACGCGGGCGAGGAGTTCCTCCGCGAACTGGGCTTCAGCCAGTGCCGCCTCCGCGACCACGACCAGATAGCCCGCATCGAGGTCCCGCCGGAGGAATTTTCGCTTGCGTTGGCAAATCGCGAGGCGATCATCTGCGTCCTGAAGGACCTGGGATATGTGTATGTAACGCTCGATCTCCAGGGTTTCAGGAGCGGCTCGATGAACGAGGCCATCGACACTAAACCGAAACCCGCCGGGCAATAATCACTGACGATGTTAATATCATGAAGAAAATTTTTCATAAAAATAAATACCGGTATATCCTCCTGGGCATCGCGGGATTGGGCATTACTTACGCCTTATGGAATTGGTACCGCGTGAATGGCCCGGAATATAAAACCCAGGTGCTTTTGAAAACGCTGCGCGAAATGAAAGGAACAGAAGAGTTCCTGAGTATGTACGTACATTGTTACCCAAATTCGCAAACAGAAGAAATCTACAAAATTGAAGATGAACTAGTCCGTCTTGGCAAGCCAGTTGTGCCGATTTTGGTCGATAGAACACGGGATAAAGACCTGGCAGTACAAGTTGTCTCAACACGAGTTCTTCTTCGTTTGGGTAGAACCGAAGGAATCAGACCTTACTTGGAGTTGGATATATTTCACGGCGCGATACCTGGAAATACGGATATTCTGGACGAGGTTTTTCGATCACGGCAGGCCAAAGAGCTTGCAGGCGTTGGCCCTTCCGGGGTGTCATCTCTCATTGCTTTGCTGAGTGAAACAGATATAAATGACGGTAGAAAAATGACCGTCGCAAAGGCTTTGGGGTTAATTGGAGATGAGCGGGCAATTACGCCATTGATGCAATATGAATTAGCTAACAAAGAAAAATATCCGTTCGACAGCGCGATGGCTATTCTTGCTATTGGACGGATCAGGAATGGGCGAGCGATGGCTTACCTTATAACTATACTGGACGAATATTATCCGAGTCCGGATTTCGGTTCATATTCGGATGCTTCAAAATGCTATCGTCTCTTTGCCGCCATTCGTGGCCTTGGGCGAACTGGCGATACGCGAGTTTTGCCCATGTTGGACAAAATGCTGGCTTCGCTGAAGAAGGAACTGCCCCAAACATCCAGAACCGATCTTACGGAGGCCGTCCAAAAGGAAATCATAAATGCGATCAAGAACCTTGGTGGTGTTGTTGTCCCTGAGAAAATGGTCATTCCGGCGACATCTCGTCCCGCTGGGCCGGTCGGATGAACATGCCGCAGAAACAGAAGGATATCGTGCCAATGACGCCAACAACATATATGTGCAAGACTGTCGGGAACTGCCAGATCAAGGCCGATGTCTATCGGCCGCCCGGCGGTTCTGCCCCGGTGGCGGCGATCGTATATATCCACGGAGGCTGCCTGATGTACGGCTCCCGGAGAGGAATAAATCCGAAGCAACTGAAGTTATATCTGCAAAGCGGGTTCGCGGTCGTGTCTATCGACTACCGGCTGGCGCCGGAAAGCAAACTCCCGGCGATTATCGAAGATTTGGAGGATGCCTTCCGGTGGATTCATGATTCCGGCCCCTCGCAATTCATGATTGATCCTGATCGGGTAGCGGTTGTCGGCCATTCGGCCGGCGGGTATTTAGCCCTGATGACCGGCTGCCGTGTTGTTCCCCGCCCAAAAGCTATCGTCTCCCTCTACGGCTACGGCGACCTTGTGGGGGACTGGTACGCCAGGCCGGACCCGTTCTACTGCCGCCAGCCGAAGGTGTCCGAGGAGGAATCCGGGCGGCACTTCAAAGGGCCGGTTATCTCCGAGCCATATGAGAGCCGGGGGAAGGACAAGTTCTATCTGTATTGCCGGCAGAACGGGCTTTGGCCTCTGGAAGTGGGAGGCCGTGATCCACAAAAGGACCCGGATTTTTTCGTCCCTTATTGCCCGCTGCGGAATGTCGCCGCCGATTTCCCGCCCACACTGCTCCTGCACGGCGACCGGGATACGGACGTCCCTTACGAACAATCCGCTCTCATGGCCGAGGCCCTGGCACGGAATAATATCGAGCACAGACTCATCACGATGGCGGGACGGGGGCACGGCTTTGACGGGGCAATGGATGATCCAGCGGTGAAAGCCGCCTTCACGGACATATTGGCTTTCCTGGATGCGCACCTGGGAAGACGCTGACAAAAAACCTGCTGGAGCAGCACGTCCTTTCAGTCCATACCGCTTGTTAAAGGTCAACTATCTTCCCCCTGCGCCTTCGACGCCGCCTTCGGTCTCGATGCGGTTGGTGTCCATATACCACCGGATGATGGGGCTGTTGACGGTCTGGACGGAAGCGGGATCCTTGTTGATGAAGGTGGCGTTGGCTCGCGGCCGTCCGGGCAGATATCCGCGGATGGTAACGACGCCCTTTCCGCCGTCGGTGCGGTCGAGGATGAGCATTTCGCCCATCATCTGCCGCGGGCCGTCGCTGAGGTTCACGCCGGACATGGCCTCGAACGACTCAAGCTGGCCGATCTTCAGGCCGGTCTGCATTACTGCCGGCGCCACCGGCCGGCCGCCTTCCTTCTCCGACGGCGGCGGAAGAAACTTCACCTTGGCAAGGTCGCAGCGGAGCATGGATTTCCTGCCCGTCGTCAGCGATGCGACGTCGACAGGGATGCGGAGTTTTTCCAGCAGGACGACCTGGTTGCCGCTGTAGTAGTTGATGCCGACCTTGCCCTCCAGCACGCCTTCCCTGTCATTCTGGTACAGGACCATCCGCTTCTGCCATTCCATGTAGGTCTGCGAGGGCCTTTCGAGCCTGGCGTTGAACGGCCCCTGGTCTGCCTGCGGCAGGTCGGTCTTTTCCGGCGGGCGGTAGTCCTCCGAGAGCAGGTTGCCGCTGCCCGACATCTCGACGATGCCCGTCTTGTTGTCGTAATTCAGTTTCGCGCCCCTGACCTGCATGCGATTGACGATCTCGCGGTTGGCGTTTTCGAGCCGGCGTCGGAGCAGCACGTCGCGATCACCGCCTTTTTCAGCCTCGATGGTCTTTAGGCGCCGGCCGCTGTAGCTTTCCATGTTCATGGCCAGCCGCCTGTTGGGCGGTTTGGCCGGGCCTGTCTCGGCGGCCGGGCGCGTGGCGCCGGCGAGCTTCTCAAAATTCAGGATCATCCGCTGGCAGTACATCTCATCGGTGTCGCTGACCAGCGCGACGTTGCCGACGAAGTTGGCCTCCTCATACTGGGCCTTGTAGTCCATGCGGTCAGTCCAGGTCAGCTTGACGGGCCGCTCGGCCGGCAGGTCCGTGCCGTCAAGATCCTTTTTGGTCAGGAAGTGCAGCGAACCCTTGCCGACCACCACGACCGAGCCGGTCTCGTTTTTCGCGTCTTTCGGATCGGCCTTCTCGTAAAGTTGTATCTGGTCGCCCGCCAGGCTGTTCTTGCCCTGCTCGATGCGCGCCGGCTTGCCGATCAGCGTGGCCTGCCGCTCTTCTATTTTGCTGGCGATGGAATCGGCGGTGGCGTAAAGGATGTCGGCGTCGCGGCGGTCGCTGACGCGGACGTTGCCCTCGGCAAAGAGTTCCGACGGGATGATCCGCAGCCTCTCCATGCCGGCGGCAGTCTGCTCCTTTTTCTGGCGAAACATCAGGGTAACCTTCTCGGCCTGGATGTCGCTGGTGTCCTGCCGGGCCATGACCCTGCCGGAGGCGGTCGCCTTGTTGGGCACGAGCTGCGTGCCCTGGCCCGGCTCGGTCCAGACCTCGAGCTTCTGGCAGCGGACCATATCGCCGGTTTTGGCCTGCGTCAGTTCCACGTCGCCGAAGAACTGGGCGTAATTGATGTATTGCCGCGACGCCGCCGTGCCGTCCGGCCGGGCGTACCTGTGCTCGCGGAAGCGTATCTCGACGCCCTGCGTCCAGGTAACCTTTTCCGAGCCCGGTTCGCCCGGCGAGCCTGGCTGGGTCTGGCTTGTCCCGGAGGCCGGCGAGGATTCGGCCCTCGACCTCGTTCCTCCCGAATCCGGCAGGTCGATGACGAATTTCTGGTCTTTCCGCTCCTCCAGCGGGCGGATCATGTAACCGGGGCCGTCGAGGTTGGCCATCGACTCGGTGCGGTCGAACCGCATGAACTGGCAGACGATCTGCTCGCCCTGCGCCAGCGTGAGTCTGGCCGGGCTGGCTGGCGTGCCGACCAGCCTGCCGAGTTCGGCCGGGCTCTCGTAGATCACCTCGCGGCAGACGGCCTGGGCCTGGTCGTCGTTGAGGACGACGTGCTCGCCGCTGGCCCAGACCACGTATCGCTTGAGCGTCGGGTGCTCGGTCCTGCCGCTTGGCTTGATGATGAGCGGGCCGGACCATGTTACGTAGAGGATTTCTCCGGCCCGTTTTTTCGCGGGTGTTTTGGCGTTTGCCGGTCCGCCTGTCGGCGCCGACGCGCTTGCGGGCGAAGAGGCCGGCAGGCTGGCTGCCAGCGTTGTGGCGTGTGCGGGCATGGTTGCGGGCATGGTCGCCGGCCGGCCGGCTTTGCCGCGGTCGAAGTCCAGCCCCTTCTGGTCCCACTCGAACGAGATTATCAGTTCCTTAGCCCCGCTCATCGAGCGCCGGCCGTACTGTACGCTGATCTCATCGTTGAACTGGGCCACGTAGGTGTTTCGGGCCAGCACGGCCGCCGGCTTGGCCGCGAGGACTTCGGCGGGCGCGCTGGCAGGTTTGCTTGCGGGCGCGGATGCGGTCATTGCCGCCGGCCTGCTGGCAACGGCGGTTGCCGGAACGCCGGCGGCGGTCGTGGGCGAACTTGCCGCTGCCGCCGTCGCAGGCTGGCCCGATTGGGTGGCGGGCCGGCTTGCCGGCGATGCGGCCGGACCACTGGCCGGCGAGCCGATCTGCCGGTTCATCTGCCCGCTGGGCAGGGCGATAACGTCGAACTCCTCGGGCACGTTTTTCACCGCAAGGAACTGCCCCTGGTCCATGCGGAGCAGACGCAGTTCGCGGGGATTTTCGTTCCAGCTTATGAACAGACCCTTGCCGTCCAGGTTCACCTCCGCCGACCAGACCGTAACCTGGCTGTCGGTCTCGATGTTGAGCATGTCGCGCGAGAATCTGATGTAGTCGGAATAGACCCTGACCAGTTCCTCCGGGCGCTGCTCTGGCGGTTTGGCCCGCTCGGTGAGCGGCTTGAGGTCCTCGGCGGACAGATCCCTGCGGTCAAAGAAAATCTTCACGTTGCCCTCGAGCGTCCCGCCTCGGGCGTTGAACCCGCTCTTGCCGACGACCTCCTCCGTCTGGACCTCGCCCTTGTTGGCGGTAACGTAGGTCCGTCTGCCGTCCTTGTGGAACAGCGTGATATCCGGCTTCGTCAGAATCATCCGCCCGCCGGACAGGTTCCGCATCTCATCGGATATGTAGATTGCCTCGAGCCTTCCTTTTTCATCCCGCATCTCGACCCGCAGTTTTTTTGCGATTCCCTTGGGGTTGTCGTCCCCGGCAATGCTTGTCATCGGGGTAATCGAACCGCCGTCCACGGGCTTGGCACGGTCGCCGGAGTAGGATGCGACCCACTTGTATATTCCGAAAGTGGCAAGCAGCACGATAAAGCTGCCCGCCAGCATCATGATCCTTCGATTCATTTTCCGCGCTCACTCATTGACCAGTGTCTTTATCCCCAGCAGGTCCTGAACGTCGATGATGCCGATGGGCCTGCCGGATTCGTCCAGGACGGGCAGTTCGTCGATGCGGTGCTTGTTGAGCATGGCAAGGGCCTCGCTGGCGTACTGGCCCTTGCGGATGTGTTTGGGATTGCGGGTCATCATCTCGGCGACGGGTTTTTCCAGGATGTTCGGCCCGCCCTTAAGAACCTTGCGGCGCAGGTCAGCGTCGGTGATTATGCCGCTGAGCCGGCCCTGCGGATCGACCAGCAGCATCGCGCCGGACCGCCGCGGGACTTTTTCAGCCTCTGCCAGGGCCTGTCCCAGAGTGAGGGCGTCGCTGACCAGCGACAACTGCCGGCCGGGCGTGAACGTCATGGCCTCCTCGACCTTCAGGAGTTTTCTGCCCAGCGCGCCGGCGGGGTGATAGGCCGCGAAATCCTCCGGCGTGAAGTTCCGCATCTGCATGACCGTCAGGGCCAGGGCGTCGCCCAGCGCGAGCATACACGAGGTCGAGACCGTCGGTGCAAGGCCCAGCGGGCAGGCCTCCTCGACGTCGCCGTAGGTTATGGTTATGTCGGCCAGGCGAGAAAGCGGCGAATCGGGCTCGCCCGTGATGACGATGAGCTTTGCCGAGCGGCTTTTGAGATGGTCGGCCAGGCGGATGATCTCATCGGTCTGGCCGCTGTGCGAAAGTGCGACAAGCACGTCGCCGGCCTGCACGCGGCCCAGGTCGCCGTGCATCGCCTCGACCGGATGAAGGAAGATGCTGGCAGTGCCCGTCGAGGCAAGCGTGGCAGATATCTTCTGGGCGATGATGCCGGCCTTGCCTATGCCCGTCAGCACGACCTTGCCCGCGCAGTCCAGCAGCGCATGGGCCGCCTGCGCGAATGGCTTGCCCACCTGGGCCGCCAGGGCCAGTATCGCCCGGCCCTCGGCGGAAAGCACACGCCTGGCCAGTTCAAGATCGACCGTCTTGTCATTCATTGTGTTGAGGGAGCTTTCATAGCGAACACCCCCATTATGCTTCTTCCGCGGCAGGGGGTCAAGTAAAACGAAGGGATGCGAAATTGAAGTGGTGCTTGGGGGGCAAGCGGCGCAAGAACGAAAGGATCGACACGGGCCGGCCGCTGCGGGAAATATTTTAACGGCGAACTTCCGCAGTCGTTCCAGCCGTCGGCCTGGCGGGCCAGCTCGCGCGCTGCTCCAGTCGTCGTTACGCGCCACAAGGTTCAGCAGGTCCAGCGCCCGCTCGACGGATTGAAGCATGTTTTATGTCCTTTGATTCCGGAAATCGCCGGAAATTTTTTGTAAAAAGAGTTGACAGCCGCTCATGCCGGAAGATATCCTGTGTTTAATGATGTTATTCATGTTTAACATTATTGAACAAGGCAGAAAAAAAACAATATCAAGCCTTTTCTGGAGAGATGCGATGAAAAACATCAATGCAGCCAATGATGTGAAAAAAACTGCAATCAGGCCTGGAATGCAGAGGTTCACGGTGGCCGGCGCGGCGATGGCAATCATGTCGCCGGCCCTTTGCGCGATGACATTTGCCGCGCAGGGCTCCAGGCCCGTGGCGCAGGCGTCGTGTCCGATCGTGCCTGCGCCAAAGGAGTACCAAGATCGCGGGGGTACGATCCGCCTTCTTGCGCCAGCCGAGACGGCTATCGTGATAGGCGTCAAGGCCCGGGAACCTGAAGTCTTCGCGGCAGAGCGGTTGCAGACGCTTATAAATAAGCGTTTCGGCGTCAAGTACCCCATCGCCGTGGAAGGCAAGGAGTCAACCGGCGCCAAGCAGATTCTGTTACTGGGCCAGCGGGACACGAATGCTGCTCTGGACAAGCTTTGCCGCGACAAAAAGATCAATCTGGATGCAAAGTCGCCGGGAGCCGACGGCTTTGTCATCGACGTCGCTGACGACAGCGGCCGGCAGACGGTAATCATTGGCGGCAGCAATGCTCGCGGCGTGATCTACGGGCAGGAGGCTTTCTTTGACATGCTCCGCCGCGACGGCGACAAGGTGGTATTTCCGAACGTGGCGGTGCGGGACTGGGCGAGCATCCCCTGGCGAGGCCGCCCCAGCCCCGGGCAATGCGACATCAAGGGCCAACTGGCCGAAGGCGTGCTCGACGCCTACGTGCGGGCGCGAATCAACTGGACGGACATCCGGGCGGGAAACTACGGCATCAAGGCCGGTGCAAAGCTGGACGGCGAGCTGATCCGGAAAGTCCTCGCCGAGGCGCACCGGCGTGGGATGTTCGTGTACGGCACGGTCTCCACCGGCGGCGTGGAGCCGGGCCAGTTCGACGCCGTGATCGGAACATATAAGGAACTCATCGACCTGGGCGTGGACGGCCTGTGGCTTTCCTTCGACGACCAGGGGGCCGGGACGAACGCCAACATCCTGATCGAAAAGATATTGGAACTGGGAAAGAGCCGCAACATAAATGGGATGGCGATCGCAATTACCCCGCCGGCAGGGGCCTACGGAAGGATTTCCGCTCCGTTCAACAAGGCTACGGCAGCGGCTGTGCCTGGTTTCGATGATGTTACCTGGATGTTCACGATCGTGCCGAGCGCCAAAACGGCGGAGGAAATCCGGCAGATCGGCCTGAAGCGGCTGTACGCCTGGTGGCATAATTGGCCCAGGACGCCGGGCGGCTTCAACCACGACACATATCGCGCCACCTCGCTTATGATCGAAGGCAAACGGAGTCCCGTGTACCATGAAATACCGCCCCTGTCGCTCACGACGGTAATACCGTGGGGCGACGCCCGGTACGAAGCGATCAAGGACGCCGCCGTGAACACCGACAACGTGATGATGTTTGACCAGGTGTTTTTTCAGCTTGATGAATACCTTCTCGGCGCATGGGGAATATGGGCGTGGGATCCGGCCGGCCACGATTGGGATAAAACCCGCGGGGCGATCTATGCCACTGTATTCGGCCCGGCGCAGGTGGAGAAGGCCAGAGCCTTCGACGACAAGCTGATCGAACTGAAGAAACTTTTCTGCCTGCCTGAAATCAAAGGCGAGCGGCGGCCGTCATGGCTCAAAGACGCCGGCAAGCGGCCCGACGCCCTGAAACTGATCGGGGAACTGGATGAAATCCAGACTCTTCTGCAGCTCAAGTCGCCAGCCGAGACGCTCATGCTGCAGGGCAGGCTGGAAAAAAACTACCTGAATCCCATGAAAGACACGATCGCCTGGGCCAGGAAGATGGCCATTCTCGATTATCCGGAATATGCCGTGACGCTGAAGGACGTGGAAAAGCGGATGATGGATCTGGCGAACGCCGACAAGACCGACGAATTGGAGAAGGCCATTGCGGAGGTCCGTCCCAAGGTGCTGCCCAAGCTGGAAGGAGTGGAAGCCGCGCTGAAAGACATGGATCTCAACGGCTATGTCAAGCCGTGGCGGGAGGCATTGTCGGACGTCGAATACTGGAAAAAGCGGATTGCAGCCGTGAAAGAGGCGGAGGCCGCCCAGAAGCGAGGCAAGGGTCTTAATCTCTATCTCTCCGGCGACTGCAGCCGCCTGCTGACCGCGGCCGCCATCCCACCTCAGGGAACGCTGCTTTCTGAGACGCCGGCCACAGCGTGGAGCGCGGTCAAGGAAGGCACGCGGGGCCAGGGGTGGGAGGTAAAGCCCGTCCAGCCGGCGTCGGCCGCCATATCCATCTATAGGCCTGAGGCGAAGTCCGCTGAAGGCGACATCGCCGAGATTGGGGCTGAAATCCCCGTGCCAAAGTTCACCGGGCGCCTGTTCATGGACGTTTTCGTCTGCGACACATATGACCGCGGAACCAAAGACTGCCGGTTCATGGAATTGAAGGTGAACGACCGGCAGCTCTGGCAGGAAGACATCCAGGGAAGCCGGTCGGGCAAGGAATGGGTGTCCGTCGATGTGACAGACCAGGCTAAAAACGGGAAACTTGTTCTCCGGTTCCGCGTGACCGACCGCAAACCGCTCAATGATCCAACGGCCGTGCTGATCGGCGCCATTCGGCTGCGGGATGCAAAGCCGTGAGTTCCGGCAAAGAAAGGATTCCATAGTGTCATCCGCAGGCTCTTCAGTGCACTGGCTGGATATTCTCGTCGTGATCCTGTATTTCGTCGGGATCACGGCGTTCGGCTTGTGGGTTGCGCGGCGGGCCAAAACCAGCGACGGATATTTCCGCGGCGAACGGAAATTCCGGTGGTGGATTATGATGGGGCAGTCCTTCGGCACCGGCACCCACGCGGAGATGCCCGTGGCGCAGGCCGGTGCGACGTTCCACGGGGGCTTCGCCACCATCTGGTACCAGTGGAAGAACATGCTGGTTACGCCGTTCTACTGGCTTCTGGCGCCATGGTACCGGCGGAGCGAGCGGACGACGATCGGCGAGATCGTCGAGGATCGCTACGGGCGGCGGCTGGGCTTGGCCTATTCGATCTTCGCAATCGCCTTTTTCATCTTCAACCAGGGCGCTATGTTGCAGGGGGCCGCCAAGATCATATCGGTAGCCACCGGCGGACAGATTCCGCCAAACGGCGTGGTTGTGGGGATGACCGTAACGTTCATTCTCTACAGTTTCTTCGGCGGGCTGATCTCCTCGGCGTATACGGACTTCCTTCAGAGTTTTCTCATCATTGTGCTTTCGTTCATCCTGATCCCCGTCGGGTTGCAGGCGGTCGGGGGATTCGCCGGCATGAGGCAGACTCTGCCCGAAGACTTTTTTTCGGTCTACAGCAGCGCGAGCAAACTGGACGCCTTCACTATCGCGATGCTCGCGGTGAATGGCCTGGTGGGAATAACGGCCCAGCCTCACACGCTGTCCATGTGCGCCACCGGAAATACCGAGCGGGCCGGCCGGGTCGGCCAGACCTACGGCTCGATGGTCAAGCGGCTCTGCACCATCGGCTGGGCGCTGACAGGCCTGATCGTCGCCGCCGTGCTTTTGCAGCGGGGAGCGCATCTTCCGGACCCGGAAATGGCCTTCGGTTATGCCTGCCGCGAGTTTCTCGCCCCCGGCTTCACGGGACTCATGGTCGCCTGCGTGCTGGCGGCGAATATGTCCACGTGTTCCACCTTCATGGTCAACACGGGCGCGCTGTTCACTCAAAATTTTTACAGGATATATCTGCGCCCCGACGCAACGGATCGCCAGATTCTCCGGGCAGGGCGGTTCTCGGGCTTTGGCCTGACGCTTCTGGGGATACTCTTCGCGCTGACGGTGCAGAATGTGCTCCAGGTGTTCCTGTTCACCGAATCGATTGCGGCATTCGTTGGAATCGCGGTGCTGGGCGGCGTCCTGTGGAAACGCGCCAACAGGTTAGGCGCCGTCGCCGCCGTGCTCATGTCCTTTGCCGTGTATTACGGCATGAACTACCGGAATACGGGAGAAGTCATGCTCGTTTACAAATGGCAGCCGGCGCCCTTCGGCTGGGCAATGCTGGCGGGCTTTGTCGCCCTGATAGTCGTGAGCTTTCTGACAAGGGCGGAATCTCCCGAACGGATCGGAGCATTCTTTGACAAGATGCTCCGTCGGTCCGACGTCGATGCGGCCGGCGAGGACGGCAAAAAGCCGCTGGCCCGCGAGTCCGGGCACGACCTGATACTCCTGGACCTTCCGGGCTGGCTCTCGGCCGGACGCTGGCGGGGATTCTTCAGGAGATACCGCGAGGACCTTGTCGGATTCCTTCTTGCATGGGGCGTGGTCGGCCTGACTATTCTGCTGGCATGGGCAGTCATGCAGATCGGAAGATGATTTTTCCCCTTCCGCGATGGTAATGTTCAAGAACGATTTGGTCGGACAACAGATCCGGGAAGACCGATATGCCGGCGAGTGTGAAAATGCGAGTTTTCCCCGGAAATCCGCATATATCCGGGGAAAAGCAAACGGAGAGGGTGGGATTCGAACCCACGGTACGGCAAGCCGCACACCGGTTTTCGAGACCGGCCCCATCAGCCGCTCGGGCACCTCTCCGGGCGAAACAGCCAATCGATTCAGAAACCGATTGTATTGGATTTATCATCCGGCTGCAAGGAATTGAATCCGGAGATTGGAACATCAAGATTCCGCCTGGGCAGCGAGGTATACGCGACAAAAAAAAGCGGCAATAATTTTTTCAAAAAGATTGAACCCTTTTGCCATGTCAGGCCAATGAATTATAGAGAGAAGTCGGAAAAAGCGGTAAAGGCGGAAAAATTGGCATAAAAAAGGTTGCAGGTCGCATTAAAATATACGTTAATGCGTTAAGCCTCCCGGCAAGCGGCGGGCAGTCCGCGCGCAACCGGCGACAGAGAGCGAATTTATGGGCAAGGTTAACGTATTTGAACGGACTGTAGAGCACTTCCTTGGCCCGATCATGCCTTTCATGCGTGACCAGGCGGTGGCGGAAATCATGATCAACCGCGCCGACGAAATTTACATCGAGAAGGAAGGCAGGCTCATCAAGACCGAGGCGAAGTTCGACGATGAGGAGTCGCTCCTTTCGGCGGTCAACAACGTCCTGCAATACACCGGCAAACGGATGTCGCCGGAACATCCCCTGATAGATTCCCGCCTGCCCGACGGCAGCAGAGTGCACGTTGTTTTGGCCCCGCTGTGCAAGAACGGCACGGTGATGACGATCCGCAAGTTCGCGAAAGTCATGTTCGACGCCGATTACCTGACCAAGGTCGGTTCGTGGACGGCCCAGTCGCAGGAATACATGAAGATATGCGTGCTGGCGGAGAAGAACGTCCTGGTCGCCGGCGGGACCAGCAGCGGCAAGACCTGCCTGCTGAACGTCCTGAGCAGTTTCATACCCGCCATGCAGCGGATCGTGGTTATAGAGGATTCGGCCGAGCTGGAGCTTCAGCAGGACCACGTGATAGGGCTGGAGGCCCGGTCGCCCGACCGGTGGGGCAAGGGGGAAGTTACGATCCGGGAACTATTTAAATCTTCCCTAAGGCTGCGTCCGGACCGTATAATAATAGGTGAGTGCCGCAGCGGCGAGGCTCTGGACATAATCCAGGCGATGACCTCCGGCCACGCGGGCAGCATGTCAACCCTGCACGCCAACACGCCTCTGGACGCGCTTAACCGCCTGGAGACGCTGGCGATGATGAGCAAGGTCGAGCTTCCGCTGCACGCCCTGAGGTCGCAGATCGCCTCTGCGATAGACGTGATAATACACGTCAACAGGTTCAACGACGGGCGGCGAGGCCTGACGGAAATAGCCGAGGTCCTGTCGCTCAGCGATGAAGGGCGATATGCCGTCCAGCCGATGTTCGAATATAAGCTGGCCGACGGGCCCGATGGAAAACTGGGCAAAGGTTCGCTTGTCTGGACAGGCAGCAAGTCGACGTTTCTGGGCGACCCGAAGATCAGGCTCCAGAAGGAACAGGTCAATTTATGCAAGAGCATCTTTACGGAAGAAGCCTGAGCGTTTTACGAGGTGCGGCCATGAGGCTCAAGACGCTTGTTTCGGGAATTGGCGAGCAGGGCCAGACCACAATCGAATGGACGCTGCTGCTGGTCGGGTTCGGACTTCCGATCATGGTGGCGATCCGCTGGCTGCTGGGCGCGATGACCGAATATTACAGGATGATATCGTTTTTGGAAACGCTTCCGTTTCCATGACAGCCGGCATGGGATAAACGGGACAACAAGGATCCGGCTGAGGTATGGAGACTGCCATGCTGAATTATCTGAAGAGAAAGGCTCGTGCCTTTCACCGCGACGAGCAGGGCGCGGACATGGTCGAGTATATCCTCATGATCGCCGCGGTCGCGCTGCCTCTGTTGGCGGTGGTGATCTGGTTCTGGAAGGATATCTCGATGTGGGCCTATCAGTTGTACCAGGCCGCCATGGGCGGCGGCGACACCGATCCGAGCACACTCACGCACAGTTAACTGCCTGAATGGTTCCGGACGGGGTTAAATGATGCCTGCCCTTGGGCCTGCCTACTGGGCCTATGGGGTGCTGGCCGCGTCGCTTGTTGCGGCGGCGATAACTGACTTGCGCACGGGCAAGATACGCAATTACATAACGTATCCCGCGATCGCGATTGGTCTTGTCGGCCACGCGCTTGTGGGTGGAATTTCCGGCCATGCGGGCCAGCACGACATAGGGCTGGTCAGGTCGCTTGTCGGGCTGGCGGTCGGGTTTCTGCCTATGCTGGCATTCTGGTGGATGGGCGGCATAGGCGGGGGCGACGCCAAGCTGATGGCCGCGGTGGGGGCGCTGGCCGGGGCGGAATTTGCCGTCTCGGCGATGATGTGCGGTTTTGTGGTTGCCGCGGCGATGGCGATGATCATAATGCTCAGAAGAAAGATCGTGCGCCGGACGATGTCGCGGGTATTGACGTTTATGTGGATCGCCGTATCGATGGGCAAACCGGCTGATCCGGCCTCGGCGGACAGCCCGAAGGTGCCTTTCGGCTTGGCGCTCTGCATAGGCTCGGCGATAGCGGTGGTGGTCGAATTCGTCTGGCGAGGCAAAAACCTGTTCGGGGTCTAGCTATGACTGAAAATGAAAAAGATCGGATCGTCAGGGCGGGCTTGGGCAACCTTCGGGCGGCGGTAACGGCCGCCCTTGTCATTACGGCGGTCGCGGCGGGCCTGTTTCTGCTTGCCGGCGGCTGGCGGGTCTTCAGCGGCGGCTCGTGGCTGGCGGCGGCGATGGGCGGAAGGATCATGCTTATCTGCGGTCTGGCCATGCTGGCAAGCGTGATCGGGCTGTCGGTTATCGCCTGCTTCCTCTGGAAGGCGGGCAAAGCCGCCCGCGGGCGCGACCGGGCCGAGGAAGGCACGGCAATGCTCGAGTTCGCGATGGTCCTGCCGTTCGCGCTGATGCTGTTCCTTGTGATGGCGCAGTCGTCGATGCTGATGGGGGGCAATCTGGGCGTGAATTATTCGGCCTACTGCGCCGCCAGAACCGCCATAGTCAAGATACCGATGGAGATTGATCCCGAGGCGGCCAATCAGATCAGCGATCTTGAGGAACCCACGGTTTCAGGCAAACTGATGCAGATATGGTCTTCGGCGGTGTTTGCAGTCCTGCCTATGGCGGACGGGTCATATGATGCTGCCAGCGGCGACGGGGGCGTCCTGCGGGACGGCCTGCGGCAGCTTTTCAGCGCGTACGACTCCACGCCGCCGGGCTGGCTTGACGGCCGGCTGGAAAAAAAGCTGGGCTACGCGCAGAATTACACCAGCGTCCGGCTTAACGCCCCGTCTTCCGGCGACACATACACAGAGCACGAGGACATAACCGTCTTTGTAACGCACACGCTGTACATGGCGGTGCCTTACGCCGACACCATCTTTGATTTCCTGGGCGGCGACGACGGCGTGGACCTCTATAACGGAAGGCATGGAATGATAATGCGGGCCACCTGCACCCTTCCAAACGAGGGTGTGAGAGATTACATTGACGTGGAAATGTTCTGATACGGATTGGAACGATCGTAAAACATCAAGGTACAGGTTTAAGACAGACAGGGACGGTAGATGGCAAACGAGGCATCAAAGGCTGTAGCGCCGGCATCGTCGGGAATCGGACTTGCCACCGGGGCCAAGATCGGCAAGTACGAGGTTCGCGAGCGGTTGGCCGTCGGCGGGCAGGCTATAGTGTACAAGTGCTATGATTCGCTGCTGGACCGCTACGTGGCCGTCAAGCAGATATCGTCGCACCTTGCCACCGAGCCGAAGTTTCTCGAGATGTTCCGCCGCGAGGCACAGATACTGGCCAAGCTGGGGGCCAAACAGAAGGCGATAGTAAGCATTCACGAACTGGTCGAGGATGAGCGCGGGCTTTTCATCATCATGGAGTTCGTGCCCGGGCACACGCTCGAGAAGATACTCGAAGATACAAGCGGGCCGATGGAAGTGAAGGCGGGCTTGCAGATTCTCTGGCGGCTGGCCGGCGCGCTTTACGACGTGCACAACGCCGGGATCGTCCATCGCGACATCAAGCCGGGCAACATCATCATCTCGGAAGGGATGCAGCCCAAGATAACCGACTTCGGCGTGGCGGCCAACATGTCGGGCCAGACCTCGCTGCTGATGGGCACGACGAAATACATGGCCCCGGAGCTTTTCGGAGGCAGCGGCGACGTGGACGGCCGGGCCGACATGTATTCGCTGGGGATGATCGCATATGAGATGTTCATCGGCAGGCCCAAGTTCAACGACATATTCGCCGACGTCGTGCGGGACAAGCACACCGAGGCGCTTCGCTGGATGAAATGGCACGGCAACGATCAGGTCAAGGCGCCTCCGGTCCACGAGGTCAATTCCGACGTGCCCAAGACGCTTTCGTACATCGTGGGCAAGATGATGGCCAAGAACCGGGACGAGCGGTTCAAGAGCATGGAGGACCTTGGCAAGGCCATCAAGGCCGGGTTCTCGACCAGAGGCAGGTCGGCCGAAGGGGCCATGGGCATCGCCGTGCCGACCGGACTGACCGAGGTTGGGATAGGCACGGCCAGGCTGCCGGGGCGGGGAGTCGATTTGTCCGTCGACGCGGTTTCGTCCGCACTGGCCTCGACTGGAACGGCCGGCGAGCTCGAGACAGCGCCAGGCGAAGGGCCGCCGACCGCCACGCTGCCGAAAAAGAAACTTTCCAGAAAGGCCAAACTGATTATTGTCGGCGCGGCGGCTCTTGTCCTGATAGGCCTGCTGATCGCAAAAACCATCCAGAGCAAAAAGCTTTTGACCGAACTGGCCGGCGAGGCCAGGACCGCCTACGGCAAGGCTGAAAAAATCTATAACGACGCATATGACGAGGTTCAGGCCAAAGGACCCGGCGACGAAAATTACAAGCGGGCCCAGGCCGAATTCCAGGCTGTTTACCAGAAATACAGGGGCAAGGACGGCATAAACGAGTGGAAGCAGGCCTCGGCCATGATTCACTTCGCAAAGGCGCGCATCGCCGTCGAAAATCGCCTGTGGCAGGAGGCTCAGGCACAGGAAGAGGAAGCCAGAAAAGCCATTGATGACGTTCAGGCCTTGACAGGCATAAACGACAAGATTCTGAATGACTGGACTAAAAAGCGGCGGGCGGATCTGGAGAATATGACACAGGAGCGGGTCAACACCCGAAAATTCGTCGACAGCATGGAAGATGTCGGCAGAAGACTGGAGAAAAGCGAATTCGACGCCGTCCGCAAGGAACTTGACGTGCTGGCGGGGATAGGCCTTTCACCTTACCAGAAAACGCGGATCGAGGACGTCAGGAACAGATTGGTCGCCGCCGAGGCTCTGGCGGACTATAAGGTTCTCCGTAAAAAAGCCAACGACGCGGGGACGGCAGGTTCCACCGACACCAAGCTGTACAGGGATTGCTTGGCCTATTTTGAGACCGAAAAAGGCAAACTTCTGCCCGGCGATTTTGTGGGGGAGGAAAAAAAGGACATTAACGCCATCATCAACAAGATCAACCAGGGCCTTTCAGAACAGGGCCTGATAAAGACAATCGAGGACCACAAAAACAAGAAAGACATGGATCGGGAACTCAACGCCATACTCGACTACCTCCAGAAATTCCCGAACGGGTCGTCGGCCAAGAAGTATGCCGACAGGGCTACTTACCTGAAGGTTGAGATATTAAGGCGTGATGCCCGCGCGGCCAGGACCGTCGCCGACAAGCGGCGGCTCTGGAAAGAACTCCTTAAAATAAAACCGGATGACGACGAGGCCAAGGCGGCTCTGGCGGAGTTGGACAGGCAGGATGAGTTTGACAATAAACTGAGCGCGGCAAATCTGGCCAAAAACACCAGGAAATGGGACGAGGCCATTGACTGGTATAACAAGGCCCTGGTCCTGAAACCTACCGACACCGAGATCCCCAAGCTCATTATCGACTGCAAATGGAACAAGCAGAATGACGCAGTGAATGCGGTTACGGGTGCGGGCAAATCCAAAGACGAAATCGTCGCGGAGCTTCGGAAATTCGGCGATATCGACGCGGCCCGTTACAAAAGCGAGATCGAGCCAAGGATACGGAATATCCAGACCGAGGCGGACTTCAACAAGTGCATTGCCGACTGCGAGGGTCATATTACCGGCCAGAAATTCGATTTGGCCGACACTGATCTGAGAAATGCCAAACTTTTGTATCCCGGCGCGATGCCCGCAGACAAGGACAAGATCATCGCCGATATGTCGAAGAAAATCAGTTACTTCAAGCGGCGTCCCGCGGCCCTGGACTACATCAGGGTCCGAGACTACCAAACGGCATTATTCCTACTCAAACAGATGCAGAAAGACATGGACACGCAGGAGGTTCGTCAACTGATCGCCAAGTGCGAGGATGAGATCGCGAAGATGAAAAAGGCGCAGGAGGACGGCAAATAGCCAGGCAGAAACAAAGGCGCAGCCGCCACGCGGTTGGCCGATAAGGGAAGGAAGGTTGAACATGAAAACCAACCTGTCCGCAAGAAGAAAAGTGGCCGGGGCGACGATCAGGCGCCGCCGGCCGGGGAAAACGGCCGGCAAAAGGTCCGGCCAGGTGGTCGTGATCGTGCTGCTTGGGATGACGCTGCTGGTCGGGTTGATC
>JACRIL010000005.1 GCA_016235825.1 Planctomycetota bacterium
AGATAAGAAAGTATCGCGATGGCACAGAAACCCTGGAGCGCAGGCAAGGCAGCGAGCTGGCACAAGTCGCAGCCGTGGCCCGTCGGATGCAATTTCATCCCGAGCAATTGCATCAACCAGCTCGATATGTGGCAGGCCGGGTGGCATGTCCGGATTTTGCGCCAAGAGGTATGGATCGGGTGCCATGCTCGTATCTGTTTGCGAGCATGTTCTTTTTTATTTTCTGCATGGCCATTCAATGCATTTCCTTTCATGCCAACAATTCCGGTATGCTGTGCGAGTCGACGGCAAGGGGTTTTGTTTCCCCAAAATAGTGAGGCGGGTGGCACCCGACTTCGCCCCTTCTTCGCCAAGGCTACGAAGGGCTACGCCGGACAAGCCGCCGGGCCAAGCCCTTACCCTCTCCCTTGAGGGCGAGGGATTTTATACCCACCTCTTGCATGCCTTGCGGTGCGGGATGGTTTTCTCGCAATCGCCCATAAGCGGAAGCATACTCCTTCGTATGTCAAATTTCCATAAAAAAGAACATGCTCGCAATCCGGCTTCGCTTCCGGCTCTGCCGCTGAAGCGGCTACGCCGGGACAAGCCGCTACGCCGAGATAAACAGATACGAGCATGCCACCCTTTTTTACCTCTTGTCGCTAAAATCGAACACGACACCGCCAACCAGTTGCACGTCCTACGAACTATTAATTCGAGGGAATCCACTTCGGGCTATTTGCTCCGGCTTTAAAGCGTCGTTGCGTCTGATTGGTACTGTTATCAGTCACGACGGAGGCGCCAATATATTTTTCCTTCTCATTCCCTTCAAAATACACAATCAGGTGATCGTGCCAGTCCGGAACGATCGAAATCGGGCCTGGTTTGGTCAGGCGTGTGAAACCTGTCCCGTCAACGTTGATCGTGCAGATGTCATGAGCGGTATTGGCTACGGAAATCTTCCGAAAATTTGGCGGAACATTTGAATTGACCATGCTGAAGGCGACTTTGCTGTTGTCGGGTGAGAGTTCGGGGTCATGAACGCTGGAAACTCCGACTTTACCTCCGCGATACACGACGCGAGGATTCGTCCCATCGCTATGCATGATCCAGATTTCCGTGAGATCTCTCGTGCTATTATCCGGGCCGACAACCTGTGAGACCCCGGCCACAAGCGTCCCATCTTCAGAAACCGACACATCGGCCTCAGCCCGATCGGGAGTATTTGTCAGTCGGGTAAGCCCTGTGCCGTCGAATTTAATTTTATAGACGTCGTGAGCGCCTGCCTCGGCCAACATGTCCGACAGCCCTTTGGGGTTCGCGAAAACGAATCTCTCCTTTGCGGCAAAATAGATGAATCCCTTGCGGTCCCAATCGACTCCGCCATTGCCGACCATGACCCATTGGGGCAGCAGTTGAGCCCTGGTTCCTTTCTCCAGATCGAAGAGCCACACTCGACACCACAATCCCGGTCTTCCTCCGGTGCTGTGTGGCAGTGGTTCATTTCCCACAACAAATCGCCGGTCCGGCGAGACTGCGGCATGCTCCCACGCATATTCGACTTTTTCAAACGTAATTTGGGTCACGTTTTGCCCATTTCGATCCATGGTGTAGATACAGCCGTCTTGATGGAAAACGATTTCGGCGCTCGTGGGAATCTTTGCGAGCCTGACTGGTGTCGGTGAACTGATGGCGGGGCCAGTTCCAGTTGGAGCGGATGCTGCTGTGCCCGATGGCGCCGTGCTGACCGGAGAAACACTGTCCTTGCAACCTGCCATTAAAGAGGTAGAGGCCATCAGGTACACTATTATTAATGGAAATAGTTTTCGGCGGCGCCACGATCCTACGCGGCCGACGGCATGTCGGGTTTCACGCCAAGAGGTATAGATCGGGTGCCACCGACAAACCATAATTTCACCAACAAAAGCCATCATTTCTTGATGTCGGCCTCGATCATCTTCTTGCGGTCGGCGATCCTGGTCTGCATCTCGTCGTCGTTTTCCTGCACGATGGCCTTGAGCTGCTCGACGACCTTGGCGTCGTCGCCGGCTTCCTTGAAGATATCCTTGAGGGTCATCCGGATTGCGGTCCGCAGGCCGACGGTCTTGGCCTTGGCCAGCAGGTCTTCAAGGTCCTTGGCCGCCTCGCCGGGTTTGCGTTTGATCTCGTCCTTGAGTCCGCCGGCGGCGACCATCGCGGCGACCTCGGGGTTGTAGCAGACGCCCCTCATCTTGTCGATGACGCCGATGAACATGCCCATTTCCTCAAAGCCCTGGCCGCCTTTGCCCTGCTTCTGCATTCGGGGAGGCATTCCCGGTTGCTGGCCCTGCATGCCGCCCGGCTGTTGGCCCTGTCCGGGTTGCATCTGGCCTTGCCCCTGCGGTTGGCCGCCATCGGGGCCGCCGGCCGGCTGGGCGAGGGCCACCGTGATGGCGACGGATATCGCCGCTGTCGTCAGCATCATTCCCGTCAGCACAATTTTGCGTGTCATGGTCAGCTCCTTTCAAAAGAAGTCATTGTCAGACTGGGTGTTTTCCACTCGATGCCCGCGCTTGCCGCGGTGGGCATCGAGATTTCCGGCAGTTGGAAGCTCATGGTGAAATTGCCCGGCAGCCGGCTTGCGTCCGGCATCGGAAGGTCGCTGCTGCTGGCCATTTCAAGGGCAGTTCCGCCCATCATTTGCGGCCCCGACGGTATCGGCAGGGCAAAGAACGTCTCGTCGGCCTGGTCCGGCTGATCGGTCCGGGTTATTTTAATCCCTGTGGGGCGGGCCGTCGGATTCAGGATGTGCGAAACGCCGATGGCGATGAAGATCAGTGCGGCCGCCGCCGTCAGTGCCGGCAGTATCAGCCGCAGAAATCTGCCCCGGCCCGCCGAGGCCGGCGAAGATTGTCTTGCCCTGGCGTCCTGCCAGGCGTTGCCGGGATATCGCTGCCGCCTTATCCGGCCGCCCATCGACAGCAGGTCCTTCAGCAGGTTGTCGTCCGGCCTCTGCGGATTGTTCTTTTCAACGTCGCTCATCTTTTCAGGCCTCAAATTTGACGGACTTCCTGAGGTTTTCAATCGCCGCGAAGACGGCCGCCTTGACCGTCCCTTCGGCACAGCCCATGGCCGCCGCCGTCTGCGAGACGTCCAGCCCTTGCAGAAACCTGCACGCCAGGGCCTCGCGCTGACGTTCCGGCAGGCGGCCTATCGCCTCGGCCAGCAACTTCTGCCTGTCGGCGGCATCGGCGTCGTGCCCGGCGTTCGTCTCCGGCCGGCGGTCTTCCAGGCCGTCCAGCACCGCCGGGTCCAGCCCTGTCAGGCCCCTTCTGCCGGCCTTGCGGCGAAACTCGCGGACCACGTTCATCGCAAAGCCGTACAGCCAGGCCGGTGCGTGCCGGCCGGCCTGCCAGCTCAGTCTCTTGTTGTAAGCCCGCAGGAGCGTCTCCTGCGTGGCGTCGGCCGCGTCGTGGCAGTTCAGCCCGTGTGCCAGCGCGAACCGGTACAGGTCGTCCTGCACCATAAGTGCAAGCTCGCCGAAGGCCGACTCTTCGCCGGCCAGACACCGATCCATCAATCGCCCGCTCAACTCGGGGCTGATCGCCATCTTTTCCTCTTTTATTTGACCCGTCGCCAGACGGGGTTTAGTCAAAAATAAGATTTTATTGCCCCCGGCCCGCCGAACAAGCAAGAAATCCTTGTATTGTGTTGATCCGGAAATGGACCAGAGCCCGTTTTAACGGGCTTTGGCCGTTTGACAGGCCCCCGCCTTGGCGGGGGTTATGCACACCAGATATGCCTCGTTTTTTGTTTTGTGATGTGTTATTCCGTCTCGACATGCGGGAATTGCACATAAGTCTTGACCATTCAAGGGCCGGATGGTACAAGAATATTTACCCACGGGGCTGTGGCGCAGTTGGGAGCGCGTCTGCACGGCATGCAGAAGGTCAGGGGTTCGACCCCCCTCAGCTCCAGTCTTCGTCCGCCGCGAGTTAGCTCGCGGCGAACTACGCCTTGGCAAGCCATTCCGTTCGTACATATGCGAGCTTTCGAGCGGCGGACGAAGACTGCCCCGGCAAAGCGGTGCTGTTCCGCGAAGCCGGGCTTTTCAGTAAAAACTCGCGGCGAACTACGCCTTGAAACTCATGAAGGTCGTCTGAACCGGCCGTTAGCCATTCCTGAAAGGGGAAAAATATGAAGCGTAAACTGATTGCCGGATTTTCCATTCTCATCGCTGGTACGGTTGCGGCTTTGGCGCTCTTCGCAGGCATGGAAGTCAAGACGGACAAAGAGAACGTCGTGGCCGGCCGGCTGATCGGAAAATGGAAGACGAACGCCGCGATATCCGAACGACTGCGAGGCGAGACGGTAAAAGAGGAGACTGTTATCTTTGCCGAAGATGCATCCGTTGCGGCCAAGGTGCCCGACAAATACGCGGAGGCCCTGAAACAAAAGCAGGTCTATCTCGCCGGCACCATGAGCAAAGATGGCAAAAACTATCCGTTTATCCTCATCGAACACAAAGGCAACCCGCATATTTTTTACTTCAGGGAAAAAGGCGGCGACCCCATGGGCGACGGGGAATCGTTCAATCTGACGATTGCGCCCGCAAAAGATAAGGCCAAAGATCTGCTATTCATCGGCGGAGACTTCAACAACCAGCCGTTTACCGCATTCGAGCGAGTTGAATAAGCGCCACGTCGGGCGCCACAGCTTGCTTGCAAACTGTGCTTCCAGGATGAGAACACGGGTTGCATCAATCCATGTACGGCCCGAATGTGGCGTCAAACTTCGGGAAAACACACAGCCGAGGGCGGCTGTGACACATATCAAGAATGTTTTGAGATAGTTACTTATTTACTACTCGGCGGAGACGCATACGTTTGCGGCGTCTTTGACGATTGCGACGCGGTCTTTGGCGGGATTGACGCCTCCGGCGGCGAGGGCCAGTTCAACGCTGTCAGCCTTGGCGATTCCGAGCCGGCCGGCTTGGGCGTGATCTATGCCCGGGCTGACGATAAGCACCTTCACGCCCCGGCAGCGGGGGTCCATCAGGTACCGGAGCTTTACGGCCTTGTGGTCGCCCAGGCGATATCCGCGCGAGATCACGAGTTCAGCCGCCTGCTTGTGCGTGCGGCTCTGGCGGAGCAGTTCGATGAAGTGGTCCTGCCCGATCCCCTGCGGACAGTCGGCGACAAGGACGATGCATCCGCCGTCGCGGACGGCCCACTCGCTGTTTTTTATCCCTTTTTCCGCCTGGTAGAAGCTGCACGCCAGCGGGCCGGCAACCTCCAGCACGAGGGCGTCGAGTTTTTTATCGAGCCGCCGCATGAAGCAGTCGCCGGCGAGCTGCGCCGCCTGACGGACCGTCTGAAGCGCGTCGCCGCCGAACGCCCCGACGATCCGCGAGCCGATCTGGACGAGGTTCACGCCGCCTACCGGCCGCCGCGCTACCAGGTGCGAATACATCTCCGCGATTCCGTCGAAGATCGGGTTTCCGTCCAGCCTGCCGGGCCGCGACCGCGGATCCATCGCATTTGCGTGGTTTGCCTGAACGTCCTGCCTCGACGCCAGCCCGATGGTGCAGGTCTTGTGGGCGCCCGTGAAGCCGGCAAAGTAATGCGGCTCGACGCTGCCGACGGCCAAAAGCTTGCCGCCCCAGCCGGCGTCGTCGGTCAGCCATGGATGGCCCCGCCAGCCGCCGATGTCCCGCAGGTTCGGCGTGTCGCAATTGTGCCATTGCAGGCCCAGCGTCGTCAGGCCCGCCAGAACCTCCGACTCGAATGCGAACCTGGCGTGCCCGTCAAAACGGTGCGTGCCGGCCGCAACCAGCACACGGATGTCGCTGAATCGACCGCGGGCGAAAATCTCCTTCAGCACGGTCCGGCTGTCCGTGAACCGCTGCGGGTCGTTTATCAGGACGGTCAGCCTGTCGCTGTAGCGGGCGCAGACGTGCTCCAGGGCCAGCTCGACCGCGAAGGCGGCGTTGGGCCCCGGCGTAGTCGGCTCGGCCGGGGCGATTGTCATGGCTTGTTTAAGGTCCATCAGGGCCGGACCTTTGTATCGGCCGGGCCGGCGAGCGGCAAGTCTATTATGAATCGCGTCCCCTTGCCGCGTTCGGACTCGACCCTTATGCCGCCGTCATGCTCGTGGATGATCCTGCGTGTGGTCGGCAGGCCCAGGCCGCTGCCGCCCTTGGTGGTCGAGTAATAGACCTGGAATATCCGTTCGAGGCTCTCGGGTTCAATGCCCGGCCCGGTGTCGATGACCTCCAGAATCGCCCGGCCGGCCGCAGCCGAGACGCGGATCAGCAGCTCGCCCCCCTGCTCCATCGCCTGGACGGCGTTTATCAGCAGGTTCAGCAGGGCCTGCTTTATCAGGTCGCCGTCGATCAGGCACACCGCCGGCTGGTCGGGCAGGCTGGTACGCAAAACCACGCCGGCCGCCTGCGCCTGCGGGCTGAAAAAATCCACCAACTCGCCGACCACGCCCCGCAGGTCGCGGGCCGAGGCGGAAAGCTCCATCTTGCCCGCGTAGCGGAGAAAATCCTCCAGGTTGCCGCGCAGGCGGTTGACCTCCTCCTGCACGCTCTTGAGCCGCCGGAGCATCCTCCTGCTTTCGTCGTCGGGCCGGCCGGACAGATCCTCGCTCAGCAGCTTGAGGTTGACCTCGACGGTCGATAGCGGATTTTTTATCTCGTGCGCCAGCCCGCCTGCCAACTGGCCCAGTTCGGCAAGGTGCTCCTGGCGGCGAGTGCGGGCCGCCATGCGCCTGGCCGTACGCCACACCCGACGCGCGGCAAGCATCATCAGGCCGATCCAGATCGGACCGCCTATCAGCACCCCCGCCGCAAGCCATAGATATTCCATCTGCATAACCTGATTGTGTTTCCGCCAGACCCGATAATTTACCATGAGGACGGAAGGTTATCGACATATCTGACCGGATTTTTGCGCCATCTCCCGGCTATCAGCCCGTTAAAATGGGCTGGAAATTCCTTCGTGGTTTTGAAATATCAGGTTTGGTATAATCCAGCCATGCCCCGGAGGCGAAAGATAATCTGGCTGGCCGTCCTGCTGGTCCTGGCCGGCGTAATCGGCGGATATTACTGGTACTGGCAGTCAACCGCCGTGGACTGCAAGGTCTGCGAACTCGTCTATGAAGCTGCCGGATACCCCGGCTCAAGTATGGAAAAACGCCTCAAGGAATGGAAACTGGATTTTCTGCTACGTGAAAAACCAAAACCAAGGAAATGGGATGTTATCGAAGATGAATTACAGGCAATAGGCAAAGCCGCCACGCCATGTCTTGTTTCCATGCTGAAAGATGAAAATGATAAAGTTCGCAGTAGTGCTGCCGCATTCCTTCGTATTGTCGGTGATGCAAGAGCAGTCGATCCACTCATTCAGGCATTAAAGAAAGATCATGATTCGGATGTTCGTTATTTTTCAGCAGTAGCCCTTGGAGAACTGGGTGATAAAAGAGCCGTTGATCCACTGATACAGGCGTTGCAGATTGATAAAGAAGGTGAGGTCCGCGAGGCAGTGGCAGAAGCCCTTGGCAAACTTGGCGATAAAAGAGCGGTTGAACCGCTGATACAGGCATTGCAGAAGGATGAAACAGATCGTGTTCGCTCAAGTGCAGCCGAAGCCCTTGGCAAACTTGGCGATAACAAAGCGGTCGAACCACTGATACAGGCATTACAGAAAGATCAGAAGTGGCTTGTTCGTAGAGATTCAGTTTACGCCCTTGGCAAACTTGGCGATAAAAGAGCGATTGAACCACTGATACAAGCATTGCAGACAGATAAAAACCATGATGTTCGGAGAGTTGCGGCCTCAACCCTTGGAAAACTGGACGGCAAAAAAGCAGTTGAGCCGTTGATGAAGGCATTTAAGAACGATGAAGCAGGTACTGTTCGATTATCCGCAGCCGTAGTTCTTGGCGAACTGGGGGATGAAAGAGCCTTTGATTCGCTGATGCAGCTATTACAGAAAGAAACAACAGGTTGGATTCGCAGGGATGCAGCCATTGCCCTTGGCAAACTTGGCGACACAAGGGCGGTCGAACCACTAATACAAGTATTGCAGATAGATAAAGACGATGAAGTTCGGAGCCATGCGGCAGAAGTTCTTGGCAATCTGGGTGATAAAAGAGCGGTTGAGCCGTTGATGAAGGCATTGCAGAACGATGAAGCAAGTCGTGTTCGATTATCCGCAACTTTTGCTCTTGGTGAACTGGGGGATGAAAGAGTTTTTAATTCTCTGATGCAGATGTTACAGAAAGAAACAACAGGCTGGATTCGCGGGGAAGCAGCTATTGCACTTGGCTTACTTGGCGACAAAAGGGCGGTCGAACCACTGATACAAGCATTGCAGAAGGACAAATATGAGGATGTTCGATTACAGGCGTCTTTGGCCCTATGCAATATTGGCGATTCAAGGGCGGTTGAGCCACTAATTCAGGCATTGCAGAAGGACAAAAGTGATGTTGTTCGAGGACATGCGTCTGTAGCCCTAGTGCTCTGTCAGCCGTAAATTGATGATTAATAATGGGCCTCTTTGCCGATGGGATAAGTATAACCCAGGCAAGGAGACCCGCCATGAAGAAAAAGTATATCGTGACGTTGACGCAAGAGGAACGACAAATGTTAATG
>JACRIL010000084.1 GCA_016235825.1 Planctomycetota bacterium
AATCTGCGGCGGGAAGTGAAGGCTTGGGAAGCTGCACGCGACAAGGCTGAGAACAAGGTCGACTGGCAGTTCACCACAGAAGATGCACGGATTAAACTGAAAAGATTATATCCATCAATTTACGGCTGACAGAGCACTAGAGCATTTCACGCTCGGATATATCCTTGCGACGATATAGATTTTGTGGCCCAGCCGCCCTCGGCTGGGATTGAATATGCGCACCCGGGGGCGGGAGTGCCACATAAAGCATACATCCGACCGTGAAATGCTCTGGGAACTCTCAGGCTTTGAGCGGAAAAACAACGGACAAAATGCAAAAAACCCCTCGTGGCGGACAAGGGGTTTTTTGAGCAAGTTTCACGTCCCGGTCAGGAAACCGGGGTTGAATATTCCTGTTTGTCTATTTGTTCTGGGCCGGGGCGTTCTCGTTATCGGCTGGCGGCCGGGCGGCATTGTCAGCCTGTTTCTCAGGCGGATTCTGGACGATCTTCAGCACGATAGTCATAGTTCTTTTGCCGTCCTGGTCCTGTTTCGCCTGTTGGCCCCGCTGTGCAGTCTGCCGGCCGAGGAATCGGGCCGCCAAAGCCGTCCAGAGGCCTGCCGGCTGGCTGGCTGCCGACTGGCCGGCTGGCATTGTCGCAGGAGCCGCCGCTGCATCGGAGGCTGCTTGTGGCGGCGATACGATTTTATCATCGGCTTCGGTCGAGCCGGGCCTGCCTGCCCCGGCCCCGCCTCCTCCAACCTGGTTGCCGGCAATAAACTGCTCGTCGGCACCACCAGGCGATCTCTGTTGTTGCGGTTGTTCGTGGCGATTCGCATCTGCGATTGCCACCTGTGCCTGTTTAACATCCTGCGGTTTCACCCTTTCGGCCGGCGTATCTGATTGTATCGGGGCGACAGCCGGTGCGGGCGGTGCCGCCTTGACAGTGCTTTCGTCGAGTTTTTTCACGAATCCGCCAGTCGCTCCGCTGTTCTTGTCGACGGCGTCCCGCTTTTTCCCGGAATTCAGAACATTAGCGCCAAAGCTCCCGTCTTTTCTTCCACTCATCGCCAATGCCTGATTGTCGCGAATCTGGTCCAGCCCCTTGCGAACCTTGTCGTACTGATCCTGCGTCATGGAGACCTGATAGATTATGGTGTCGGTAGCTGCCTTCTTGTTGCGGTCGTTTTCCGCGACCCAACCGGCATCAGCGGCGGCCTTGAACTCGATTCCGTTTTTCCTCAGCAGTTTCTCCACGTCCTGTTGGGCCGCGTTTGCGCTGAGGCAGGCCAGTTCCTCGACATCCTGATTTTTCGCTAATTTGCGTTCCGTTTTGGCCGGCCTTAAATCTCTTTCCCGCAGGTCCTCGGCCAGATCAGCCAATTCAGGCTGATCTTGTCGCAGGCGACGCTCATTGGCAGGAAGTTGAGAATATTCGGTGGAACCCGGGGCTTTTGAATTAGCCGCATCCCGGCGAGGTTCTGCCCTATAGGAGCCAGCCTGCTTGTCTTTATTTGCAAAATCGTCGGTCTTGCCCTCAGACGCCGTTTTGCCCTTCTCCAATTGCTCTTTGAGTAATTCGGCGTTTTCATTTTCCGAATTTCTGGCTAACTCGGTTTGGCCGGTTTTTGTCATGCTAACGCCAGATTTCTGCTCCTCTTTCCCGTTAATATCTCTGGCAATGGCCGGAGAGCCGCGATCTTGAGCAGCATTTACGGCGACGGGTGTGTTTTGCGTCTGCGAACCCGTCCACTGCCTGAGATTAAGCCCTACGCCTATCCCGACGCCCACCGTAACCACGACCGCCGCGGCCGCGGCAAGACGGCCCCAGACCAGGCTGATCGTCCTGGCCCTGACGGGTTGGACCCGCCTGATCGATTGGGCGGCGCGGGCTTGTGCCATTATCCGCTGCGAAAGGCCCTGCGGGGCCTTAACATGCGGCAGGCCGGCAACCAACTGCCGGACCTTTCGAAGACCCTCAAGCTCGCTGGCGACCTGCGGGTCGGTCTTGAGCAGCTCCTGGAGCCTGCTTGTCTCCTGCGGCTCCAGTTCCCCGTCCAGCCACGCCGATAACTGCTGCCGTATTGTCTGTTGCGTATCCATTATATGTTACTCCATCAGTTTTCAGGGTTTATCCTTGCAACTCATCCCTTTCCACAATATTTGACGCTCAATCCCCCATTTGGTTCCCGGAATTTTATTATTTTTTTGGCCGGTCCCGGCCGTTTTCTTCCTTCGGCAATAACCGGCGGCAACCTGGCTTTGCCGGGATTGTACCCCGACACGGACGGCCTGGGCATTTATCGGCAAAATCGCCGCCGCTGGAATGGCGCCGGAAAAGGATATCGACGGTTATTTTGGGTTGTCGGATTGCGGGCCGGCATCCGGCGGCGGCAGGTCGATCCGCCTGAACTTGTCCGGCCCGACGATCCCGCCCGACAATATCATTTTGAACGCGTCCTCAACCGTTATATCGACCGGCTGGATCTGTCCAACATCGAGCATCTCGATAAAACCGGTCGTCGGGTTTGGCGAGTTGGGGATGAGCACCTTGGCCAGTTTTTTCCCGTCCGGCCCCTCGATCATCCCGATAAAAAATCCCAGGCCCTTCATTCCCTGGCGGGGAAATTCCACCAGCACCACCGCCTTGAAGGCCCCGCGGTCCGGCAGCGAAAAGGCCGTTATCACCTGCTTGCTCGCCGAGTAGATGGATTTTACCAGCGGTATCCGCATCACGATCCGCTCGCCCAGCGAGATAAGCTTTTTGCCGACCACTCCCGCGGCGATGACGCCGATGAAATAAATAAGCACTATCAGCAGCAGTATCGAGAGCACCGGCACGCCGATTGCGATGATCTGCTCGATTGTCTTTTCGTAGCCGGTCAGGAACGGCGGGGCGCGGAACTTTCCGGCCGTCCAGTAGACCGCCTTGGATACCGCAGGCATCAGCAGGCTGCTCAGCAGGTCGAATATCCACAGAACCACGTAGATCGTTATCGCCACGGGCACGGCCACCGCCAGACCGGAGATGATCCGGTTGCGGAAGTTCGACCTCATCCTGCGAAAAAAACCTGGAGACTGCTTCGCCATGCCCCGATTTTCAGACACCCGCCGCCGCTTGTCAATAAGGCGGCTTGTCCGCGGCCGGAAACAAACATGGAATTTTCAGGACAGGCTGTTTTGTTTCCGCGTTATAATAACCATGCAATGTCCCGCAAACGCAAGGCAATCTGGCTTGGCTCGATCTTGCTGGCCCTGGCCGGCGGAATCGGCGGGTATTACTGGTACTGGCAGTCAAACGCCATTGACCGAAAGGTCTGCGAACTTGTCTATGAGGCCGCCGGATATCCGGACTCAAGGACGGAAAAGTTCCTCAAGAAGTGGAATATGGATTTCCTGCTGCACGAAAAACCAAAGCCGAGGGAATACGACGTTATTGAAAAGGAATTACTGGCAATAGGACATGCCGCAACGCCTGGTCTTGTTTCTCTGCTGGATGACGAGAATCGTGAGGTTCGCCTTGAAGCGGTTAATTTCCTGTCGTGGATCGGTGATGGGAGAGCGGTTGAACCGCTGATATGCGTTTTGCAAAAAGATAAAGACGAAAGCGTTCGCCTTAAAGCGGCAGAAGCCCTTGGCAAACTGGATGACAAACGAGCGGTGGAACCGCTCATAAAAGCCATGGAGAGGATGAGAGTTGATGGCTACAACCACAGGCGAGGACCAGAAAGCACTGATTTATCTCACCTGGTCGAAGTTTTGGGCGAATTCGATGACAAGAGGGCGGTCGAACCGTTGGTCAAGATTTTGCTGGAGGAGAAGGGGGATTCCTATGCTCGCTCCGCTGCAGCGATAACTTTGGGCAAATTGAGAGACAAAAGGGCATTCATGGCGTTGGTCCGGGCAATGCAGACAGACAAGGATTCTTATTCCTATGAGGATAGCCCGCCATGTGTTCGCGCGAATGCCGCATATGCCTTGGGATTGCTGGGTGATAAAAGGGCTGTTGATCCGCTGGTTCATGAATTGATGAATAACTATAAAAATTGTCCTTTCCTTCAATATGCCATTAAGTCTCTGGGCAGGCTTGGAGAAAAAAAAGCCGTTGATCCTTTAATTCATATTCTTTGTACATATTCACCAGAGTTGCATTGTATATATAAGATTCAATCTGAGTGCGCCCAGGCCCTTGGCAACCTTGGAGATCCACGTGCGATCCCCGCTCTTGAGGCGGCAATGAAAAAAGACAGTAAATCTGATGTTCGTGAAAGCTGTCAGGAGGCGATAGCGAAGCTCAAATCCGCCTCGACGCAGCCGGGGCCATGAACTGCACAGGCATGTGCGGATCGTTAGTAAAGAAAACTTGACTATCCGTCGATGCCGGGAAAGAAATCTTTACCAGGATTATTATGTGCACGGTTTGAAAAACTTTTTGAGAGGAACTTTTGGGGGAGGGCCTTGAGTTTAGGCCCGGAGTCTGGTAATCCGGTCTCATGGCCAAGACCGCCGACGAACCATGGACGGTTCTGAAGTTGCTGGACTGGACGAAGGGTTATTTTACAAAGTCCGGCCTGGACGATCCCCGGCTGTGCGCGGAGGTGCTGCTAGCCCACGTCCTGGGCCTCAAGCGGATCGAACTCTACACGCACTTTGCGGACCTGCCGGACGCCGAGCGGCTGACGACCTTTCGCGAGCTGGTGAAGCGGGCCGCGGCCCGCGAGCCGGTGGCGTACCTGACGGGGGCAAAGGAATTTTATTCGCTCGGCTTTGCCGTAACGCCCGACGTGCTGATCCCGCGGCCGGAGACCGAAGGGCTGGTGAGCGAGGCGATCTCGCATCTTCGTTCGTTGGGCCGGCCGGGGTTTATGTGGGATGCCTGCACCGGCAGCGGGTGCGTGGCCGTGGCGACGGCGGTGAGCGTGCCGGAGCTGACGGTCCTGGCGACGGATATTTCGCCGCGGGCGGTTCAGATCGCAACAGCAAACGCGGCAGCCCACAAGCTTGACGGCCGCGTGAGATGCCGCGTGGCCGACCTGCTCGCCCTGCCGGCCGATTGCGCGGACCTGGCGGACTTCGACGTTATCGCGGCCAATCCGCCTTATATCGCGAAGGGTCAGGCCGTCTCGCCGGCCGTGCGGCACGAACCGCAGGTCGCGCTTTATTCCGGGCCCGACGGCACGGAACTGCTCGCCCGAGTAATCGCGGCGGCGCCCGATTTTCTGCGGCCGGGCGGGGTGCTGGCCGTAGAGTTCGGCCTGGACCAGGCCCGGAAGGTCGGCGAACTTTTCGGGCAGACAGGCAGATTCGATCAGGTTAGAATAATACGGGACCACAACGAACTTGAGCGGATCGCCGTGGCGAAAAAACGCGGCGGCGATGCGTGAGAATCATGAAAAGGCTCGCCAGTTAAAAGGACCGGCAGATGGATAAATTCGTCATCAACGGCGGAAGCAGGCTCAAAGGCGGCGTTCGGATCAACGGCAGCAAGAACGCGGCCCTGCCGATCATGGCGGCTGCCCTGATGGCCGAGGGAGCCGTCGCGATTCAGGACGTGCCCGATCTGGCGGACATAAAACACCTGTCGGACCTGCTGGGCGAGCTGGGCATGGACGCTACGCGGAGCGACGGCAGGCTCGACCTGAAAGTCCGCGACGAATCCAACAGCCACGCCCGCTACGACCTGGTCCGCAAGATGCGCGCGAGCATCTGCGTGCTTGGGCCTCTGCTGGCCAGGCGGGGCAAGGCCCGCGTTGCGATGCCCGGCGGCTGCGCGATCGGCTCGCGCCCGGTCGATCTTCACATTCGCGGACTCAAGGCCCTGGGCGCCCATATCGAGCTGGACAGCGGCGACATCGTCGCGACAGCCAAGCGGCTCAAGGGCGCCGAGATTTTCCTCGGCGGGCCGTTCGGCTCGACGGTGCTGGGCACGGCCAACGTGATGATGGCGGCATGCCTGGCCGAGGGCAAAACGGTGATCGAGTCGGCCGCGTGCGAGCCGGAACTGACCGACCTGGCCGAGTTCCTCAACGAAATGGGCGCCAAGATAACCGGCGCCGGCACGCCGCGCGTGGCCATCGAGGGCGTCAAGAAACTCGCCGGCCGCCCGCACCGGCTCATTCCCGACCGGATCGAGGCCGGCACGTTCATAATGGCCGGGGCGATAACCAACGGCGAGATCACCATCGCCAACGTCCGACTCGACCACCTGATGGCCGTGGCCGACAAGCTCCGCGAGGTCGGAGTCATGGTCGAGCCGGCCGGGCAGGGCGTGGTGGTCTCGTGCGCAAGGCGGCTCGAACCGACGGACGTTACCACCCAGCCGTACCCAGGATTCCCGACGGACCTCCAGGCCCAGTTGATGGCCATCCTCTGCCTTGCCGACGGAAACAGCATCGTAACCGACAAGATTTTTCCGGACCGCTTCATGCACGTCGCCGAACTGCTCCGCATGGGCGCGACCATCCACAAGGAGGGCGCCACGGCGATAATAACCGGCATCAGGAGACTCATCGGCGCGCCCGTGATGGCAAGCGACCTGCGCGCCTCGGCCGCGCTGGTCCTGGCCGGGCTGGTGGCAAAAGGCACGACCACCGTCGCCCGCGTCTATCACATCGACCGCGGCTACGACCGCATCGAGCAGCGGTTGGCCGCTCTCGGCGCGGACATCAAACGCGTAAACGATTCCGACGCAGCAAAAGCCGCAAGCGAATGAATAAAATGATTTTAGCGCCGAATGGAAAATCGGACGCCATGCCCGCTTATATTTGCGGCTATATGTTTTCTTCTTCTTCAATTCTCACAAACGTTTTTCACCATTTTAACGCGCACGTCAAAGCTCATAAACGGCGTAACCGCCAAATCCGCCGACGGCACGCTGAGTTTCGACCTCGCCGGCAAACCCCAGGTCGTTTACTATCTGATCGGTGGCGAATAAATCATTTTCGATGAAATGGAAAACTTTTCAACGACTTCAGTGTTGAAATAGCAACAAACGGTTCTTTCCAACGGAAAAGGAATAATTCATGGATGTAAGCATTGGTCGAATGATTATACGGATGCCTGTCTTGCTGCTGATGGCGGTTTTATCCGTCCTGCCGGCCGGGCAGGGCAGCGGCAGTCCGCCGGCAGACAATCCTGCCGCAACAGCTTCCGCCACGTCGCCTGTCGTCAGCCAGGAAGAGATAAAAAAGCTGATCGCCCAGCTTGGCGACAACAGGGTAAAGGTTCACGAGGCCGCGGCCGTGAAACTCATCGAGATCGGCGAGCCGGCCATGGCCGCCCTGCGGGATGCGATCGCGAACAAGGAAACGGACCCCCAGACAGTCAGGCGGGCCAGGGAAATACACAAACCCCGCCGCGTGATATCCGGCAGTTTCTATGCCGACTCTCCGGAAATCGGAAATCAACATCATGGAAATGTTGGAGCATCTGGATGCCTTGTCGTCCGCTCACTCGATCGGTGGGATGCAATTCAGAAGCATTTTGCCGCCTCTTCGTCCGACGGCGAGGTAAATCTGGATAATGTCTCATTCGATCCATCCAAAATGGATTTCCAGAAGGATATGATCGTCGGGGTATTTGCATGCAAAGCCCCCACAAAAAACGGCATTTCAGCGCAAAAGTTGGTCGTCAAGGACGGCAAGGGCGAGTTGGAATTCCTGATGACTTTTTCTTCCAAAATGTATCGAACATATGGTTGGCAGTTCACCTTTGCAGTCGTGCCGGCTTCCCTGGCGGAATTGAAGGTGTCGGTCTGGACCTGTCCTGTGCTGGATGCGGAATCGGACGAAGAAGTCGATCCGGCGTCGGCAAAGAAAGAATGGACTGTTAATGTCGGTCCGGATAGCGGAGATGTTGTAGGAGGCCTCACCGGCATCATCACGGTAAAGGACAGGAAGATAAAGGCTGGTCAGGACATCCGGGCCGAATTCACGCTCAAAATGACGGACAAGACCTTGGCTAATGGCCGATTTCTTATGAATTCCTCCTATTTTATACTGGAGGGCAAATACTCTTTCGAGGTCGTCGGCCCCGACGGCAAGACGCAAAAGCTCGAACCTAAAAAACCGGCGGATCAGGAAAAACCCGCCAAACCGATCGAGATTACGCCGGAGAAGCCCTATATTATCCCGGTGAAATTGCAGGCCGATCTCAAGCTTGATACGTCCAAGCCGGGAAAATACGTGATAAGAGCCGTATTTGAAGAAACCTCCGGCTGGCTCCAGAAAAATCCCCATACAGTCTTTATCTGGGGCGGAAACATCGCCACCAACTCCATCACGGTGGAGGTCGAATAGGCTGAAACGTCCAACCAGCCGCTGATTTCAGGAGAACGGACCGGAACTGCCGCCAGATGTGATGCCGGCAAAAAAATATGGATTTTGCGAACCTTTCAGGCGGATCAAACGTCTAAATCAGTGGGTAGATACTCTTTGAAAGGAGCTTGCCATGAAGAACGGAAGATTGGTCGGAAGGGTTGCATGCTTTTCCGCGATGATGCTGCTGGCGTGCGGCGCGTTTTCATGCAGCCAGGACCAGGGGCAAAATGCCGGCTCGCAGCGGCAAGGAGGCCAACCCCGGCAGGCGGCGAATCAGGATCAGGGCCAACCGCAAGCCCAGGCGCCAAATCCGCCGAATGCACAACGCAATTTGACACCGCCGCAGGTACAACAGGCAATCGGCCAGCCGGGCGGGCAGCAGGGCCAACGGCCCGCCGGGCCTCCGACCGGACCGGAAGCCAAGATCGACGAGGATTTCAAAATCAGAGAATTTTCGTTCCTGGTCCCGGCGACGCATGAGAATCTCCAGATCGTTTTCATCATGGGGGCCAATGTGCTGGGCGGCGATTTTCTTTCGCTTCAGGAGGCGCTTGAGGCCAAGGCACTTGTCATCCATGAAACGGGGAACGTGAATCAATTGACCCTGGAAAACGTCTCGGACAAGAACATCTTCATCCAGAGCGGGGACATCATCCGCGGCGGCAAACAGGACCGCACCTGCCCCAATGATCTGGTCATCCTGCCGCATTCGGGGAAGATTCCTCTGGCGTCGTTCTGCGTCGAGAGCGGGCGATGGTCGGGCAGGAAGGGTAATTCACCCGACAAATTCGACGCGTCGAATAATATGCTTCTTAACAATTCGCAGAAGATTGCGGCTCGTGTAAATAAAGGACAATCTGAGGTCTGGCGCGAAGTCGAGGCTTCACAAGCCAAGCTCGAAAAAGCGGCAGGCCAGAGCGTCAAGGCGGCGGAATCTCCCTCCAGCCTGGAATTGACGATGGACAATGAGAAGGTCAAGAAGTCCATCGACGCATATACAGAGAAACTTTCCAAACTGCCGGCCGACAAGGGGAACATCGTCGGGTTCGCGACCGTCATCAACGGGAAGATTCAGACCATAGACGTTTACGGATCGTCCGCGCTGTTCGCGAAGCTATGGCCCAAGCTTCTCAAGTCGGCCTCCGTCGAGGCGTTCGCCAACGTCAAGAAGGATGAGAAATTCGCCGCCGTCATCCCCGACGACGTTCGCAAATTCATGCTTGATGCCAGGGCCGCCAAGATGCACAACCGCGATACAAAGGTGGACGCGGTCAACAATGAATACTACTACGAATCGGACAAGGTGCACTATCTGCGAAGCACGGCGAGCACCCAGCCGGCCGGTCCGAACGCCACGGCCAGTGAGACTTCGCAGGTGATGCACGACCAGTATATCGCCAAGTGATGCAGAAACTTCAGATCAGGCAGTCGCAGCAGTGGGGTTGCAGCCGGATGGACTTTGATGTTCCCGGCAGGCGCGGGTTTGTTATCCTGCCGTCCCGCCCGGCCGGGAAAAAGGACATCCCGTGGATATGGTACGCCCCGAGTTTTATCGAACAGCCGTATCCGCTGCCCAAGGACCTGCATCGCTGGTATATGGAAAGCTGGCTGGCCGACGGCATCGCCGTCGGCGGGGTGGACGTGGGAGAGTCATGGGGCGGCCCGGCGGGACGCGAGACTTTCACGGACTTTCACGATCTGGCTGTGCCGGTTTTTTCGCTGGCCTTCAAGGCGTGCCTCCTGCCGCAGAGCCGCGGCGGACTGATGCATTACAACTGGGCCGTGGAACACCCTGACAGGGTCCGCTGCATCGGCGCCATTTACCCCGTCTGCGACGTTACCGATCCGCGGCTGGCGGAGCGAATCTGCGGGGCGTACGGCCTGACGCAGCAGCAGCTCTTCTCGCAAACGGACCGGCACAATCCCGTGGACCGGCTCGGACCGCTGGCCAAGGCGAAGGTCCCGATCTTTCACGTTCACGGCGACAGGGACGAGATTGTCCCGCTCGACCGGCATTCGCGATCGCTTATCGACCGTTACCGCAGCCTCGGCGGGCCGGCCGAACTGCTGGTTGTACCCGGCGAAGGCCACGAGGAAATCAGCAAGTATTTCCAGTGTCAGGCCCTGCTGGATTTCATGCGGACTCAGGCCCTGGGACTTTTTTCATGAATCATGCCGCGAGTGCATCGGAGGAATCATCCGATCAGATCGGCCTTCAGACGGTGGAAACGGTTTCCGTCGGCGCTTTGCCCATTCCAGGCAGATGGATCGTGAAGGTGGTGCCCTGTCCGGGCTTGGTCTCCAGTTCGATGATGCCATGATGCTCGTGTATGACCTTCTTTGCCACTGCCAGCCCCAGGCCGGTGCCTTTCTGCCCCTTGGTGGACCAGAACGGCGCGAAGATCATGTCTTTTTCATCGGCCGGAATTCCCGGTCCGTTGTCCATGAAGGAAATGACGGCCATGCGCTGCATGGTGTCGAACCGGCTGGCCAGGCTTATGACGCCGGTCTTGTCCTGCACGGCCTCCAGCGCGTTGGAAAGCAGGTTGAGAAAGGCCTGGTGCAGGCCGTCGCCGTCGGCCGGAATCGGCGGCAGTTCGTCCAGATCGGTCAGGACCGCGACGCCCCGCTCGTCGGCCTGCGGCGTTATGAGTTCCACGCACTCCTTGAGAATGGAGTTCAGGTTGACGTTACCGAGCGACGGCTGGCGGTGCTTGGAATACATCAGCATGTTCAGGATAAGGCCGTTTATCCGGCCAAGGCTCCTCTGGACCAGAGGCCAGGCGCTCTTGGCCTTGTCGAACTCGTCCTTCCCGAGCGCCTTTTCGACCACTTCCGTGCTCGCGTCGAGCGCCTGAAGGATGTTCTTGATGTGGTGCGACAGGATGGCGACCGTCTCTCCGACGGCGGCAAGGCGCTCCGACTGAATGGCCGACTGGTGCAGCCGGACGTTCTCGATCGCCATGCCCGTCTGATAGCCGATCGCCGTGAGGACCCGCAACTGTTCGGTGGAATAGGTCTGCTGCGTTACGCCGCAGTCGACGTGGATGACGCCGATGGCCCGGTCGCGCCCCATGATCGGCACGCAGATCGCCGAGCGGATGGAAAGATTGTGCACGCTCTTGCCGGCCGTGAATCGCTTGTCGGCCATCGCGTTGGAACTCAGCACGCCAACCTGCTTGACGACGACCTCGTTTATGATGGTCCGCGAGATCGGCACGCGCTTGTCGGTCTCCTTGCCGGTTACCCGCGAGGCCTTGAGGTGCAGCTTGCCGTCGCTGTCGATCAGCATTACGTATCCGCGATCCGCCTTTATGACCTCGAACACCTTGTCGAGCGTCCGGCGGAGACACAGGTCCACGTCCAGGATGGAACTGACGTCCTTGATGAATTCGTAGATGATGCGGAGGATGACGATCGCCTCGGAGCCGGCCTCGGGCGTCGGGATCACCACCGAGTCCTGGCTGGACGGCACCGATGCGACTATCGCCGCCTCGACGATGTTGCCGTCCTCGTCCACGTCCAGCGGGACGGCGTCGGCCGGCGCGCCGCCGAAGACCAGCAGCGTCGAGCCGCAGCGGATCTGGTCGCCCCGGTTGACGACCATCGGCTGGTTGATCCGCACGCCGTTGATGAACGTCCCGTTTGCGGCGCCCTGGTCTTCCAGGAACCACTTGCCGTCCCTGGCTACAAGGTTGGCGTGGGCTCGGGAGACGGTCTTGTCGCTCAGGAATATGGCGCAGTCGGGCGAGCGGCCAATGATGTTCTCGCCGATGGCAAGATCGAACTTTTTCCCCTTGTCGGGGCCTTGAATGACGTTCATGCCGGGCATCAGCCGGTGTTCTCCAAAATGCCGATTAACAAGCCGCTGTTATGCCCGCCGCGACAAACAACCGCGCCGGGCCGGCGTCCGCAGAGTCTGGGATGAAAGAATATGGATGATGTGAATTAGGTTTATCCCAGCGGCGCAACTGCCGCCGCGCATTTATCATAGTCGGACGCATAAGGCGTTGTCAATCATCGCAAGTTTTAAAAGAAACCCTGTTGGGTGCGGAAAAAACGCCTGCGGCCTCTTGCCAGGCCGCAAAATCGGCGGATAATCGGGGCGGTTTGCGAGGCGGACGGCGATTATCAGTGGCACGGGCATCTTGCCCGTGTGTTCCACGACCGTCCCGGTCGTGGCGGTTGTTGTTTTTATGGTTTCCAGGGGCGAGACGCCCCTGGGACACACGGACGAGACGTCCGTGCCACGAAAGAAAGGTCTTTTTCAACAGGGCCGTGCGGCCTGGAAAGGATGGCTGGCGATGAAGGTCGTGGCATTTAACGGAAGCCCCAGGCCCAAGGGCAATACGTCGATACTCATCGGGCGGGTCTTTGACGAGCTGAAAAAAGAAGGCATCGAGACCGAACTGGTCAGCCTGGCCGGCAGCAGGCTCTGCGGCTGCACCGCCTGCTACGGCTGCGTCAAGCGCAAGGACGGAACCTGCTCGATCAAGGATGACATGCTCAACGACTGCGTCAGCAAGATGGTTCAGGCCGACGGCATAATCCTCGGCTCGCCGACGTACTTCACCAACGTAACGGCCGAGATGAAGGCCCTGATCGACCGGGCCGGACTGGTGGCAAAATCCGCCGGCCTGCTCAACCGCAAGGTCGGGGCGGCCGTCGTGGCCGTCAGACGCGGCGGGGCAACGTTCACCTTCGACGCGCTCAACCACTTCTTCCAGATCAACAACATGTTCGTCGTCGGGTCGTGCTACTGGAACTTTGCCATCGGCCGCGAAATCGGCGAGGTCGAAAAGGACGAGGAAGGCCTCAAGACCATGAAAGAACTCGGCCAGAACATGGCCTGGATCCTCAAAAAAATCGCGGGGTAATCGCCTGGCCGACAATGAGAGTCTGACAGGAAAGAATAGTATGAGATATATATTGCACATACCCATTTTATTGGCAGTTGCACTTTCCGGATGTCCAAGTTCGGACTCGGCAAAGCCGACAACCATTCCTGTCGCAGTATTCATGCCGCCAACAGCAAAACATCCTATTGTTTTAGACGTAGGCCATCCGAAAAGTTACCTTGTTTTTGGAGGAAAAGACGGTACAAAGCAAATTCGGATTATGTGGCCAGAAGGAGTCATAAAAGTCGCCACCGGACGACAAGGCAAAATGGCTGCTGCTTACGTATCGCCACCTGGGAAAAAACCTTTTGTGGTATTTTATGATTCAGAAGGACAGGAGATTTCAAGAGTCGAATTACAACGCGAGCCTGGCCGTCACGAGGCCTCACTATGGGTGGGTGATAGAGGCGAAGCTTTGTTGCACATTGCAGCATTTGAACCTCGATCAGAGCTTGGAAAAGCCATTAATCCGCAAATGCTTTATCTTTCCAAAGATGGAACTGTGAAACTGTTAGATTTTGACGCACCTTACGATGTATTTTTCCCTGATGTGCCTATATATGCGGTTATAGTTGATATTCCCAAGATTGGGCATGAACTCCGACGATATTCCAAACCAGGGGAATTGATTTGGAAGAAACAATTCATGAAAAATCAAGGGCGTCCGTTTTTTTTATTCGAGCCAGAAAATGGTTCGGATTTGACAATATACTTGTCAGGGAAAAAATTCAGTTTTTCCAAAGATGGAAAAGAACTCAAGGAATAACTTGTCAGAATCTGCAGAGTGACGCGGCGAGGATTTTTGATTCGAGTTCCTGTCGGCCGGCGGTCAGGTCGATCCGGATTTTCAGGGCAGCGAGGGGCGCGCCCAGGTTTGTACCTTTGAGTTTGACCATGTCCTTTTGGGTGGTAAGCAGGAGGTCGGGTTTGCAGGCGTCGGCAATGGATTTGATGCGGACAAGGTGGTCGGGGCCGTAGGGGCAGTGATCGTCGAAGGCGAGCGTCTGGATCGGCGGGGCGCCCAGTTGGGCGACGGTGCGGAAAAATGCGTCGGGGTTCCCCAGGCCGCAGAAGGCGAGGATTTTTCTGCCGCGGAGTTTTTCAGGACTTTCTTCAAGACCGGCCGGATCGACGACGGCGACCGGCTTGTGAACGGCAAGGTGGATGCTGGCATTGGGGGCAAGGGCGGACAGGCGGCGGATGAGTTTTTGCAGCCGGTCCGGGGCGATCTGGTCGGATCGGGTTATCACGATCGCGTCGGCATCGGCGAGAGCTTCGCGGGGCAGTTCGCGGAGCAGGCCGGCCGGCAGGGGCCTGCCGTGGCCGAACGGATTTGTCGCGTCGATCAGGACGATATCCAGGTCTCGCATCAGCCGCAGGTGCTGGAATCCGTCGTCCATCACGAGCACGTCGGCCCCGTCCGCGACGGCCCGGCCGGCCGATACGGCCCGCGGCTCCGCCGTCCTCAACGCCGACGAGACCGGCTGGCGGGTCAACGGGCAGACCCGCTGGCTGTGGTGCTTCGCGCCCAGGGACGCCTGCTGCTACCAGATAGACCGCAGCCGCGGCGGGCCGGCGCTGGCGAAATTCTTCACGGAGGCGTTCGACGGCGTGCTGGTGCATGACTTCTGGGCGGCATATGACGCCATCGAGGCCCAGGACCACCAGTGCTGCCTGGCGCATCTGCTGCGGGAACTTCAAAAGGTGGACCTGACGAACGGCTCGGCCGCATGGAAGACGTTCGCCAAAAAACTGCGACGGCTCATCCGCGACGGCATCCGGCTTCGCAAGCGGGCGGACTTCGACCCCGCGCGATACGGCCAACTCATCCGGCGGATCGACCGGCGGCTGATGGAGCTGGCCGAAGGAACATATGGCGATGCCGACGCCGACCGTCTTGCCAAACGGCTGCTCAAACATTGCGATAGCCTGTTTACGTTCCTGGATTATCCCGATGTGCCATATGAGAACAATCACGCCGA
>JACRIL010000083.1 GCA_016235825.1 Planctomycetota bacterium
CGCCGATTTTCCCAGGGCGTTGCCCTGGGCTGTCATATGGTTGCCCCTTCAGGGTGTAACATCCATCGGCGAACCATTCCTGAAGCCCCCTGCGCGAGCAGGGGGATATTTGTTATTTTTTTCCCAACCACAAAGACAACAACGTCCCCGCATTTACATGCGGGGCTTTAAAAATAATCCATCGACCGGCTCATCATACTTTGAATTGCCAATCTTCCAATGCCGGCGAGATCGTGCAGCTCCAACGGGGCGCAATATGAAAGCCTGGGGCAACGCCCCAGGAAATCGGCCGCCCCCAATATTCAAGCCCTGAAAGGGCGCAATAAAGCAATTGGAGTTAACCAAGCTGGTAAAAAATGGCCTTCGTAGCGTTGTAGTACATATGGGACTCTAAAAATATTTTAGCGATTCATGCGTTTTTTCGCTTGCGGCGGGCGGTATTATAAATGGATGAGGAACCTGACGGCTACAAATTGGACGACGGCGAACGACGGGGATCTGCTTTCCTCCTTCATCGAGCATGGGCGGCGGGAAGCATTCGAGGAGATAGTCCGGCGACATGGGACATTGGTGCTGGGCGTCTGCCGTTCGGTTCTGAAAAACACACATGATGCCGAGGATGCCGCTCAGGCGGTTTTTCTGGCGCTCATGCACAAGGCCCCGACACTCCAGAGCCGCCCCACTCTGGTCGCATGGCTGCATCGGGCGGCGTGGTATTCCGCCGCACAAGCGAAAAAAGCCATGACGGCGCGTCTGCGGCATGAACGAGAGGCGGCTCTTATGAGACATGATCGCCGGCAAACGCGCGAAGACGACGTTCCTCAGGACATTCTTTATGCGGGTCTTTCCAGGCTGCCGGAAAAATACCGGATACCTGTTATTCTGCACCATCTGGAAGGCCGCAGTCAGGAGGATGTGGCAAACCTGCTGGGCAGCAAAGTCAGCACAATCACGTCGCACCTGAATCGCGGCAGGCAAATGCTGCGGGATCGCCTGATGAAAACCGGCACGGCCGTTTCGGCGGCAGGCCTGGCGACGGCAATGGCGAATCAGGCCGCCGCGGGCGTCTCGCCGGCCTTCGTCGCCTCGGTAACCAAAATGGCGGTTTTTATGGCAGCGGCCAAGACGGTCGCAACGGGCGCGGCATCCGCCGAAATCGTCGCGATTTCAAAAGGGCTGCTGAACATGATGTTCATCGCAAAAATGAAGGTCGCGGCAATGGTAACGATGGCGGTTTTTCTGCTTGCCGGGGCGGCGGCGGGAACCTACGTGGCCGTGGCCGATGGGTCTAAAGAAACTGTGCCGGTCGCGCAAACGGGGCAATATGCCGGGGCGATCGAAGTTGCCGTCGATTGCGGCAAAGGGCATCAGATTATTCGAGGCCTGGGGACGTGTTTGAAAAGCTGGGACGGCCCGGAGAAGGACCCGGCGGCAAAATGGCAGATCGATCCCAGGGGACTTGATCTGTATGTAAAAGACGGCGGGTTTGCCGTTGCCCGAATCCCTTTGGTTCCACAGGTTCTGGAAGGTGAAAATCCCGATAAACTGCCGGCTGCCCTGGCCGCCGGGATGATGGAAGACCCCGCGAAAATACTATATGACACGTTCACGTGGGAAATCTCCAACTTCGCCGGCGAAAAAGGACTGCTCCCTCGCGGCGTCCGCTGGTTTCAGGAACTCAGGAAGTTGAATCCCGACATGCTCTTCATAGGCTCGGTATGGAGCCCTCCCCACTGGATGAAGGAACGGGCGCCAACCTGGCCAGGCACTCAGTTCGAGCTGAAAGGCGAGAATTCCTGCGGCGGGCGGCTGGCGCCGAAATATTACAGGCATTTCGCCCACTATCTGGCCCAGTGGTGCCTGGCGATGGACAGGAAGTTCCAGATTCCCCTCTATGCCGTCAGCATCCAGAACGAGCCGCTGTTTGTCCAGAATTTTGCTTCGTGCGCCTACACGCCCCAGGAATATCACGACGTGATCGCGGAAGTTTCGGCCGCCTTCAGGCAGCTCGGCGTGAAGACAAAAATCATGGGACCGGAGGACATGACCAAGTTCCCGGATCGCCTGTGGAGCTATGTAAAACCTGTTTTTGCCGACCCCGGGACAAAAGACGCCCTGGAGATCATCGCTTCGCACATCTATTCCGACAGCATCGAACCCGGCCGCCAGGGCGGCGACTGCGTGAAACTGCGGGACCTGATGAAAGACACGGGCAGGGAATTTTGGATGACCCAGACCGGCGGGGGGCCGACCGACTGGCAGACAAAGGAAGGCGCCGCCCGGCTGGATGAAAGGGGGCTCGCGACAAACGCACTCGACTACCTGGGTTCCAGCATACATAACGCCATAGTTCTCGGCGGCGCATCGGTCTGGTGCACATGGCAGTTCATGGAAACCATCGGCGGCATAAATGATGAGGGCAACGGGCTGGTTCAGGCCTCGATGGCCGAAATCAAACCCACCAAAAAATACTACATCCAGAAGCACTATGCCGCGTTCATCCCGCCGGGAACGCATCGTGTCGAGACCAGCAGGGACGCCGGCGGGATTCTGGCCGGCGCATTCGCAAATAAGGAAAATGGCATTCTGACGCTGGTCCTTCAGAACCACAACGACGCCGAAGCGGCCGTCAGGATCAAAATCTCCGGCGGCCCGGCGGCCAGTTCGCTGTCGGCCTACGTCACCGACAAGAACAGGAACTGCGAAAAGACGGCGGACGTGCCCGTCAAATCCGGCGTAATCGAGTTGAGGATGCCGCCGCGCAGCCTGGTTACACTGACCACCAAACCCGAAAGCAAATAGATTCTGCCGGCGGATCGCCCGCCGACGGAACGATTGACATCACAATCAGAAAGAAAGGAAAGAGCATGTTCAATTCGAGAATGAAGAAGGCGGTTGCGATCGTTTTTGCCGCATCCCTGCTGGTGAATTTGTCCGGCAGGACCGTTTTCGCCGCGGGCGAGCCGGGGCAGAACGCCGGGCCGGTCGATGTTACGGTGGATTGCGGCAAGCAGCACCAGATAATCCGCGGTTTGGGATCCTGCCTCAAAGGCTGGGGAAGCCCGGCAAGAGACCCGGAGGCGAAGTGGCAGATGGATCCCAAAGGACTTGAACTGTATGCGAAGGACGCCGGCTTTGCCGTCGCCCGCGTGCCCGTGGATCGCTGGGTGATCGAAGGCGAGAGTCCGGATATGTACAAGATACCAAGCTCTCTCTTGCCGGAGATGAAGGACGATCCCGCGAAGATAACCTACGACAAGTTCAAGTGGGAACGCACTGGCCGCGCCGCCTGCGGCGAGGAAGGTAAAATCTCCCGCGGCATCCGCTGGACCCAAGAGCTTCACAAGCTCAACCCCGATATGCTCTTTACCGCCTCGGTCTGGAGTCCGCCCCACTGGATGAAGGAAGCGGCGTCAAAGGGGCCCGGAGCCAAGTTTGAATGGAGCAAAAATGGCGCGAGCTCCTGCGGCGGCCGATTGGCGCCAAAATACTACAAGCACTATGCCCACTTCCTCGCCCAGTACTGCCTGGCGATGGAGAAAAAATTCCAGGTTCCCCTCTATTCCATCAGCATCCAGAACGAGTTGAGTTTTTACGAACCTTACGATTCCTGCCTTTATACGCCCCAGGAGTTTCATGACGTCGTCGGCGAAGTTGCCGCCGTCTTCAAAGAGCTGGGCGTGAAGACCAAGATCATGGGTCCGGAGGACATGACCAAATTTCCCGATCGCCTCTGGAGTTTCGTGAAGCCGGTCCTGGCCGACGCCAAAACCAAAGACTCGCTGGCGATCATCTGTTCCCACGGCTATGCCGACGGCATTCAAATCAGCCTTGGGGCCGGCGACGCGCTCAAACTCTGGGACATGATGAAAGACACGGGCAAGGAATACTGGATGACCGAGACGGGCGGCGGCCCGGCCAACTGGGAGAAAAAAGAGGGGGGCGAAAGCGCAAAAGGCGGCGCGACGAACGCCCTGGACAACCTGGCCTCGCGAATACATAACTCCATTGTCATAGGCAACGCCTCGCTCTGGACCCTCTGGCAGTTCATGACCAGCGAACCGGATGCCGAGGGGATGGTCCTTACCCCTTCCATGGACGAATTCAAGCCCACCAAAAAGTATTATATTCAAAAACACTACGCCAAATTCATCCCGCCCGGGACGCATCGCGTTGAGACAAGCAAGGATGCCGGCGGAATCCTCGCCGGCGCCTTCGCGGACAAAGACAAGGGCGTCCTGACGCTGGTCCTTCAGAACCACAACGATGCCGAGACGACCGTGAAGATCAAGGTGTCGGGCGGTCCGGCGGCAAGTTCGCTGTCGGCCTATGTTACCGACAAGGACAGGAACTGCGAAAAAACGGCCGACGTGCCCGTCAGGGCCGGCGCGATCGAACTGAAGATGTCGCCGCGAAGCCTGGTTACACTGACCACAAAACCCGAAACCAAATAGCTTCATGGTGAGGAGCAAAAAATGGCGCTATTGAAGATGCCAACTCTCACTTTTGTTTTAACGGTTGGGGTATTCATTGTCGGGTGGGACGGGAACTGTTTGCCGATTATGGAAGCTGCTCCGCCTGCCGCGGGCAAGACGGATAATGGCGGGAAAGAAACGGCGGATTTCAAGGCCCTGGCGGCGCAGTTTTCGGGAACAAAAGGCGTCCGGCCAGGGCTGTGGGTCCACGTGGGGTGCGGCGGCGGAAAACTGGCCGCGGAATTGCCGCAGGGAGGCAGAAATCTGGTGCACGGCGTGGACGCCGATCGCGCGAAAGTCGAGGAGGCCCGCAAGCACATTCAATCCAGAGGCATTTACGGCCAGGTTTCGGTGGAGTGCCGGGCCTTGGACCGGCTGCCGTACACGCACGACACGGTGAACGTGCTGATTGTGGACCGGCTGGATGAAATGCTCGCCAAAGGCTTCAAAATCGCCGAGGCGATACGCGTGCTGGCGCCGTACGGGGTGGCGTTTTTGGGAGGCAGTCCGGATGAGAACTCGCTCAAGGCGAAACTGGCCGAGGCCGGCGTGAAGGATTTCGGGATCGTCAGGGAAAACGGCGTGTGGGCGAAGGTCGTCAAGCCGTATCCGGCCGAGATGGACGAATGGCCTCAATATTTGAATGACGGTTCCGGGGCCGACACGTCGAAAGACAAACTTGTCGGGCCGCCAACGGGGATCAGGTGGCTCGCGGGAGACGCGTGGCCCAGGGGCGTGTGGCCGCAAGGCATCTTCTCCGCCAATGGCCGCAATTTTTATATATTTAAAGACAAGTTTAACTATAAGGACGGAAAATATGGCGGCCTCAGTCTCGTCTGCAGGGACGCGTTCAACGGGCACATGCTCTGGCAGCGGCCGCTTGAAATGGAGCCGGGCAGTCTGGCCGCAGAAGGGGACCGGCTGTATATGGCTCTCAAAAAGGACGGTCCCGTTACAGCCCTCGACGCCGCCAGCGGCCAGATCATTAAGACGTACGAGTTCAGCGGCGACTTCGTGTATCGCAAGGGCGTTCTGATCCTGACGGCGAATCGGGGATTGGAGGCGCGAAACGCCGAATCCGGCGCGATCCTCTGGAAGAATGAGGAAGGCCTGAGCCAATACGTCATCGGCGACGACCGGATAGCGCTCCTGGCCGGAGACAAGATTGTCTCGCTGGACATCGGCACGGGCAAAGAGCAGTGGCGAGTTCCCGCCCCTGCCGGAAAACTTCCCGACAGGCGGAACAGATGGGGAGGGCTTGGCAATGCAAAGGCGCTCGTGTACCACAAGGGGATGCTGTTTGTAACAACTCTCTGCGACGCCGGCGATGCTTCCGGCCCGCCTGCCACGATGCACGCATTATCGGGCACGGACGGCAAGCGGCTCTGGAGCCGGCCGCTGCCGGTCCCGGATATTTATAGCGGAGCATCGCATTTTTTCTGCCTCGACGAATATGTCTGGGCTGAAGATCTCGATTTGTCCGCGGTCAAGAAGGGGGAGAAGTTCGTGGACAAGACCGCGTGGGTTGGACTCGATCCGGCCACCGGGGAAGTGAAAAAACGCCTCGACTTCAGGTTCTATCACCGCTGTTTCGGGAACCGGGCCACGGGACGCTACATTCTTTACCCGGAGATGCATTTCGTCGACGTCAAAGAGGGGAAGATACACCAGTTTTTTGGCGGACGGGGCAGTTGCAGCGGCGCCGGCTTTGTTCCGGCAAACGGCCTGGTGTATCAAAGCGCGAACGGTTGCGGATGCTACTCTCATCTCCACGAATTTGCGGCGTTCTCGCCTGATGCGCCTCCCGCGACCGTGGACGCGAATGTCCGGTCCGGCGAGCGGCTTGAGAAAGGTCCGGCTTTCGGGGGAGTTCCGGCGTCGGCGCCGCCCCGCGAAGGGGACTGGCCGACGCTTCGGCACGACACGTTCCGGAGCGGGAGCACAAAAGCATCGGTGCCGGCGGACCTCAAGGCGCTCTGGCAGGCGAAAGTCGGCGGCGCGGTATCCGGCCCCGTCGTTGCGGACGGCAAGGTCATTGTCGCATCGATCGATGAGCACCGCGTTGCGGCACTGGATGCTGAAAAGGGCGAACTGCTTTGGAGTTATACGGCCGGCGCCCGCGTGGATTCGCCGCCGACGATCTTCTCGGGTCTGGCGATCTTCGGTTCAAGGGACGGCTATGTTTACTGCCTCAAGGCTTCGGACGGAGCGCTGGTCTGGCGCTTCCGCGCCGCACCCGAGGACCGCAGGATCATGGTTCGAGGCCAGTTGGAGTCCGCCTGGCCGGTGTTCGGGAGCGTGCTGATGGAAAAAGGCGCGGCCTGCTTCGCCGCGGGAAGGCACACCGAAACGGACGGCGGAATCTTTCTTTACGCCGCGGACCCGCCGACCGGAAAGATATTGTGGGAAGAGCGCATCACCCTGAAAGCCCCTTTCCAGGAGCTAAAGTTTGATGAACGGTCGCCGCGCTCCGCGTGCAACGACGTGCTTGTCAGCGACGGCAAACTGCTGTTTCTGGACGGCGTGGGGATTGAACCCGAAACGCGGAAGATATCCGTCAACCCATCGACCGTTGGCGCTTTATGGGGCGGACACGCGGGAATGCTGGATGACAAATGCCAGCCGCCAACCATGGAGCCGCGGATCGACGGCCGCACGAGGACGAATTGGCATTACGTAAGCAGCCTGGACAACTTCGGCTACAGAACCTTCAAGAACCTGGTGGGAACAATCGCCTCCGGCGACCTGCTTGCGGTTGACGGGCACAGGATTTTTTCCGCCTCACATGGGCGCGCCTGGCGGCAGGGCGAATCCAGGGCCGAGGCCGAGAAATTCATGAAGCAGAATCCGTCGGCGGGACGGATATTCATGATCCGGCCGGCGGCGGAAAATGAAAAGACAAACGCGTCATCGGCAAAGCTATGGCGGGGCAGTGAAAAAGCCTGGTCGATTGACACGCCGGAAAAGACGCTGATAAAGGCGATGATTGTCGCCGGAGACAAGGTTTTCGCCGCCTGCCGGCCCGGCGGGCTGGCCCCGGAGACCGCGGACTCCGATAAGGGCGAGATCCGGATATATTCCGCCGCCGACGGAAAAGAGCTGGGGCAGATTGTCCTGGATGCCAGGCCGAGGTATGATGGCATGGCTGCCACGGAAGGCCGGCTCTACGTGGCCACGGAAGATGGGAAAATTCTTTGCCTCGGCAAAAAGTGAGATCATGCTGACTTTAGAACCCCTAACAGGAACAGTCATGCCAGATAGATTATTTCAAAAAACGGTTCTTGGCGGGGCGGCGGTTCTTTTTTTTGCCTCGGCGGCCTGGTGTCAGCCCAGGCCGGCTCAAAAGGTCGAGTCATTCACACAGCAGGACATCGACAAAGTTGTCCGGGCCAGAACCGATTTTCTGCTGTCGGCGCAACTGCCTGACGGCAGTTGGCCTCCTTATCCCGGCAGAAAAGAACACCAACTGCCCGACTGGACCACCGCGCCGACGTCGATGGCGGTCTACGCCCTGATAGAAACCGGCATAAGCGCCAAAGATCCCCGGTTAGCCAAGGCCCTGGACTGGCTGGCCAAAAATCAGGATCAGGACGTGATGGTTTACTCGATGGGTTTCCGGTGCAACGCGTGGCTGGCCGCCAACAAGCAGACCAAAAAACAGTACATGAAAAACCTCCAGAAAGACGTCGATCTGCTGGCGGCTAACGGAATTTTCTACAAGGGCAGCACGCCCAATTACATCTGCGACAGCAAGGCAACCCTTGCCGCGAACAAACGGGGGCCCGTGCCCTCTGGGGCCTGGGGCGACAACTCCAACAGCCAGTACGTCCTGCTGGGCGTCTGGGCCGGACACAGGGGCGGCATGGAGATTCCCAAAGAATACTGGAAGGCCTGCCTGGACAACTGGCTTGCCAGGCAGAATTCCGACGGAGGCTGGTGCTATGGTGCGTCAGGGGCCAGCCCGTCCTACGGTTCAATGACCACGGCCGGCCTGGCCAGCCTGTTCATCTGCATCGACACGACTATGGGCGACAAGTTCATCAAATGCAGCATCGCCACCGAATTCGCCCCCGTCAAAAAAGGGCTGGACTGGTTCGACGCCAACTTTGAAAAAATCCTCACGGCCCCGTGGACGTATAAAGACGCCGCCGGAGACGCTTTTCAATATTTCATGTATGGCGTCGAGCGGGTCGGGCTTGCCAGCGGCTACAAATATTTCGGCAAGTATGACTGGTATAAGGAAGGATCAAGAAGATTGCTGGCGATACCAAGTCCTGAAAAAGGCGCCGACGTGGATTCCGTCGTTGAGTCGGCGTACATCCTGCTGTTCTTCGCCCGCGGCGGCCGGCCTGTGCTGTTCAACCGCCTGGAGTACGACGGCGACTGGAACAATCGGCCGCGGGCACTGGCCAATTTCTGCCGCTGGGCCGAGGGCGTCTACGAGAACGAGGTCAACTGGCAGATCATCACGCTCAAGTCGCCCGTCGACGAATGGCACGACGCGCCCGTGGTCGCCATCAGCGGCTCAAAGGCCCCGAAATTTTCCGAAGATGACATCGTAAAGCTGCGAACTTTCGTCAATCAGGGCGGGACGATCTTTTCGATGACCGAGTGCGGCGGCGGGACGGCCTTCGGAAAGGGGTTGAAGGATGCGTATCGGAAAATTTTCCCGAAGTACGAGCTGACGCTGGCGGGCAAAGAGCATCCGATTTTCACGTGCCAGTACAAGCTGCCCGGCTCGCCGGCGTTCCACATCATCAGCAACGGCATCCGTCCGCTGGCCATCCACACGGACGTTGATCTGCCGGTTTCGTGGCAGACATATGCGGTGGCCACGGGCAGGCAGAATTTCGAGGCCGCCGCCAACGTGCTGATGTACGTTACGGACAAGCAGATCAAGAGTCGCGGCTCGAAAGTCTGGCCGGAAGAACCGGCCAAGGCGGCGGGCAAAACTCTCAAGGCGGCCCGCATCCGCTACGCGGGCAATTACGATCCCGAGCCTTTGGCGATTCAGCGCCTGAGCCGCCTTCTGTGGAAAAATCATGACGTGCGTCTGGATTGCCAGAGTGCATTGCCATCGGCCAGTTCGCCGGCAGACTCACCGTCCAGCGGTCCGGCCAAAAGCCCCGCCAGCGCGCCAGGTTCGTCGGTTCCCGCAACAGGGATAAGTCTGTCGGAATTGACGGCCGACATCAAGGTCGCGTTCATGACCGGCACGGGCGCGTTCAGCCTGCCGCAGGCGGAAAAGGACGCCCTGAAAAAGTGGGTTGATTCCGGCGGGCTGCTTGTGCTGGACGCCGGCGGGGCTGCCAAGGGTTTTGCGGACAGCGCCCGCGAGCTGATCGGCGAGCTTTGGGGCGCCGACAGTTTGCTCGCCTTGCCTCTGTCGTCGCCGGTCTACCAGATGAAGGACATGACGATTGAGAAGGTCAAGTATCGCCGTGCGGCGCGAGCGCGGCTGGGCGGAATGAGGGAACCGCACCTGCAGGCCGTTCTGGCCGGCGACCGGCCGAAAGTGATCTTCAGCCACGAGGACCTGACCGGCGGCCTGGTGGGCTACTCAACCTTCGGCATGGACGGCTACGAACCCCAAAGCGCGTTTGACGTGATGCGAAACGTGATCTTCTACGCCGCGGCGGCCCCGCCTGTCCCCCGGGAAAACGCCATCCCGACGACAAAACCGCCGGAATAAGATGGGCAGACTGATTGCCCTGACCGGTTATGAACCGAACAATCGCACGAGCCGGTCCGAGACTTCGTCTATCTCAGCCCCGGTTGTCGTCCGCCCCAGACTGAATCGCACCGCGCCCAGGCCGACTTCAGGCGACAGGCCCATCGCGCGAAGCACCGGCGACATCTCGTGCCTGCCCTCGTGGCAGGCGGACCCGGTTGACGCGGCGACTCCGTCCAGCCCGGCAAGCACATCGGCTCCGATGCGCCCCAAAAATGAGACGTTGAGCGTGTTCGGCAATCGCAGGTCAGGATGGCCGTTCAGGACAACCCGTTCGCCGAGCGCCGCGCGGAGCCGCTCCCAGAGCCGGTCTCTCAACTTCCGGACTGGCTGCATGCCAAGCCACGGCCCGGCGATCCGGCACGCCGCGCCCAAGCCCACATTCAGCAGGACGTTCTCGGTCCCGGCACGGCGGCCCGACTCGTGCCCCGCGCCATGAATAAGCGGCTCGATGGCCGTGCCCTTCCTCACATAGAGCGCACCCACTCCCTTCGGCGCATACAACTTGTGCCCGGCCACGGTGAGCAGGTCCGCGCCGAGGCTGTCCACGCGGGTTTCGATCTTCCCGACCGACTGCGCGGCGTCGGTGTGGAAAACGACTCCGCGCTGGCGGGCGATGCTCGCGATTTCCCGGATCGGCTGGATCGTGCCGGTTTCATTGTTCGCGTGCATGACGGTTACAAGAATTGTCCGGTCGGTGATGGCGCGCCGAATATCATCAGGGTCCGCCACTCCGTGCCCGTCCACCGGCAGATAGGTAACCTCGACGCCGAGCCGTTCCAGGAACCGGCAGGGGTTGAGCACGGCGGGATGCTCGATCTGCGTGGTAACGATGTGGGCGCTGCCTTTGCAGTTGGCGAAAAAGACCCCCTTGATGGCGTGGTTGTTCGACTCGCTTCCACCGCTTGTGAAGACGATTTCCGACGGATCGCAGCCCAGAAGTCCCGCCACTTCCGCGCGGGCGTGTTCCACGGCGTCCTTGGCGGGCGCACCGGCCCAGTGGCGGCTGGATGGGTTGCCGAAATGCTCCGTAAAGTAGGGGCGCATCGCCTCGGCGACCTCCGGGGCGATGGGCGTGCTGGCGTTGAAATCCAGGTATATTGGCGCCGGCGGCATAGTGTCCTACTTCTCTGCCCGAATGACCGCGCAAACAGCCAACTCGTGGCCGGTGCGAGCGTTCCTGCCTTCCCACAGCACCTTCACTTCGCGGAAGCCCGCTGCGGTCAGGCGAGCAACAAACTCCGCTTTCGGCAACGCCCCGCCGATGCAGCGAAACCAGTCGCTGATGTTCTTGCGGATTTCCTCCGGCAGCGCCGATTTCAGCACGATCTCGGCGAATATGGTCCGCCCGCCGGGTTTGAGCACGCGGTGCGCCTCCCGCATCACCGCGTCCTTGTCGGGCGACAGGTTATAGATGCCGTTTGCCGTTACGAGGTCCACGGAGGCATCGGACAATGGAATCGCATCGGCCGACACGTTGAGAAATTCGACGTTCCTGATGCCGCATGCTTCAAGATTACTCCTGGCCTTCTCGATCATCGCCCCAGACAGGTCAAGGCCGCAGAGCTTAGCACCATTGCCTGCGGCCTTGGCGTAGAAAAAGAGGTCGAGTCCCGCGCCACAGCCGAGGTCCAGCACGGTTTCTCCGGGCCGAGGGTCAACGTAGGGCTGCGGATTGCCGGCCCCGGTGAATGAGTCCCACATCGCCGCGGGCAAGGCATCCAGCGCATCGGCCGGATAGCCCACGCTTTCCGCGAACTTGCGGCCCACGGGAAAATTGAATTTTGCCCCCGGCGTTCGCGCGACAGCGGAGTACTTCTCGGCAACGGCCGTCTTTATTTGATCGGCGGACATGTCCTGGAGGTCTTGGCCGGCCGCCCGGCCTGCGCCAGGCGCAGCCGCAAGCGAACACGATGCCGGTGCGCCGAGGAGCCAGGTGTAGAGCTTCTCCAACGGGCAGAACCCGGTCAATCCCGCCAGGATCATCATGGCTCCGCAAAAGTATGCAAGCGGGGGGAAGAGCAGTAACCCGGCGAGGACCATTACCCCGATGGTGATCCGGGTAAGGCTCAAGGATTTCAGCACATCCAGCGTCATATGTTCTCCTTTTCGGCGGACACAGGTTCGGTTTCCACGGGCAGTCCTTCCGCCCGCCAGTCCCAGACTCCCATGTCAAGGCGAATGGCGTGAAAACCTTTCTCGCGCAGCCGCCGCACGGCCTCGACCGCGAGCACGCAGTATGGCCCGCGGCAATAGGCCACGATCTCGCGTCCGCGGGGAAGCTCATCCAGTTTTGCGTCAAGTTCATCCAGCGGCACCGAAAGTGCACCCGGCAGATGCCCCGCCCGGTATTCCCCGGAGGGACGCACGTCGATGACGAACGCCTCCCCCTCGCGCACGCGGCGGACAAGCTCGTCCCGCCCGACCGGTTCGGCCTTTCCCAACTCGTCGAGGAGACGCTTTCTCGCACGGCCCAACTCGACCGCCTGGCTCTCCGCCAGCACCCGGAGCGACCTGACGAACTCGCCAACCTCGGGCGCGGCTATGCAGTAACGGGCAAAGAGTCCTTCCTTGGAGCGCCGGACGAGCCGGGCGCGCAGAAGCGACTGGAGGTGCTGGGACGAATTCGCCGCCGTCTGGCCGGACATCCGCGCCAGTTCCTCCACGGTGCGGCCGCCCTGGGAAAGCATATCCAGGAATTCCACCCGCACCGGGCTGCCGACGGCTCTCCCGACCACCGCCAGCGCGGCGTAAACGGCGTCCTTCAACCTTCGTCCCTGTATGGCCATGCGGTCTCCACTATTCAAGAACTCTCTTGAATATTATCCAAACGCCGCCGCATGTCAAGAAAAAACCGGCCGCAATCAGTTGCCCGGCGTTCGAGCCGCCCGCCAGCGTTGCCCTATCCTCCGGGCAGGCAAGGGTGATGTAACCTGACATGCCGGTGGCCGTAACGCATTAAACGCAATGTTGTTATGATGCAAAACCGTCATCCCATTCACCATGGTTTTGGGACGAGAACCAATTTTTTGGAAATTTTTGGAAAGGGGGGTAGACGGTTAGCTCCCCCTATCGCAACAGACTGTGGTTTTACCAGTCATATCCGTCGGTAAGGTCTGCGTCGGTTACAGGACCTGTAACGACTACTTGTTCGAGAAGCCGAGCAGATCAGTCGGCCTCGCG
>JACRIL010000086.1 GCA_016235825.1 Planctomycetota bacterium
GCAAAGCGACATTTTGCCCGCCATAAACAGGCAGCAGGGCCGATAAGGACAGATTTTTAACGCAAAAATATGAAACTTGCGGAAAACAACAACGGCCTCGCGACGAATCAAGGTTGTGGACGACTAAATCGACAAGCCCTTCAGCGGGGGTTTATGGCGGCCACCTCCCCAACCCCTCCCCCGCGATATGATTTCCCGGCAAGTTTTCCCGATAAGCCGCCAGCCATTGGAGACAAAAAATATTATTCGATTATCGCGGGTGAGGGGGAAAATCTTTTTACCCCCGCTGAAGCGGGGGCCTGTTACACAGCACAGGCAGATCGGCGCGGCTTTTCAACAAAGCAAGCCCTTAGCAAAATGCCCAATGGCTGCGACGGGCATGCGCGGGACGCCCATGCAACACACGGGCAGGACTTGTCCGGCGAAGCCTCGGCGAAGTCGGATGCCCGTGCCACGGGAAAAGGCCGACCGGCTGGCTGCCACTGGAGGGGCCGGTGAGCCTGCTCGCCCTGGCGTGCGGCGTGGGGCTGATCCTGCTGGCGTGGCTGGCGCTGGGCATGGCTTTTACCGGCATCGGCCTGGCCGCGAGGCGGATGTGCCGCGCCGGGGTCGATTCGGACGGCATGTTTGAATCGTTCTGGATGGGTTTTTGCGTTACGATCATGCTCCTGCAGGTCTGGCATTTCTTCCTGCCGGTGAACGGGCTGGCCTTTCTGGCGATTTTAGTGCCGGGGCTTGTCGGGCTTGCGTGGAATTATCGCGGCCTGTCGGGCTGGCTGAAGGTTTCGGCCGGGCGGAACAAACCGACGATCGCGGCTCTTTTGCTGCTGGCGGTCTGGCTGGCCGACAGGTCGGCCGGGCCGTGCGTCTTCAGCGACACAAAGGTCTATCACGCGATGGCCGTTCAATGGGCCGGCCAGTATCCGGTCGTGCCGGGCATCGCCAATCTTTACGGGCCGCTGGCGTTCAATAATTCCAGCTTTCTTTACGACGCAATGCTCGAAAATGGTTTCTGGCGGAGCAGGGCTTTCCACATCGCCGACGGCCTGCTGCTCGCGGTTCTGATAATGCAGTGCGCTACGGGTGCGTTTCGGATGTTCAGGCCGAACCAGGCGGCGCGGACCGCCGGACTTTTCGAGACGGTCCTGCTGGTCCCGCTGGCGATGCTGGCGACCGGCGAGTTCGTCAGCAGCTTCAGCACCGACATTCCGGCCATAGCGATCTGTTTTGCCGCCGCCGCGGGCCTGCTGCGGCTGCTGATAAACCCCGACTGGCCGTTCCGCCGCCAGGCATGGCAGGCGATCTGGCTGACGGTGCTGCTGTCGGCCGCCACGTGCATAAAACTCACGTCCGCCGGGTTCGCCATAGCGTCCATCATCCTTGCGTGGATCGTCCTGCTGGTCCGGTCGGGCCGATCGGCCGACGGCCGCAAACCGGTGTGGAAAACCATAGCGATTTGCGCGGGCCTGGGTGCGCTGGCCGTCGGACCGTGGTTTGCCCGCGGCGTGATAATGAGCGGCTATCCGCTTTTTCCCAACGGCATCCTCCCCTTCAACGTCGAGTGGAAGGCGCCGGCCGAGCATTGCATAGCCTACACCGGCTGGATTCACTGCTGGACCCGCAAGATCGACCGCCCGGAGCTGATGGATAACTTCCGCTGGCTTGGCGGCTGGCTTGAGTCGATAGACCGCGAGATCATCGTGGCGGCAGTTTTGATTGCGGCGGCGGTCGTCTCGCTTGCCATTGCAAGACTGCTTTTCGGCCGGCGGACGGACCGCGCCGGCAGGTCCGGATGGCTGGTGCTGCTGCCGGCCGCAGCGGCGATCAGCTTCTGGTTTTTCACAGTCCCGCAGACGCGGTTCGGCTTTTTCGCGTTCTGGATACTGGCCGGGGCAATAGTAGCCGTCGGATATCATCGCTACGCCGACGCCCTGGCCGGCAAAAAGGTCGCCGCGATTTACGTCCTGATCTTCGTCTCGCTGGCGGTCGGGTCGCTGAAATTCAGGCAGGTCTTCGTTGGCCCCGGCCCGGATTTCGGCATGCACCCGATGCCGGCCGGCCAATATGATGAATTTTTTACGGCGCATAATTTGCGCGTCTATCGGCCAGTGCTCACCGACGAGACTTATTACGCCCCCCTGCCCTGTTCGCCGTATCATCTTCCATTTCTGCGTCTGAGGCGGCCCGGCGACCTGGCCGGCGGCTTCGTCCACGCCGGCCCGCCGACATATCCCACCTACCGCTGGAATCCCGATGCCCCGTACATTTACCCAAGCTACGGCATTATCAGGCCTACGGTGAAACCCCTAGAGACGCAACCGGCGGATATAAAATAGATTAGATTCCATTCTGATCCCGATCTGCTTCCTTTCGCATGAATGTCATCGGAAATATTTCATAAACCAGGCCCTTACATGGCCGGCCTGGGCTTTGTATAATCCCGCCTTGCAGACCCCTGAATGAAAGGAGACTTTTATGGGCAAAAAAGACAAGAAGGACAAGGAACAGGATTTATCCAAAGAGGAGCGCAAGGCCGTCAAACTGGCCGAAAAGCTGGCCAAAAAGACGAAAAAACAGGCCCAGGGGATCGCCGGACAAATGGCTGACGATCCGCCGGCCGCGGCGGTTGCGGAAAAAGTCGCCGTAAAACCCAAGGCCGCGGCCAAAAAGGCCGGTGTCAAAAAGGCGGCTGCAAAAAAGTCGCCGGCCCTGCCGGCTCCGATAACCGTCAACTGCAAGGGGCACGATCTGGATCACCTGCTGAGCCTGGAATGGCTTCAGACCAACCGCCTCGGCGCGTATTCATCCTCGACCGTGGTAGGCTGCAACACCCGCCGATATCACGGACTGCTGGTGGCCGCAACGCTTCCGCCGGTCGGCAGGATGGTGGCGCTTTCCAGCCTGATGGAATGGCTGGACTTCGGCGACCAGTCGCACGAGCTGGGGTGCAGCGAGTTTCCGGGCAATTTCGCGCCAAAAGGTTATGACTACGTCACGGAGTACCGCGACGACGTCGCCGCCACGACGGTCTTCGAGGTCGGGCCGGCAAGGCTGATAAAAGAGTCGATCCTCGCCGAGGACGCCAACGCGGTGGCAGTCCGGTACACGCTCAAGGGCGCCTCGGGCCGGCTGAGGTTCCGACCCTTTGCCGCGATGAGAGATTTCCACCACCTGCGGACGCTCGGCGACCCGCAGCAGTTCTCCTTCGAGCAACTCGACGACTCGACGGTCGCCATTATCGACGGCCGCGGCCCGGGCAACAGGGTTGTGGTGCGGATCAAGGGCGGCGTCTTCAAGCCCGACCCGCAATGGTGGAGCCGCTTCTGCTACCGCACGGATATCCATCGCGGGCAGTACGGCTGTGAGGATATTTACTGCCCTGGCTGGCTTGTGGCCGAGGATGTCGCCGACGGGCAGTCGATCCAAATCACGGCCAGCCTCGACGGGCCGGTGAAGGTGGACTTCGAGGCCGAGGTCGCCGCTCGTCGCGACCGGCTGGCCAAGCTCGCCGCGTCGGTCCGGGCCGACGGCGATGAAACCGCCGTGCGGCTTGCGATGGCCGGCGACGCCTTTCTGACCGACCGGACATTCAAGGGAGGCCCTGCCGCCCAGACGCTGCTGGCCGGCTTCCACTGGTTCGCCGACTGGGGCCGCGACGCCTTCATCTCGATGCCGGGCCTGCTGTTGAGCACATGGCAGTTCGGGGCGGCAAGGCAGGTCTTCAACGCGTTCCTGCGGCACCTGAGCGAGGGGATGATCCCCAGCCGATACGACGACTACGCCAGCGCCGCCCACTACAACAGCGTCGACGCGTCGCTGTGGTTTATCGTGGCGGCGGACAGGTATCTTGAAGCCAGCGGCGACGACACGTTCTGGACCAAGACGCTCCTGCCGGCGTGCAGGGAGATTCTGGACAATTACCGCAAGGGCACGCGGTACGACATCCATGCCGACGCCGACGGCCTGCTCTACGCCGGCGCCCACAACACGCAGCTCACCTGGATGGACGCCTGCCAGGCCGGAAATCCGATCACGCCGCGGCACGGCAAGCCCGTCGAGGTCAACGCTCTGTGGTACTGCGCTCACAGAATGCTGGCCGAGCGGTGCAAGGGCGTCGATGACAGGCTCGCCCGCAAGTACGACTCGCAGGCGAAGCAGATCGGCGAGTCGTTCGCCAAGGCTTTCTGGCATGCCGAAAATGGGTGCCTGCACGACTGCATAACCGACGGTTTCCCCGACGCGGCGATCCGGCCCAACCAGATACTGGCCGTCTCGCTGCCGTTCAGTCCGCTGTCGGCCCAGCAGCAGGCCGGCGTCGTCAAGGTGGTCCAGGAACAGCTCCTGACGCCCTTCGGCCTGCGCTCGCTGTCGCCGCTGGACAGCCGCTATCGCCGCGGTTACGGCGGCTCGTGGGAATCGCGGGACAAGGCGTATCACCAGGGAACCGTCTGGGCATGGCTGATCGGCCCGTTCATCGAGGCGTACCTGCGGGTCAACGGCCCGACGCGGCAGGCCGTGGCAAAGGCACGCGAATTCCTCGAACCGTTCGACGCGCACCTGGCCGAGGCGGGGCTGGGTTATGTCAGCGAGATATTCGACGGCGACCAGCCGCACGAACCCAAAGGCTGCATCGCCCAGGCATGGTCAGTCGGCGAACTCCTGCGGGCAAAATTGCTCGTCGCCCAGGCCGCCAAACAGGCCGGCGGATAAAAACATTATGGCCCAGCCGCCGTGAGGCTGGGATTTGAGATTTGCAATTTCAAATCTCATATTTCAGAGGGCGGATATGTCACAAATTATTATGACGGGCGCCACGGCTTGCTTGCAAACCGTGATCTCCGCAGGCGCGTTAAAATGAAATTTGAAATTTCAATTCACGGCGGCCGTCAGTCTTCGTCGGTGAGTTTATAAACGCGGTTGAAGACGGTCGTGCAGTATTCGCATTTATGGCAGGCGCGGTTGCACGTTGAGGTTGTGGCGAACCAGTCTGGCGGGAAGAGGGCGTTGTCGATGATGTGCGGGGCGAAGGCCGGACCGTGCCCCGGCTCGAAGAGGTCCAGCAGGTTGCCGTCGTATTTGCCCTCGACGTAGGCTTTCACCACGATCCGCGGCCGGTCGTGAAGCCGGGTCGCCAGCTTCATCATCGCCGTCAGGCCTTCATAATTGCGCACGTCCTCCGGGCGGATCCACGCGGCCCGAAGGATCGCCGAACGGTTTTCCTCCTTGCGATAGATGTTCCAGCAGACGTGCGGCGTCCAGTCGGGGATGTTTTTCGCCTCGTCGATCTCGGCGTCGTGGGCAACCATGTTGTCGTGAAAGGTCTGGCCCGGGCACTGGTAGAGGCAGCCGCTGTTGGCCAGCAGGTACAGCCCTTTTTTGTTCGCGTCGCACCAATCTTTAAGCGAGCGGACATAATCGGGGTTCCGCTGCATGTCGCGGCGGGCGTAGAAGCTGTCGAACAGGCCCGAGACGTAGGACATTGCCTCCGGCGACTCGATCCTCATGTTCACCGACGCGCGGACCTCGATCGCCGGAAAATACCGTTTCACGGTCCGGGCCACGGTCAGCGAGGTAGTGGTAACCACATTCGGGGCAAGCTGTCGGGATTCGAGATAATCCAGCAGCGAGCCGACCTCGCTCTGAAGATGCTCGGAAATGGCCCGGCCGCCGTAACAGTTGGCGTTGAACAGCAGATCGAGCCGCACACCCATGTCGCGCAGCGCGTGCAGGTCGCGCTCGAGGGTCTGCTGGGCGGTCCAGTCGGCCGCGCCGCGTTTGACGCCAAGGGCCGCCCGCCCGGACGACGCGGCGACCCACGGAAAATATACCTCGGCAATGTGCTCTTTAAAATCGCGGACGATGTCCACAGTCGTGTCGGCGCCTTTGGCAGGCAGTTTGTATCCAACGGCAAATTTCATTTTTTTGTCCTGTGGGCGGCCTCAAATGCCACAAAGAACGCCTCACTCAGCCGGATCGGCCTCGCCCAGCAGCGCGATAACGCTTTCGGCCAGCCGGCCCGCGAGTTCTTCGACGAACCTGGCGGAATAATCGGACGAGGAATTGTCCGCCGCGGACAGTTCGGCGGGTTTGACCGCCTTGCCCGTGGACGGTTCGGCCGGCCAGAGCCGCTTGCCGCCGCTGTCAACGATCTTCACTTCGGCCTCCAGCCGGCCCTGCCAGAGATTCTGCGACGACTTCACCCGGCTGTCGGTGATGCGGACGTAAAGAACGACGTCGGCCGAGAGCTTCTGGCCGATCTGTCCGATCCGCATTGAACCGTAATCGGCCGCGGACTCGCGGAATTCCTTGAGCTTTTTGTATTCGACGGCGTGCCGGCAGAGTTTCCGGCCGGCCAGCTTTTTGTTCATGGCGTCGGTCAGGCCGGCCTGAATCCGTTCGCCGTCCGCGTCCGACGGGCGGCCCTCGACCAGGACAAGCACGCTCTTGCCCGCCATCGCTTTGAGAATCGCACCGTCGGACGGGCCGGCGGCAGGCGAGGTCGTTGCGGGCTTCGTCTGCGGCTCCGCCGATATGGGCCGCTCGGCGCGGACAGCGGTCGCCGGCTGGCCGGACGGACGGCTCTCGGCGGGGGCTATCGGCGTGCCTGGCAAAGTGGACGGGGCGATCTTCGGTTTGGTCGCAGACGTTGTTGCCGGCTTGTTATGCTGGTCGTCGCCGTGCCTTGCGGCCGGCTGCCGGGGCTGTTCCTGCTTGATCTGGCCAACGCTGATCGCCCAGACGCCCGATATTATCGACGTGTACCGGTCGCGGACCTTCTCGTAGCGTTCCCTGTCGGCCGGGCCGCAGGCCGCGTCGGCGTATTCCTGCTGAACCATCCTGCCAGATGCGTCCCGCTTGCCCAGCACGTCGTGCACGTCGGTGTTGGACGCCTCCTTCTTCAGGATGGCCGTGTCCAGCCCGAGAATCGCCGGCAGCGACTCTTTGTCGCGGACCGCGCAGGCCCAGGGCTTGCCCGTCTCCGAAAGATAATGCACCACAATGACCGGCGAGTCTTCCGCAGACTGCCAGACCAGGGCCGACGGCAGGCTTTCGGAGGCTGTCTGAAGGGTCGCAAAGCACTGCTCGGACAGTTCGGCGTCAAGCTTTATAGGCCGGGCCTTCAGATCGAAATCAAACTGGTCAGGATGCAGAAAATTCGTCATGGCGTAAAAGCCCCCGCCGATGCGGGCCAAAACCATGAAGGCGTAATTTAGCTCGTCCATCTTTGCGCCCGCCGGCCGATCGATGTACTCCAGCACGATCATGTCCTGCCAGTTGGCGAACTGGGTGTTCAGAATGCCGCCCATCATGCGGAAGGCGGCGTTGTCGGGCCGGAAGTGCAGCATCTCCTGGAATTTTTCCCAGGCCCTGTCGGCGGCGCCGGCCGGCGGCCTGGCGAGCGGATTCGCCCCGCCCGACGGCGGCGACCAGTAGGCGCAGACCGGCAGGTGGTACGGGCAGAGCTTGACAGGCCGCTCGATGACGACCTCGACCGGCTTGTTCGGATCGGGTCCGCACCCCGCCGCAAACATCGCAGCCAACATCGCAGATAATATGCCAACGACTTTCATCGCGATCTGATTTCCTTTGAACCCCTCCCGGGAAGCGGCAAATGTTACATTTTATCCCACCGCGATGCAAATGTTATCCGCCCCGCCGGCGGAAGTAATAGCTTGTTACTGCGGAATTATGCCGGGATGCGATGATTTTTCTGGAAAGGCCGCCTTCAGCCCGCGGGGCGTCTGCCAGCAGCCCCGGCGCGCAGCGAAGTCCGCTGCCGGGCGAACGGAGCGAAGCCCGGGGAAGAGTCGTCATTTAAAAAGTTTCCAATTCTCGTTCGCGCCACCGGCAGATAAGCCTGAATCCCGGAATGCCCGGGCCAATGACTATTGATAATTCCGCGTGCAACAAATTGCACGCTCTGCACCTCAATCGCCCCCGTTAAGGGGGCTCGAATCGCGTGCCTCCTGCTACCCCGCCCTCCGCTTCCGGCTTCGCTGAAGCTACGCCGGACAAGTCGCTCCGGGGCGGGGCTACTTTCAGATGCCCTGACGGGCTGACAAAATGGACCTGCCCGGCGAAGTCGCGCGACGCGGAAGTGCGTGGAAGTAATGGGTCAGTTACAGCGGGACAATCAGGCAGAGGGTCCCTTTTGTGGTGCGGGCGTCTCGCCTGCGTTTTTCTGTTCCGAAAAATTTGCAGGCAGGATGCCCGCACCACAATCACCCTGTAACTGCCCCATTACGCGTGGAAACGGATTCTTTTTTGGCCGAGCAAGCGGCGGTGTAGTCTTTGAATTCATTGCAGATTTCCAACGCCGCTGCCGATGGAACACTTTGTTCGCCGCCCCGGAATTTTGCGTCCGGCGGGGCCGCGGGCTTGATAAACGCCCCGGCAGGTGCGACATTTATCGGTGGGTTGCTGTCTGCCGGAAAATACGAAAATGTAAAAACCGCATGGATAAAGAAAAAGACATCAACAAATCAGGCTGGAATATCGATCTGAAAAGAAACAGCCATCAACTTGCGGCATCCGATTCGGCAGAATTGATCGTTCGTGTTGAAGATTGTTTTGGAATTAAGATCTCCGACAAGGAAGCTCTCGAAATTTACACTATCGGGGAACTGTTTAAACTGGTTCTGCGGAAACTCGGACAAAAACCTGGCCCCAATGACTTGACTCGGGCATGCCTGACAGCCAGGACATTTTACCGCCTGCGCCTGGGGCTTCTGGGATTCAAGCATTGCGAGGGCATGCGGATTCGCCCGGATACGCCGATTGAGCAGGTGCTGCCGGCGAAGAATCGCCGGAAGCTCTGGCCGGAACTGGCAAAAAATATCGGCTTGAAACTGCCCCGCCTGCGACGATCAGCCGGAATTCGCAAGTTGGTAATTCCCCTCTGTATTATATGGATAGTTGCCGGCTGGCAAATCGTCAGGCTCGTTTTTCCGGCTGGATTTTACCCATCCCCATCGGTTGAAATATTTTTTGCGATCACATTTTCAGGGCTCGCATTTATCCTGATCTTATGGATGATTTTGACTTGCCATCTTGTCAGAACAATCCCGGACTGCCGGAATGTCGGCGATCTTGCCAGGGATATCCTTGGCGACAATCACGCCGTAATTTCCCAGGAAGTCGGACAGGGGAAAATTGCCCAGGCGGAAATGTCTGAACCGGAAAAACAGGTCTGGGCGGCTTTATTATACATTATTGCGGACATTACCTACATCAAGGAATCCGAGTTGAAACCCGGGGACCAGTTCGTGAAAGACCTCGACTTCGACTGATTGGAGACGGATATGGGACTGGATGCTGTAGAACTGGTCATACGCGTGGAAGATAGTTTTGATATAAAGATTCCCGACGATGAAGCCTCGGCAATAGTCAGCATCGGAGACCTTTATCGTTGCATCCTCCACAAACTCGGACAGAGTCCGAAAACGGGTAATTTAAAGAAAAGATGCATGACAGCCAGGGCGTTTTATCGCTTGCGCAAGGGACTTTCCCGTCTTAAACATTGCGAAGGCCTGCGGATTCGCCCGGACACCCCGCTTGAGCAGGTTCTTCCAGCAAAAGACCGTCAGGATATTTGGCCGGGATTGGAGAAGAGCATAGGCTTAAAATTACCCCGACTGAAGCGGCCTCCCATAATCCCCGCATTGATGCTTCTACTTTGCATTGCATGGATGGTCCTGGGCACTTCGATTTTTTACATAAAACAGAACAAATGGCCTTCATACATCGGCTCGGCGTCAACGTTTGAAGTTTTCATGACGGGCCTGCTTGTAACAGCTCTGTTAATTCTGGTAGCGTCCCTGGTTTTAACGCGCCCGCTTGCCGTATGGATCCCCGGCTGCGCGAATACGGGCGATCTTGCAAAGGCGATCCTGCAGGATAATTACGAAAAGATTGCCCAGGAAATCTTCCCCGTGAAATTCGACTCAAAAGAGATGTCTTTAAAGGAAAAAGAGGTCTGGATGGCATTGATCGAAATTGTTGCAGATCAGCTTGGCGTATATGCAGCCGAGTTGAAACCGGAGACCGAGTTCGTGAAAGACCTCAACTGCGGCTGATTCATTTGTTGAAGCGGCGGTCGGGAAGGGTTGCAAACATTTTGTATCTGCCGCCGGATTATTTACCCTCTGGTGGCAATTGCTGATCTGAAATTTACGCTCGACCAATAATCTTCCTGGCGACGTTCAAAATACGTTCGGCAGAAGCAAGGGCGTCTTTGAACTCCTCGAAGTCAGGCGAACCGCTTCCCGGATAGCGGTATTCAGTGATGTAAGGATTAAGAAGCACAGCATCATCGCGGAGCGATTCCATTTCGGATATATAATTGACGGCATTAGTTATGAGATCATCGAGATCATGAGTTTTACGAAGGGGAAGCCCCTTCCATGCCAAGACGGCTTTCAAGGCTTTTTCTGCTGCTTGCTGGCAATGAAACATTGCGATGCCCAATAGCGGTTCTTTATCCAATCCGAGGCGTTTGGCAGAAATCAGGTCTTCATCGGCCTTAGTCAGCCATTGACCCACGGAATCTTCCGGGGAGTCAGCCATAAAGCAGTTCTCCGCTATGGACAATTTGGTATTCCAGCGAGGCCGGATCGGAGGCGAATCGCTCGAAGTATTCCGTGCTGCGAAAAAGCAGGTCTTTCGGATACGAAAGACCACTCAATTTCCGATAGGCCCGGCGAGCCATGCGCGTTGGCGATTCCGGCAGAGTGTCAACCACTATCATCAGGTCGATGTCGCTGTCAGCCGACGGATTTCCCCACGCAAAGGAACCAAACAAATAAATCCTCCGAGGGTGGAATTCTTCGACAATGCGTTCCACCATCTCTTTAACGACTTCTTTGACCGTTGGAACCATAACTACATTGTAAACTGCCGCCGCTGCCGATGGAACACCTTTGTTCGCCAGCCCGGAATTTTGCGTCCGGCGGGGCCGCAGGCTTGATTAACGGCCCGTCAGTTGCGATACTTACCAACGGGCGTTCCGGTTGGAAATCCCGATGGTTTAAGGATATACCGGGTCGCTTCGGGCGCCACGGCTTGCTCGCAAGCCGTTTGAATAACAAACGCGGGCTGGACGCCTGTGTCGCAAAAGTAGGGCGTGCAACTTGTTGCACGCGGAAATTAAACGAGGCCGGGACGGCCTCGCCACGCGCTGGCGAGACGCCCGCGATACAAAAAATGCTAGAGATAGTCGGCAGAATATTTCTGAAGATGATCGGCGGCAGCAGGAACGAGCGCATCTGCCGCGGGCATATGAGATTCGTTACCGAGAAGATTAATCCGCTGGAAGGAGATATCCGGGGGTTGAGCGAAGAGCAGCTTCTGCAGCGCAGCGCGGCCTTGAAAGAGCGGCTCAAGGCCGGACAACATCGCGACAGCGTCAAGGCCGAGGCGTTCGCCCTGGTCCGCGAGGCCTCGCGCCGCGCCCAGAACCACCGCCAGTTCGACGTTCAGCTCGTGGCAGGCATGATCCTCGACCGCGGCTGGATCGCCGAGGAATCCACCGGCGAGGGCAAGACCATCGCGTGCTACCCGGCGATATTAATGACCGCCCTGGAGGGCAGGAAGACGCACGTCGTTACCGTCAACGATTACCTCGTGAAGCGCGACGCCGACTTCGCCAAGCCGATCTTCTCGCTGCTGGGCGTTACGGTGGGGTACATAACGGCCGACATGGACAACAAGCAGCGCAAGGAGATGTACGCCTGCGACATCACCTACGGGACCAACAGCGAGTTCGGTTTCGACTACCTGCGGGACAACATGAAGATGTCGGTGGCCGACCAGGTGCAGGGGCGGCTGGATTTCGCGATTGTGGACGAGGTGGACAGCATCCTGATAGACGAGGCCCGCACGCCGCTGATCATATCGGGTCCGGCGGCCGGCCAGACCGACCTGTTCCGCAAGGCCGACGCCGTGATCCGCCAGGTTATCGAGAACCACAAACCCTGGGACAGGATCAACCGCCGCGTCGAGGCCCTCAAGAGGCAGATCAAGGCCCTGACCGGCGAGTCGGACAAGGCCAAAGGCGACGCAGCCAAGGATGTCCAGGCCAAGCTCGACGAGGCCGGCAATCTTCTGATCAAAGAGGAAGACGCCCTGGCCGGCGAGACGAAATATTATGAGGTCGAGCTGGACAAGAAGTCGGCCCATCTGACGCACGAGGGCATCGCGGCGGCGCAGGACATCGCGGGGGTGGGCAGTTTTTACGTCGGTGCGAACATGGCCTGGCCCCACCTGATGGAGCAGGCCCTGCGGGCGCATCTGGTGTTCGAGAAGGACAAGGACTACGTCGCCCAGCAGGGGCAGATCGTGATAGTTGACGAGTTCACCGGCCGGCTGCTGGAGGGCAGGGAATGGTCGGACGGGCTTCACCAGGCCGTCTGCGCCAAGGAGCACGTGCCGATCAAAGAGGAAAACCAGACGCTGGCCACGATAACGATCCAGAATTATTTCAAGCTCTACAAGAAGCTGGCCGGCATGACAGGCACGGCGATGACCGAGGCCAGCGAGTTCATGAAGATTTACAAGCTGGACGTGGTCTCGGTTCCGACTCACCGGCCGGTCAACCGCGTGGATCACAACGACCGCATATACGGCGAGGTGTCCGACAAGTTCGACGCGATCGTCGAGGAGATAAACACCGTCAGCAAGGCCGGCCGGCCCGTGCTGGTTGGCACGACGAGCATCGAGAAGTCCGAGGTGCTTTCTGCAGCCCTGACCAGGCGGTACGGCATCGAACACCAGGTGCTCAACGCCCGGCCGGAGAACGCCGCCCGCGAGGCCGACATCGTCGTGCTGGCCGGCCAGCAGAGGCCGCTCAAGAAGGGCGCCAAAGAGATGGTCGGCACGGTTACGATCGCCACGAACATGGCCGGCCGCGGCACAGACATCAAACTTGGCCCCGGCGTGGTGGACGAAAAATGCAAGGTTCCGCCGCCCGAAAAGCTCGCGGAACTGGGCCTTGATCCGGAAGATCTGTTCCCGACCGGCACAAACAAGTGCTGCATGAGATGTCCGCAGTACGACGGCGACACCAACTGCTCGCACTGCTTCAAGCCGAAACTTCATCCGGAATTTCCCGTCAGGGGCAGATTCGAGTGCCCGCAGGACGTGCCCTGCGGCCTGCACGTGGTAGGAACGGAGCGGCACGAGGCAAGGCGAATCGACAACCAGCTTCGCGGGCGATCCGGCAGGCAGGGCGATCCGGCATCGAGCAGGTTCTTCCTGTCGCTTCGCGACGACCTGATGGCCATCTTCGCCGGCGAGTGGACGCTCAAGGTGCTCGGCTGGCTGGGCCTCCAGGGCGACGTGGCCATCGAGGACAGGCGGGTCTCAAAGGGGATCGAGAATGCGCAGAAAAAGGTCGAGGAGCGCAACTTCGACATCCGTAAAAACCTGCTCGAATACGACGAGGTGATGGATTACCAGCGCCGGGCCTTCTACGCCGACCGGCAGAAAATACTCGAAGGCAGGCAGATCGAGGGGCTGACAGCCAGGATCATCCGGGACGCCGTGGACGAGGGCGTTGACCGCTTTCTGGCCGGCAGGCACGTCCAGCAGTGCATCGCGGAATGGGCCAAGCAGAATTTGCAGATACCGATTGAGCCCGAGCAGATCAAGGCCCAGTTCCCCGAGGACATGTCCGGCCTGATCGACGACCTGCGGGTTCGCGCCAAGGAGGAGGCATCCAGCGTGATCGCCATGACGCTCGGCGAATACATGGACGAGGACGCCGACCCCGCCGACTGGGACCTCAAGGGGCTGGTGAGCTGGGCGATGAGCCGCTTCGGCGTGAACCTGTCGCAGAGCCAGCTTCGCAAGATGCAGATCGACGAGGTCGAGCGGCTGCTGGGCGAGGCCGCCTCGCAGAAGATCGACCAGATAGACATGTCCGAGGCCGGCAAATACCTGGACAAGGGTTTCGCCGAGGCCGCACTGGCGGAATGGGCCGGCCAGAAATTCGCGCTGGAGTTCAAGGCCCAGGAGATGTTCGACGAGGCCCAGGAAGTCAAGAAGAGGATTCTCGACAAGGTCATGGCCGCATACGACAGGCGCCGGATCGAATATCCCGTCGAATACGCGATGGATTGGACGATAGGCCAGGGCGGAGTCGAAAACATCTACGCCCTGACCAGCCTTGCCGCATGGGCCAATCAGAAGTATCAGGCCGGCATCGCCGTGGAAGAACTTCAGAATTCCCAGCCGAAGGAGATATACCGGCGGCTGGTTGGGCTGTCGGAGGCATGGCAGACCGGCGGCAAGCTGGAACAGTGCGTCAGCGAGGCGCTTGGCACGGCCCCGACGGCCGAAAAGGCCGTCGAGTTCGCCAAAAGCCGCTTCGACACCGACGTGCGGCCGGAAGACCTCAACGGCCGGGCCGACGTCAACATCGCCGACAGGATCGTCGAGATAGGCAGGCGGTTCCTGCGGCGCGAGATGACCGAGCTGGAGCGGTTCGTGCTGCTGCACATCTACGACAGCGCATGGAAAGACCACCTGCTGGCGATGGACCACCTAAAGGGCGGCATAGGCCTGCGGGGATACGCCGAGCGCGACCCCAAGGTCGCCTACAAGATCGAAGGCTCGCGGATGTTCGAGGAGATGCTCCAGACGGTGCGCGATCGCGTTACGGACATGATTTTCCGCGTCCGTCTGGCGGCCAACACGCAGATGCAGAGCGTCTACCAGATATCCAACATGGTGCACGACCAGCTCAGCGCGTACGACCAGGCGGCACAGGACATGTCGCAGCAGGAGGCCGCCATGCCGCACAAGGTCCAGCAGATCGTTCGGGACGCGCCGCGAGTGGGCAGAAACGACCCCTGCCCGTGCGGCAGCGGAAAAAAATACAAACAGTGCTGCGGAAAGGACCATTAGTCGATGACGGACAAGCTCGCAAGGCATCACGACAGGATCGAAAAGGCGAAGAAGATCGAGGGACTCGACAATCGCGCCCGCTCGAAGGACGACCTCGAGGCCGAGAAGGAACTTGTGAAAAAAACCAAAAAGGTCGAGCCGATACAGGCGCAGCAGTCGCCCGGCAGAAACGACCCATGCCCGTGCGGCAGCGGGAAAAAATACAAGAAATGCTGCGGCATCAAAGACAAGGCCTGACTGGCCGCGATAAAGGGCAAAAGCCGGCTGAAAACCGTTCCCAACTTGGCCGGCGGACTGGTAAGCTCTACAATAAAGATATGGCAGGCGTCTGACAGCCGGATGGCGACCGAAAACAGGCTGGAATTCGGCCGGTCTGCCGGGCAAAGGCGGATTTGAACATGGCCAAGATGCGAATAAAATGCAACGGCTGCAAGAAGAAGATTTCCGTCGATGAGGCCTTCGCCGGCGGGATGTGCCGCTGCCCGTATTGCAAGGCGATAGTCAAGGTTCCCGAGAGGGCCGGCGCCGCGGCCGGTGCAGGATCTTCCAGGCCTGACAGGCCCTCGCGGCCCGACGCCCCGCCCGGCAGGCCGGGTTCGCCCGCGGGCGCCAGGCAAGGCCCGGAAAGGGCCACAAAAGTCAAGGTGCTCGGACCCGAAGACATCCCCATGGCCGATCCCGTCAAGGTGCAAGGGGTCGTAACCATTCTGCTTTTCCTGTGCCTGATCATAATGGGCGCCGTCGGCGGATATGCGATATGGAAAATTATGAACCAGGAGAATCCGCATGATAAACCTTTTGTGATGCCGGCGAACGATAATTCCAATCCGTTCATGGCCAACACGGTCCCGGCGGTGGCGGGCAACATCAAGGTGGAGCCTCCAGTCATCTACGTGCTTGACTGCGGCAGCAGGATGGGGGAGCCCATGGGCTATGCCTCAAAGATGGTGCGGGCCTCCGTGAAGAGCCTCCCCAAGGGTCAAAAATTCAACATCCTCCTGCTCCGCGACGGCGGCAACAAATGGATGGTTGACGGGCTTGAGTTTGCCGGACCGGACGGTTTGGCCAAGGCCCGGCAGGAAACCAAAGACATCATACCTTCCGGCAGGACGGAACTGGCGGCCGGCATCAAACAGGCCCTCGACGCCAAACCAAAAACGCTTGTCGTGCTCGCCAACAAGCAGATCGAGGACAAGGATGTCAATGAACTCGCGGCCGCGGCCAAGTCCGGCGGAACGGTTATCGTGGCAATATCAATATGCGTCGGTTCCGAGGAAGATGTCGTAAAAAGTTTCAGCCGGCTTTCCGAGCAGACCGGCGGCAAGAGCAGGGCCTTCAGCATGGCCGAACTGGACACTTTTAACAATAGCTCCGACGCCGTCGATTAAGACCAAACATCCAGGTCATTCAGCGCGTCCGAACTGGATATAATGGGCAAATATCCCAAAACGGTCAAATAATGGAATAAAGGAAACGCCATGTTAATCATTGCCGAAAAGATCAATGCGACCCGCAAGGCCATAGCGGCCGCGCTTGCCGCCAGCGACGTTGAGGCTATCGCCAAGGTCGCCGTCGAGCAGGCCCTTGCCGGGGCGAACTACATCGACGTCAACGGCGGCGATCCGAGGCCGGGGCAGGAAGAGGCCAATATCGCCTGGCTGCTGGACATCGTCCAGTCGCGCACCGAGCTGCCTGTGGCCATCGACACCGCCAATCCGCAGGCCATGCGAAAAGGGCTTTCGCTTGCCGCTAATTCCAGGCCGATCCTCAACAGCATCTCGCTGGAATCGCAGCGCCTTGCCGAAATGCTCCCGATAGCCGGCGAGTTCGACTGCATAGTGGTGGCCCTGCTGATGAGCGACGACGGCCCGCCCTGCGAGATCAACGACAGGCTGGCGCGGTCCGAGCAGCTCATCGAAAAACTCGGCAAGGCCGGCAAGGCTGTGGGGGACATCATCATCGACCCGTGCTTTTTCCCGGTCTCGGCCGACGACAAGTGCGGGCGGCGCGTGATCGACGCCATCGCGGGCATTCGCGCACGCTGGCCGGAGGTCCACATCGGCGGCGGGGCGTCGAACATCAGCTTCGGCCTGCCAAAACGCAGATACATCAATTTCGCCCTGCTTTCCCAGGCGATCTACGCCGGAATGGACGCCGCAATCATCGACCCATGCGTGCAGGAGATCATCCCGACCATCCTGGCGGCCGAGGCCGTCGCAGGACGAGACGAGTTCTGCATGAACTACGTAACCGGCGAACGCGAAGGCAAATTGAAATAATATGTCAAAGAAAAACAAAAAGCGGAATAATCCGCCCGCCCCGCAAAAACAGGATAAAGCTCCTGACAACAAGGCGGGCATCGAGGACCTCGATGTGGATGCGTCTGGGCGGCCGCCCGACCGATTGGTGGTTTTCAAGAAGATCGCTTCAAGGGAACTCCGGCTGCACGTGTTTGAGCCTGATGGGCTAAAGCCGTCCGACAAACGCCCGGCCATTGTTTTCTTTCACGGCGGGGCATGGCGAGCGGGAGAACCGAAACAATTCTACCCGCAGAGCCGGCATTTGGCCTCGCAAGGCATGGCGGCTTTTTGCGCGGAGTATCGGCTGACGCCCGAGGGCGTCAAGGTTTCAGACTGCGTCAGCGACGCCAAATCGGCTGTCCGGTGGATACGCCGGCACGCCGCCGAGTTGGGCGTTGACCCCAATCGCATCGCCGCCGGCGGCGGTTCGGCAGGCGGGCATCTGGCGGCAGCGGCCGCTCTTACGACGGACATGGACGACCCCGCTGAAGACCTGTCCATATCGTCAAAGCCCAATCTCCTTGTGCTCTACAATCCGGCCCTGTTTCACGAATTCGGACAGGGCACGCTGACGCCGAAGCACGTTACGAAGGAGACTCCGCCCGCGATCCTAATGTACGGCACGGATGACGAGATGATCGAATATGGCAGGCGATTTCTTGAGATAGCGAAGGAAAAGGGCTTTCACGCCGAATTGTACGCCGCAGAAAAGGCCGCTCATGGCTTCTTCAACAAATCGCCCTGGCTCGAAAGCACCACGTGGCTGGTCCACGCATTTCTGGCCAGACACGGCTACGTCGCGGCCGGACCGGATGGACAGCCGCCCCAGGGCCATAGTTTGACAAAGATCGGCGCTTTGCCAGCCTCTCGGTAAAACCGGGGGAATTAATTAATTTACAGCTTTTGTCGCTCAGATGAATCCCATCAAGGAAGCGGATTTTGTCCTCAAGTTGTCAGCTTTGTCATTACGTCCGTAGTAAACAGATCAAAGATGTCTCACCTGCTCAATACGATATATTTTGCAGGCTCGAAGAGCCGGCAGACAGTAGCCGTAGGCGTCAGCCTACGGTTTGGGTTGCCCCATGATGAAAAGCCTCGAAGAGGCGACAGAAATTCATAAATCCTGTGCCGCCTCTTCGAGGCTCCACTCATAATGGACTCACGTTCCGGAGGCTTACGCCTCCGGCTACTCTCTTCCAGCCCTTCGGGCTTAGATTTCCTGGCGATAAACACGCTTTATTCAACCCTGAATCCCTTGTCTTTAATACAAGTTATGTCCGAACATTAAATGCTCTGTTCCGCGAACAACAATGCGTACTTTACGGCCCGCTTTGAGATGCCGGATAATCGCCGGAGGCTACATGCATGGCGATATCATCAAGTTCTTTCAGGAAATCCCGAAGATAACCTTCCGACATTGAAATATAATTCAAAGATTCGCCGATATTGTCTGAATCCGCATATATCCTGTACCATTTGCCGTTCGGTAATTTTTTGGCGAAAGCGCCTCCATTGTCTGGAAGGCGCACCTTTGCGACATCATCGACAATCTCGATTTCCAGCAGACTCCAATCGATGACGCCATTTGCTGCGACCTCAGAAAATTGCGAACGCCAGATCAAGATACAGTATTTGTCAATGAATGCCTCACTTGCTCTTTTCCCATATTTTAATTTTATTTGAAGTGCTATAGCGTCAATTTGTTCCGAACAGCGCATGGCCAGATGGAATACGCCTCTCATGGCGTCTTTATATTCTGGCGGAACCGTCCGCATAAATAATAGCCGGTCTTTGGCAAGAAGGGCGTTATGTTCCGCCTGAAACAACGCCTGGGGTGAATTAAAACCGTCCTGATCCGAACATCCGATTGACAGCATCAGGATCGCGAGTATGCCTGATTTCAAATATAGGTTAGCGATGTTATGCATGTTGGGGATTATTTGCTCAATCTGGTCTTGGGGGCGAGGCGGCTGACGGCGAAGTCGGGCGAGCGTGCTTGAGGAGCCATTCGTAGAGTTCAGGCATCCTGTACGCCTGCCGCAGCGATTCCACGTGGTTGGCGCCCGGGATGATGGTGAACTTAACATTTGCGCCGGCGGCTTTAAGGGCGTTGACCATCTTTTGCGCCTGCTCGACCGTGGTGGTAGTGTCCTTCTCGCCGTTGATAACCCACACGGGGATATTTTTGATTCGGGCGGCCTGTTCGGGCATGCCAGGCCCGCCGCCGACCGGCGCGACGGCGGCGAACCGCTGCGGCATCGCCAGCACTGTGTGCCACGTTCCGTAGCCGCCCATGCTGAATCCGGTCAGATAGACTCTGTCGGGATCGACGTGGTATTTCTGCTCAACTTCGTCCAGCAGGTCGGCAAGCGGCGTCCACCGCCAGCCCGGCCCGCCGCTCGATGGCGACACTACGATCACATCGTCCCGCATGTCCGCCAGCACCTTGCCGTCGGATTCGTAGGCCTTGTTTTTATGCCCGCCGCTGCCGTGCAGGTAGAGGATGAGCGGCCAACTCTTTTGCGGATCAGTCTCATAATCCTTCGGCAGGAAGACGGCGTATTCGTATCGCGTCGCCGTGCTGAGTTTTCGCTGGAGGTCATGCCACCATCTGTCGTTGGCAAGTTCCGCCAGGTATTTGTCCGGCTGGCCCGAGGCCAGCAGGATCGCCTCCGATTCCTCCGTGCCGTTCAGGACCCGGTCGGGCGCGAGGCGGTAAAGTGTGCGATTGACGATGATCGGATCGCCGCCGGCAAGGGTGATTTTTGAGATAGCGCCCAACCGCCCCGGCCTGTCGGCCGCCAAAACCTTGTTGAAATCAGCGTCGTAGAAAGAAGTCTCAATCGTGTACGGCCCGACCAGCCGGCGGACCATTTCCGGGTCGCCGAACTCGAAGGCCGGCAATTTGCCGCTTTCCAAAACATGTGTTTTGAAGGTCGGCCAGGCGAAGCTGACGCGTTTCCACTCCGCGTCGCTCATGCGCCGGCCCCGGCCGGCAATGGCCGACCGCACGACCTCCAGCCGGGTTTTATGGATGTCAGGCATGGGGATGCGATCGACTGTTTTGCCTCCGACGCTGACGGCCAGTTCATCGAACGCCGGCTCGCCAAGAGCCGGGGCGGAAAAATCCAGCGAGGCGACAGCGAGCCGGCCGTCGGCCTTCAACTCGCCGCCGCCTATCCCTGCCTTTAACAGTATTCCTTTGTTGTAGCTGCTCACCCCGACCAGCCGACCGACATGATCGGCCGAGGCCACGACGTTCATCCGTGTCGTCAGAAGCCGGTCATAAACGGACCACGCCGCGATATTGACCGGCGGCGAAGGTTTTTCGGCAAGCCTCAGTATGTGCCACGGATTGCCCCCGTTCGACCACGTAAACTGCCGCTTGGCGCCCTGGTTGTCCAGGTCGTTGACGTTCAGCCGAAATGCCACCTTCGCCCCGGCTTCCGGCTTGATGCCGAGGTTGGACCACGGGATGAGCGCCTCAAGGCAATAACCATCGGCGGTTTTTGTGCGGACGGCCTCGAATGTCGCCGGTGCCCTGGCCTTCAGGTCGGCCGGACGATTGTCCCAGATGTAATACCGCAACTCCGGAAACTTCTGATCCAGGCCGGGGCTGACGATCGGCTGGAAACTCCCCTTGTATTCCGGCGTGGTATTCAGAAACAGTTCGACGGAATCGCCCTTGAAAATATCCGACGGCCGGGGCTCCTCGCGGAATTCGTTATCCACAACCTCCACGAGCACGAGCAGACCCTTGTCTGTCCAGCCGAGCCGGGCTATGGCGTCAAAGTCTCCGGCCGGCAGCGGCGCCAATGTGTCGCAGACAAGAGCGTTCAGTTGCAGACCCTGTTCGCCCCAATCGCCGTCCTTGCCGTCGGCGGTTATGTCGCCGACTCGCGGCAGATCGAACTCTGTAACTGCCGGGACGGGCTGCTCCTGCTTTTTCTCCGCCGTCGTAACCATATGATGCCCGCAGCCGGCAACTGCCGAAATTAACGCGGCCATGAGGATTCTCCGAATCCGGATCGACATAATCTCATTCCTTTCCGGCAGACAACAACGCACTGCCCTCCGCTCCGCGAAAGCGATTCCGGCTACGCCGGACAAGCCGCGGAAGGCAGTGGCGCCGCAGAGATTGCGATCAGAGCATGCTCTTGGCGCACTGGATCGTGTTCCGCAGCAGCATTGCGACGGTAACTGGCCCGACGCCGCCGGGCACGGGCGTGATGGCGGCCGCTCGCTGGCTTGCGGCCTGGCAGTCCACGTCGCCGACGGTCATCATGTCGGCCTTGCCCTTTTCGTTGAGCGTAGCGTCGCCCTTGGCGTCCAGGGCCTTGGGGATGCGGTTGATCGCCACGTCGATGACGATTGCCCCTTCGCGGACCATGTCGCCCTTGATGAGCGGCGTCAGGTCGGGCGTCTGCGGATTTTCGCCGGCCTTTTTCCGCCTCTGGTACCCAAGCCAGCGGGCCTGCGAGACGCCGGTGGCCACGATCAGCACCTCGGCCCGGCGGGTGTGGCTGGCCAGGTCCTTCGTCGCTACGTGGCAGACCGTGATCGTCGGTGCGGCGTTGAGGCTCTGGAGCAGTATCATCGCGATTGGCTTGCCGACTATCTCGCTGTGTCCGACGACGACCGTTTCCCTGCCGGCCAGGGCCGACTGCGCGTCGCCGCCGAACTGCTCGACCGCGGCGAGCCGCAGCAGTTCAACCGCGGCAAGGGGCGTGCATGGCGCCAGGCACGAACCGCCGTAAAATAGCCTTCCCATGTTCACCGGCCCCATGCCCTCGACGTCCTTGTGCGGGGCCAGCACGACCTGCACCTGGCGGGCGTCTATCTGCTGAGGCAGCGGCATCTGGAGGATTATGCCGCTGACCGTCGGGTCGGTGTTCAGCCGGGCGATCTCGCCGAGCAGGTCGTCCTGCGAAATTCCGGCCGGCAGGTTCAGAAGCTGATAGCCGATGCCGACCTCCTGGCAGCTCTTGGCCTGCATGTTGGTGTATATCTTGCTGGCGGGATTTTCCCCGACCTGCACCGCCGTCAACTGCGGCTTGTGCCCTTTGGCGGCCAATTCCTGCGCCCGCTCCGCGACTTCCTTGCAAATTTTGCTTGCTACAGCTTCCCCATCAATCACTTTAGCCGGCATGTGCGAACTCCTTTCTTTGGGTTCATAATGTCTTGCGGGGATCGGCGGCCCGCGGCGCCTGCCCCCATGTTATCTTTTCCAGTGCGGATAGCCCGTCATAGTCAGTCAAATCGAACCGAAGCGGCGTGATCGTGATGTATCCCTCGCCCAGGCCGTGCACGTCGGTCTGGTCGTGCTTGTGCGCGAAGTCGTAATCGTCGGAGAGTCTGTAGCTTGCCTTGCCGTTTTCCTCGAAGCATTTGACGTAGCTGTCGTCCAGGCCGGCGGTGGACTGATGCGCCACGCGGACGCCCAGCGGCCAGCCGGGCTTGTTCGGCGGGATGTTCACGTTGATAAGGTCGCCTTTGCGCAGGCCGGCGCCGGCAAGCAGCCTGTCTAGCGCCCAGCGGCAGAGCTTTGCCGTCCGGGCGAAATCGACCGGCCCTCCGGTCATGCCGGCCGAAAACGCCACAGCCGGTATCCCGCACATGGCCGCCTCGACCGCCGCCGCGACCGTGCCGCTGTAGAAAACGTTGATGCCGGCGTTGGCCCCGGCGTTGATGCCCGAAAGGACCAGGTCGGGCGGCTGAGGCAGCAGGGCCTTGATGGCCAGCCGCACGCAGTCTGCCGGCCGCCCGTCCACGCTCATCCCGACGAACGGCCGCAGGCCCTGCACTCGCACCTGCTGGACGGTGAGCGGATGCGTGAGCGTGATGGAATGGCCGGTGGCCGATTGCGGGCTGTCGGGGGCGACAACCGAAAGATCGCCCAGGTCCGCCACTGCCTCGCAGAGAGCCGCCAGGCCGGGGGCCAGAATACCGTCGTCATTGCTTACCAAAATTCTCATTGGCAAACAGTCTAGCGACGCCGCGATTTTCCACAAGATGCAAGCGTCGTTTTTCGCCGGAAACTCCAGAAAGGAGAAAGTGGAGAGGAGATCGCGGAGAGATTCCTGCCGTTATAAAAATTGGTCAGGACAGGATATATTAATTCGGTGGCACCCTCAAGCGAAGCTTGTGGGTGTTTGTTTGCCTGTGAATGAATATCGAGAACACCCCCAAGCTCCGCTGCGATGCAGCTTCGCTTGAGGGCGCCACCAATCTTGACAAATTTCATTATGGAATCAATCTGACCACAGGGCGCTATATTTTTCCATGGCGTCCATGAGGGCTTTGGCGTTTTCCAGGGGCACGCCGGGATACATGCCGTAGATCATCGTCAGCCCGCCCTGGCGGCTGCCGAGCGTTTCGACCTCCTTGCGGATCAGTTCGTCGATCTCCTTCGGCGAGCCGAAGCGCGTTACCGACTGGCGGTCGATGTCCAGGTCGATGCAGACCTTGCCCTTGAGGTTGTCGCGTATCCAGTCCAGGCCGTTGACGAGGTCCTGGAGGTTCATGGCGTCGATGCCGCATTCCAGCAGGTCGCCCATGAGCTGGCGTATGTCGCCGTCGGAGTGCATGTGGACCAGGGCGCCGGCGTCCCGGACCGCACGGCAGTATTTTTTGTAGCACGGGCGGATGTATTTGCGGAACATCTCCGGCGAGAGCATCGGCCCGTGCTGCATGCCCAGGTCCTCGGGAATACCGATTATTTCGGCCCCGGCCCGGACAAGGCCGGCTATCCGGGCCATCTGAAAACCAAACACCATCCCGATAAGCTTCGCCAGGCGGGGTTCGTCATCGTGCATGTCGAACAGCAGGTTCTCGTAGCCTCGCAGATACGCCAGACGCAGGAACGTGTGGCCGTGTTCCAGCCCGCCATGGAGGACTCCGCCCGATTTCTTTGCCTTTTCAAAATTTCTGCCGACATCCGCCCAACTGCTCGGCCTGATTCCGTCCGTTTTTTCAGGATCGGGCGGCCTGTAGCCGTCAAACGCGGCCCAGTCCTCCAGCGGGCCTTTCGTAACCGAGCCTGTTATTCCGTCGTCGGTCGTCTGCCACGTGCAGCCCCACGGGTCCGTCCAGGGCGCGCCGGCCTTGTCGTTCAAGGCGTAGCGCATTTCCGGCTTTTTACCGCCCGGACTGAATCCCGGGAAAAGGATTTGATGCGAGGCCTTCATGTCTTCCAGCGCCCGCCAGTCGTAATGATTCCAGCAGGCGCCGTTGATGTGAAAGATCACCGGAATGCTCTGCGGTTTCCCAAATTTTATGGCACGAAGGATGTTTTCACGATTGGTCATTTTTACCCCATAAATATGCTGGCCACATATCCGCTTTGGCGTCGAAGATCAATATCGCCTCAAAAACAGCGTGGAACACGTCAAGACCGGCGGGACAGGTTTCGCGCCTACTTGTTTTCCTTCTCGACTTTTCGGAGATATTTGGTTTCGGCTATGCCGGCCACCCAGTTGGCTTCCGCCGTGCAGTCGAACTGGATCGTGATCTGAAATATCCTTTGAATGTACTCGACCTCCAGGACGGCCTTGACCTGTTTGGCGATCTGCGGGGCAATCATTGTAACCATAGCTTCCACGCCGTTTGTACCCAGTCCCTCGGCGAAGTTTGGCTTGATTGCGGCTGGTTTGCCATCAGCGTAGATGGCAATGCCAGTTACCGTCGGCTTTTCGTCTTTTATCTTCTGTCCGCCCACGAAGACCGTTACCACCAATTCGTCGGCATATGCCCGGTAATCGCCCTTTGCCTCGGGCGAGGGGAACGAATCGAGCTTGTAACTCTTGCCGAAGTCCCACGACCAGTCCTTGCAGCCGGTCAGCAGGATCGCCGAGGCCAGCAACAGCAGGATGCTTGCTAAAAATAACTTGTGAAAAAAGCCTTTCTGGTTCTCATCTCCCAAACGTGGTTGAACATTGTTCAGATGCTGCGCCGGACGAGTCCATGCTGTCAGCCCGGCAAGGCGTCTGAAAGTAGCCCCGCCCCGGAGCAAATCGCCGAATGGAGAAATTGTTGCGCCAGGTCTAGAGTTCCTTGCAGATTCATTGCCGGTAATTTCAAGGCCCGCAGGGCCGAAAGATAGTAGCCCCGGGTGAAGCGAGTCCGCCGTCAGGCGGATGAAGCGGAACCTGGGGTATGGCGTCATTTGGAATGTTCTAAATTCCCGCTCGCGCCACGGCAGATGAAACCGGATCGCGGAATAATCCGGCCCGCGATTTTCAACGAGATATTTATGATTCCTGGAGGAAAATCCAACCCCTCTCCCTGAAGGGAGAGGGTAGGGTGAGAGTGTTTGTTCCCCCCGCAACAGATAAATATTTCGCCGGAGATCATTGGCTGGGTTGGATAAGGAATTTTGTCGTGTCTGCCGGTGGCGGGGTCGGAAATTTGGAACCTCATTGAACCGGGTTTTCCCCGGGTTTCGCTTCGTCCGCCTGAGGGCGGACTTCGCTTCACCCGGGGCTACTTTCTGCCGGCTCGTCGAGCCTACAAATCGGTCGCACTGAGCTTGCAAGGTATTATTGTCCATCTGAAAACTTATGCGACGAAACAAAACCGAGACCGGACAAGTCCTGCCCGCGTGTGGCGAGGGCGTCTCGCCCCTGGAAAAACAAAAACTACCACGACCGGGACGGTCGTGGAACACACGGGCAAGATGCCCGTGCCACCTTTTGAATTGGGCGAGGCGTCTATTCATGGCATGTCCTTGAGGTTCTGGAGGATGTGGCCCAGCTTGTCCTTCTTGGTCTGAAGATATTCGATGTTTTCACTGTGCGGCGGGATTTCCAACGGGACCCGCTCCACGATGGTCAGGCCGAACCCCTCCAGGCCATAGATTTTCCGCGGGGTGTTGGTCATCAGCCGCAGTTTGGTCAGCCCCAGGTCGCGGAGTATCTGGTTGCCGATGCCGTAGTCGCGTTTGTCCGGCTCGAAACCCAGGTGGATGTTGGCCTCGACGGTGTCCATTCCCTGCTCGATCTGGAGCTTGTAAGCCCGCAGCTTGTTGACCAGCCCGATGCCGCGGCCTTCCTGCCGGACGTAGACCACCGCACCCTTGCCCTGCTTTGCGACGGCCCACATCGCCCGGCGGAGCTGCCCACCGCAATCGCATCGCAACGAGCCGAAGACGTCGCCGGTGAGGCACTCGCTGTGGACGCGGACCAGGACCGGCTCGTCGTGTCGGATGGGTTTGCCGTCCTTGCCGGCCAAGCCCACGCCGCCCGTGCACAGCGCGACGTGCGGCTCCGGATCGACCAGCGAGCTGTAGGCGATCAGGTGGAAGACGCCGGCCTCAGTCGGCAGGTCGAGTTCCACCGTCCGCTCGATGAGCCTTTCGGACCGCAGGCGATGGCGGATGATGTCGGCGACGGTGAACATTTTTACCTTGTGCTGCCGGCAGAATTCATCCAGGTCGTCGCGGCGGGCCATCGTGCCGTCGTCCTTGATGATCTCGCAGATAACGCCCACGGGCTTGAGTCCGGCCAGCCTGGCCAGATCGACCGCGCCTTCTGTCTGGCCGGCGCGGACCAGCACTCCGCCGTCGCGCGCCCGCAGCGGAAAGACGTGCCCCGGCCTGACGAGGTCGGCCGGCCTGGCCGAATCGTTGCAGGCGACCTGGATCGTCCTTGCCCGGTCGGCGGCGGAGAGGCCCGTCGAGACGCCGGTGGCCGCGTCGATGGAAACCGTGAAGGCCGTCCCGAACCGCGACGTGTTGTCGCTGACCTGCGGATGAAGGGCGAGCCGGTCGGCCTGTTCGTTGGTCATAGGCAGGCAGATAAGCCCGCGCCCGAACCGGGCCATAAAATTAACGACCTCGGGCGTAACCTTTTCTGCGGCGCAGACCAGGTCGCCTTCGTTTTCGCGGCTCTCGTCGTCGGCCAGCACAATCATCCTGCCGGCCCGCAGCTCATCCAGTATTTCATCGAGCGGAGATATCATTTTTCAGTTTCCTTGGAACCTGGTTTTTATCGAAACGCAAACCATCGCGGTTATTCGGACAGGCCCTTCGATCCGCCGCCCGGCGGATGATATTCATCCAGCGGCATCTGCCGGTGGAGCATGAATGCCAGTCCCACACGCCCGTAAGTCATAACCGCAAGCAGGCACATCGCCACGACCGCCCAGCCCGTCGCGCGGACAAGATTCGATCCCAGGGCGGACCTGACGCCGTTTATCTCCGGCGAAATCAGGACGCACACGACCATTATAAGCTGGCAGAAGGTCGCCATCTTGCCCGCCAGCGCGGTTTTTACCAGAAACCGGCCGGTTACAAGATATATGACGACAAACCCGAGCACGACCAGCAGGTCCTTGCCGACCACCGCCACGACCACCCAGCTTTCAATCTGGGCGCCGGCGACGCAGAAGTCCGGCATGCTCAGCAGAACAACCGAGCATATTATAAGCAGTTTGTCGGCGATAGGGTCGAGAATCGCCCCCAGGCGGGTCTTCATGTTGAGTCTGCGCGCGAGCTGGCCGTCGATAAAATCGGACAGGGCCATGACGATGAAAACCCCCATCGCCCAGAAGCGGGCCTCGGGCCAGCGGTGGTGGTTCATCATGAGGACCACGAACGGGCCGACAAGCACGAGGCGGATCAGGCTGATGCGATTGGGCCAGTTCAGCGATCCCCACGCGACGGGCGATTCGGACTGTCCTGACGATTCGGCCATCGCACCGGACAGGGCTATCTGCCCCTGCGGAATTTTGGCCGCTTCATCAACTGCATCTGCCTGGACTTGCGGAGTTCCATGTAGAACATGATGGCCCCGCCGAACATTATCAGGGCGATGGGTATCGAGCCGGCCAGCATCAACCCGCCGTATTTCTGGAAGTAGGTCGGGCCTCCTTCGCCATCTACTGCTCCGCCCATCATGGATGCCGTAACTCCGGAGAATACGAGCAGCAGCACGCCGACGGCGACCATTATGGGCATGATCGTCCGCTTGAAGGTTTCGGCGTAGGCCTTGTTGGACCTGGCCTTCATCGCGGCGGCCGACCGAGTCCTGGGGGCCGGGGTGCTGGTCAGGCTGTCTATCTCTTCGCTCTCGCCGGGCGGGTCGTCGTCGGCCGTCATCTCGACGATGCCTTGCCCGGCGCCTGGCGCTTCGACGACTACCTCCATGGTTTCCTCGTCGTGGAAGGCGGCCGCGGGCCTGGCGGGTTTACGGACCGGCTTGGGAATGAATGGATTGTCGGACGGGGCCGCCGAAAATGTTCCATCCGCCAAGGCGTCGAGTGCGTCCGCTGCCTGCTTGGACCTGTTCTGAGCGGCCATCAAACTTGCTCCATAAAATGTTAAAATGGTAGGTGCAAACCTGATTTTAAAGTATACTCGCGGGCAAGCCGTCTGGCCAGCTTTTTTCCTGCCGGGCTTAATTTTTTTAGAGACATAAGCATGAACATAAGATCAGCCGTACGGGCGGGCAGCTTTTACGAGGGCGGCCAGCAGGCGTGCCGACAGGCCGCTCAGAAGCTGCTGGACTCGGCCGAAGTTCCGCCAGGCCTGCCCGACAGGCTGCCCGGCGGAATCGTCCCGCACGCCGGATGGATGTTTTCCGGCTCGCAGGCGGCGATGACGTTCAAGGCCCTGGCGGCCTCGTCCGGCGGCCTGGCGACGGTTGTGTTATTCGGCGCCGACCACACCGGGGCCGTCAGCTCCGGCGAGGTTTACGACAAAGGAGCGTGGGAAACGCCCCTTGGTTTGGCGCAGATCGACGAGGATGTCGCCGCGGCGATCGTCAAAAGCGGCGACTACACCGGCGCCGGCCTGCTGCGGTCCAACCCGCGGGCTCATGCTTACGAACATTCCATCGAGGTCCAGGTTCCGATCATTCAAGTGCTGTCTCCGGCCGCGAGGATCGTTCCAATAGGCGTGCCGTGCACCGAGCATGCCGCCGCGATCGGCCGGGCCGTCGGCAGGCTGCTGGTCGAGCGGTTCCCAAAGGCAAAAGTCGTCGGCAGCACCGACCTGACTCACATCGGCGGGCATTTCGGCCCGGCGCCAGGCGGGGGGCCGGCGGAGGAATTCGCCGCCAGAAACGACCGCAGGATGATCGACCTGATCGAAAAGATGGACGCCGACGCCGTTGTCGCCGAGGCCCTGCGGAACATGAACGCCTGCGGCGCCGGGGCCGTCGCAGCGACCATGGCCGCCTGCATGGAGATGGGCGCCACACGAGCGCACGTGCTGCAATACACCAACAGTTTCCGTGTCATAAAAAAACTGTTCCCCTCCGACCGCGACGACACGACGGTGGGCTACCTCTCGGCGGTATTTTCCTGACAGGCGGCGGCCTGGCCGAGGCTATGGCATTGTAATTTTGTGTAATGACATTGATCTCATCCAAAGATTGTCAGTTCCAATGTCAATCGTCGAAGGTCAAAAAGGGGCTGATCTGCCGGACGATTCCTGGTCCAATGCCTCGTACGGCCTGAAGGTCGCTTTCGCGGCGGAACGCCGGGGCCGGCCTGGCGGAACGATAATCGACGATCGCCTGCGCCCTTGTCGGCCCGATGCCCGGCAGGCGCTGAAGCGACGCCGACGACGCGGTATTGGGGTTGACCTTCTGGCCGGCGGCGGCGACTCTGACGGGATCGACAGGAATCCTGTCAGTCATCGCGACGGCAGGTCGGGCGAGGTTCCAGACGGCGCCGCCCGTCGCGGCAAGGCACAAAAAGAGGATCGCCGGGAGATTGGCCTGGGTCCAGGAGAAATCGAATTTGTCCGGCCGGGCGGTCAAGGGAATGCCCCGAAAAAGTTACTTCTGCGCCTCGCTGACGCTCGCCTTCTTGTTGGCGAACAGGAAATTCCGCAAGGCCTTGAGCTTCTCGAGGATCGGCTTGGGTTCCATGTCGTTTTTGCACAGTCCGCCGTGCGGCATGTAGTGGCCCTGATAATCGGCCAGGTCGCGCCAGCAGATGCTCTCGACGAACGGCTTGGAAAGGCCTATGCGGCTGAAAGAATTCAACCAGTCGGCCTGGACCGCCGGCGACCATGCCTGGTGCCAGGCGCCGGCCTTGGCGACCGCCTGCTTGCCGCCCCATGCGTCCCACGCGTCGGGCGTGATGTTCGACGGAACCTGGCAGGTTACGTGCAGGCTCTTGCCCTGTCCGACGAATTCATCCAGCAGGGCGCTGAACTGCATAAGGTCGCGGACGTAGTGCCCGTCGGTCGGGGCGCCCATGTATATCTGCAGGCCGAACGAGTCGAACTTCAGTCCGCTCTGGACGGCCATGTCGGCGTACAGCAGCGGCGGGATCGTCCGCTGGTTGCGGGCGTAATATTCACCCCACGGCATGACCAGGTCGATCATCACCTGCGACTGCGGGGCAAGTTTCTTGACCAGCAGGCAGCTCGTGCGGGTAAGCTCCATCAACTGCTCGAAGCTCAGGTCGAAGACGTTGTGGGCGTGTATGCCGGACACGACGTTCCAGACGCGCACGAATCTGGAGTATCGCTTGACCACCCGCTGTATGTGCTCGTAGATGCACTCTCGCAGGGCGTCGTAATCGTTCTCCCAGAGGTAGACCCATTCGGGCAGATGGGCCTGCTCGAAACTCAGCAGCGGCCCGGCGTAGATATTCTTTTTGTTCCTGGCCGCCCAGTTCATCCACGCGTCGATCGGGCCGAAATGCTGCTCGTGCTCCTTCGGCTCGACCTGCTTCCACCGGATCGGGACGGCGATGAACTCGAAATTGTCCCGCATGCAGGCCTGATAGTTGTCGCTGGTCGAGGCCAGGTCCACCGTGCAGCCGAAACCGACCCTGGAAATGCTGGCCGAAACTTTCCGCCTGGCCAGCAGAATCTCGGCATGGAACATCGCGAGCTTTTCGCTGAAGTTTACCGCGTCGGCCAGGACCTTGTCGGCAATGGCCGCGGCCTTGGTCTGATCGGTCGGGCCCAGCGACTGCACGAAACCCTTGCGGATCGAGTCGAATTCCTTGTTGAGCAGTTCGGCGTCCTGATAATCGAACAGGCCCCAGTCTTCCCGCTTCTGGTATATCTTCATTATCTGGGCGCGGGCGAGTTCAACGTTCAGGTTGTAAGGCTTGTTCCGTTCGGGCAGGCGGGTGGTGGGCAGCAGCAGCTTGCCCGTCTTGCCGACCGGCCAGAGCAGCACCAGCCCGCAGGCGCCGGGCACGCGTTTCATGCACGAAACCTGCCCGACGGCCGAGGCAAGGTCGGCTCGCACGGGGATCGAGTCCTGCCCGAAGACATATGCCCCTGCAAGGTCGATGTCCTTGGCCAGCTCGCCGTCGCGGTATACGTTGAATCTCAGCATTTGACCGTCTTGACTATAACCGCAATTCGGCCGGCAGAACAATCCCATTTAGGCCAAAATGCGAAGAAAGTGTTTTTATCGTCCGATCTGTTTGGTCACCAGTTTTCTTACGAGTCTTGTGTAGACCGGCAGACCGTCCTCGCCTGTTTCCACGTCGGCAGCGCCCGCGACAAGCGGGGAAAGATATCGTTTGAACGCCTCGGTTACGCTGGCGCCGTCAGGCCCGATGAATTCCGGCGGCAGCGGCTTTTCGCCGTTGGCCGCCTTTTCAAGCTCGACCAGGCCCGTCGAGCACCGGTATTTGGGCCCGGCCTCGCGGACGAGGGTTATCATCTTGCCATGCACCCCGTGCAGGGCGGCAGAAATCGCCGCCTGTCCGACCATGACGGCCTCCTTGACGTCGGTCTGGCTGGCGAAGTGCATCGCGACCCGCTGGGCCGTGCCTGCCCGGTTGACGCGGCACTTGACGCCGGCCTCTTTCTCCACGATGGCCCGGATCACGTCGCCGGCTCCGCCGAGCTGCGCGTGCCCGAACGAATCTTTGGCGAATGCCCCGCCGGCCTCGCCGAGGTACTTGCCGTCGGCGGTTTTTATCCCCTCGCCGCAGGCGATGAAGCACTGCTTGTAGAGCTTCAGATACTCCTTGACGTTAGCGATAAACCTGTCCAGGACGAAAGGCACTTCCGGGACGAGAATGATGTGCGGGGCGTCGTGCGGCTTTCGGCGGGCCAGGCCGGCCGAGGCGGCGATCCAGCCGGCGTTGCGGCCCATGACCTCATGGACGGTGCATGTGTCGTGGGTGTAAAGGGCCGCGGTGTCAAGCCCGGCCTCCATCACGCTTGTCGCGGTGTACTTTGCCACCGAGCCGTAGCCGGGGCAGTGATCGGTAAAGGCCAGGTCGTTGTCGATCGTCTTGGGCACGCCGATCGCGATCATCTCGTACTTTTCTTCCAGGGCCAGCTTGCCCAGCCTGGCCGCCGTGTCCATCGAGTCGTTGCCCCCGATGTAGAAGAAATATCGTATGTCGTGGGCCTTGAAAACGTCCAGAATCCGCTGATAGTCGGTGCGGTCTTTTTCCAGGCTCTTGAGCTTGTGCCGGCAACTGCCCAGAGCCGCCGAGGGCGTCCGCCACAGGCGATCTATCTCTTTGGCGTCCTCTCTGGCAAAGTCGAAAAGTTCCTCGTTGAGCACGCCCAGGATGCCGTTGAGGGCGCCATAGACGGCAGTGAACGCCTCGGGATGTTTCTGGGCCGTCTGGACCACGCCGTAGGCGCTCGCGTTTATGACCGCTGTCGGTCCGCCCGACTGCGCTACGACTGCCTTGCCTTTTATTGCGGCCATCCTGATTTGACTCCCGGGACCAATTTACCCGTGCCAGCCGTCTGACGGAAACGAATTATCCATTATAATGTCCCTGAACCCAATCGCAACATCTTGCCGGCATGTTCGCGATTGTTTTTCAAACGGCCAATTGTAGGGTCCTGACCCTAACAACCCGTTGAAAATGTGGCGTGGGCGTTCCTGCTTCGCTAAAGCTACGCCGGACAAGCCCGCCCGCATGTGGCGATGGCGTCTCGTCCGCATTTTTTATTCATGGGGTTGCAGGCAAGACCTGTCCAGCGAAGCAGGGGCGAAGCCGGATGCCCGCACCGCAAGTTCCCGTCTCAGGCGATTTTCCATGTTCTGATATGTGATTGTTTTGCCGGGATATAAGGTTAAAATGTAAATGAGGCATGGGCGAGGCTAAAGAGATTGTCGTGGACAGGCGGGCGAGAGATGAAATCTTTCATCTCATCGTTCAATATATCGCCAAAGAAATAAGCGATAATCAGTTTCTCGCCCGGTTCCCGCGGGTTGCTGGCGATCCTCTTATCGATTTTCTTCAAAGGGAGATTCCCGATCTGATATTGGATGAATCTAATAAAAGCGGATATTGCGAATTGGACGAACGTTCGCACGTTTTATGCCGATGCGCGATATTTCTCCGGAGCGATCTGCCTTATCGCTGGCGGAAAGAAAATTGGTTTAAGGTCGGCTGGGACCGGAATGCATGGCCGTTCGTCAGCATGGATGAACTGAATAAGGCCAAAGAATTATTCAAATCGCAGAGTCGCGATAATCCGTCGAGCGAAATGCTGATAAAAACTTTCGACACGGATTGGCGGCGGGTTCGACGGGATGAAGCCATTATACAGTTGGATAATTTTCTGTCAGGCAAAGCTACGGCTGATGAGGTCAGAAAACAAATTCTTTTGTCCTTTAGCGATTCGAACCTCCAGGATAACATCCGGCTGTATTTATCCAGTCTCCCTTCCACGAAATTGCCGTCTCTGACGAACAAAAAAACACGAAGCCGGATCGAGGAAACGATTCATCGTTGCATCAGGTTTCTGCAGACGGATCAACAATGCATATGGAAGTCGTGCTTAAATCAGGAAGGCATTGATTGGCTGACCATCATATCCGGCTTGCTGACCATTGTCATGTTAATGGTGATGACTTTGGCTGGGTTTATAGTTGTTGCTGCATTAACAAGCCCACCAGTTGTCTCGGGACATTTCTCATATTTACCTTTATTGTCTGGACTATCCTGTTTTTCAATTTCTCTATTGGCGGTTATAGGTTTGATACGGTTACCGGTGACTTTACCTCGCGCCAGATTCCGCAACAGCGTACACGGCGGTTCGCGAAAGTCATGGCCGTTTGCTGAAGAGGAATTCCGTGATACGTCTGACAGAGCGAGCGAATCGAAGTGACGTATTTGGAAAAACAAAAAACGGCATCCCCGCATTAACATGCGGGGCTTTAAAAACAAATCATCGGCGAACCATTCATAAAGCCCCATGCGCTAGCATGGGGATATGTGTTTTTATCGCCCACAAAATGCATGGCCGGACCTTTGGACTTGCGAACTTCCAGGCACAGTTCAAAGGCCTTGCGGACGCGGACCAGCAGCTTATCCATCGATTTGGCCTGTGTATGGCAGTCTTCAAGTTCGGGTACGGTGGCGACGAACCAGCCGTCTTCGTCTTTCTCAATTATCGCACTGTATTTCACGAACCAGGGCAAATCTCCTCTTCATTAATTGAAACTTCTTCGTCCGTAGTTTTACAACTTAATCTATAGACCTGAATGTGCCGGGAGATATTATCCGACACGAAGAACAATGAATTGCCTAAAGCCGACGGCCGGGGCATGCAGAGATTCCGACACTGCTGCCAGCGGCGCGCTCCGGAGATGATGCGGCGGCCGAGTTGGCGAAGCCCGAGGGGCTGGCAGAGAGTAGCCGGAGGCGTGAGCCTCCGGAATATGAGCACATTATGATTTGAGCCTTGAAGAGGCGGCACAATTGTCCAGGAATTTCTGTCGCCTCTCCGAGGCTCTTTATCCCGGGGAGACCTGAACCGCAGGCTCACGCCTACGGCTACTCTCTGCCGGCCCTTCGAGCCTGCGAATTTGTCGGCCGATGGCATGGCAAGGTTTCGCGGCAAGAGGTAAAAACGGGCTTGCCCGACGTAGCCTTTTGGCGAAGTCGGGTGCCACTGCTCGCATCTGTTTTATCTCGGCGTAGCGGCTTGTCCGGCGTAGCCGCTTTAGCGGCAGAGCCGGAAGCGAAGCCGGATTGCGAGCATGTTCTTTTTTCTGTCGGGTCGGAATGAATGAGTCGGGTTAATGGTTGCCGTGGGATAATCAAACGAGGCCGGGACGGCCTCGACACACGCGGGCGGGACGCCCGCGGCACATTTTCAACGGGCTGATACGTGCATTCCGGCGGAATTAATATTTGCCATAGGTTCTGGCGGTGCGGACGAGTGTGCGGAGGTTTTCGTCGGATGTGTTGCGGCCTCACTGGTTGCCGGTGGAGAGGATGAATCTGTCGCCCCAGGCCGCGTCGTCGATGGCCTTTTTCGCCGCCGCTTATCGACCCTTGCCCAAGCCGCTGGAAACCAGGTAGTTGCAGCTTTCCCTGACGGCCGTCAGCATGGGTATCCGGCGGGTGAGACATATCTCCAGACGTACCCCCAGCGGGACGTGAAAGACCCGCACAGGTAGGCGAGCAAAACGACTTGACTTGGCCGGGCGGGTTGGTAAACTTGATTATGTCAGTTGTGCGGCGGTCCACATTGCAGGCCGATGCGCCCGACACTGGGGATTAGTGTAACGGTAGCACAACTGACTCTGGATCAGTTAGTCTAGGTTCAAATCCTAGATCCCCAGTTGTCTTAAGCCCCTATAATATAGAGACTTATAGGGGCTTTTCATTTGTGGCCGAAATCCTTGCGCTACGTCTGCGCTACGTTTGGGGTGGGCTGCCGGGCTTTTTTTGGTCGTTTCCGGCATCTTCTGAACACGGTATGGCTGGCGGTTA